>BNTU01000041.1 GCA_025996835.1 Bacteroidia bacterium
ATCAACTGCTGGGTAAATTCAACAAGCAAAGTACCGGATGGAACCGAGAAGTGCAAAAAATATTATTATCTCGCGCAGATGAAGGCGCAGCGAATGTGCAAAAACTGTTGATGTTTTCCTGGGTGAACGATAATAATGGCTACGGCGACAACTATTCTATTGCGATTGATAATGTATCCGTCAAACGGAACGATACTGTGATTGTCTATTTTGATGGCAAAAACGGGTTACCGGCAGTACCGCAACCGGTATTGCAGGGAACTTGTGCCACGTTTGTTTCGCCGGTCATGACCCCTTCCCGTACGGATTATGTGTTTGTAACCTGGCTTGATTCGCTGACCCATCAGCCTTTTGTGGTGGGTGAGCACGAAATCCTGGATACGACCTGGCTGGTGGCTCAATGGGGATTGCAGAACTACCAAATAGCCTACGATATGGCCGGAGGACATTTTGCAGACCCCGGAACCGGTGGTGTTTATGGTGAACTCGGCGTTAGGGACAGTGTTGGCTTCTTTACGGTAGCGAGTGATTTCGTGTTGTCGACTCCGGTGCGCACAGGGTGGGTATTTACCGGATGGACACTTGACGGCACTCCTATTTCTGCCATCACTCCGGGTGCTTTGCGTGCTAACGTGATATTGACTGCCAATTGGCGGCTTCACACTATTACCTATATGCTGGACGGCGGAACGTTTGTTAATTCGGCTGTAGATAATATTCCGGCGTACTCTTATGACAGTGCAACCGTGTTGTCGCGGAATGTGACTAAATTCAATTACGTCTTTGACGGCTGGGTTGATGCAGACCCCTTGCAGCCGTCGGCTCTTTATAATCGGGTACCTGCCATATCTGCCCATAGTGCGCAAGACACAGTATTATGGGCAAAATGGTTGAACGCTTGTAGGGTAACGTTTAATACACTGGAAGTGGGTGCCTCTCCGATTCCGGCCCAAACTGTGGGAATGTCGCAACATGCCACAAAGCCGTCGCCCGCACCAGTCCTTGCCGGTTTTGTCTTCTTTGACCAATGGTACACCGATACGGCTTACACGCAGCGATGGGATTTTGAAAGAATGCCCATAGTATGTGATACTACTTTGTATGCCAAGTGGGGGCGTATCAATTTTCAGGAAACGTTTGATGTCGGTTCTCCATACTTAAACAACTGGCACTATATCAATGGTACTCAGCCCAATACATGGGTTAGAGGGACAGCCACTAATCACGGTGAGGTTGCCTCTGCCTACATCTCTAATGATGGCGGCGCGCACAATGTCTATGACGTGGAACGGGCGAGCAAAGTCTATCTCTATTATGACCTGCCGATGCCTTCTGCCGCTGAAGATTATATGCTTTCCTTTGATTGGAGAGCCTCCGGCGAAGGCGGTGGTGGCGGATTGGGTAAAGACTATCTGGCTGTTTATCTTGAGACTGAGGGTCGGCCGCTTGATGCAGGGCAAAGTTTGTCCGCTACCCCGTTGGGCGTTTATGGCGATTATGGTGTTGAAAATGCCGGATGGCATTCGCAAGAGGTGATACCCATCCCCAGATCATACGCCGGCTCCACTAAGCGGTTGATATTTGCTTGGGAAAATGATGCCATCGCCGGTTCGCAATATCCTGCGGCTATCGATAATGTGACCTTTTCAACGCCGGTGCACTATTCTGTGCGCTTCGATACCGGCGATACACTGGTTACCACGGCAACACAATTGCTGGGACGTGGACAAAAGGCAACCCGCCCTGATAATCCGGAGAGAAGAGGGTATGATTTTGTGAACTGGTTTAGAAACGGTGAGCCTTGGAATTTTGAAATGGCAATAAATGAGAATATTGTCCTTACAGCCGAGTGGGATACTATTGTTTACACTATTAGCTACACCAATAATGACGGTACGGGGGCACAGCCTTCACAATATACTGTTGTGGATGTTATTGATTTGACAAGTACAAAAAATGGTTACGAGTTCCTCGGTTGGTATACAAACGCTGACTTTACCGGCGAACCGATTTTTGTTCTGCAAAATTCTGCCGGCAACCTGCAGTTGTTTGCTAAATGGCGTGTGATTGAATATACTATTACATATGTTAATGTAGAAACAAATTCGGTGCTTAATCCGCCTACCTACAATGTGAGCTCTCCGCTTATCTTCTTGAGGGAGCCAACAATGCCGCGGTCTGCCTTTGAAGGCTGGTACAGAAGTGAAGATTTTGCTGAGAGTTCATGGATTGGCGAAATTCCGGAAGGTTCAACAGGCGATATCATTCTATATCCCAAGTGGGTGGATGCTGTGACGGTTACTTTCAAAGATGGTTCTGCTGTGCTTGCAACGAGAAGCGTGAAAGCAGGCGAGACAATCCCCTTGCCGCAGACGCCTGCCGGGTTGCGTAGAGAAAAAGTCTTTGATGGTTGGTATGAAGATGCTGCCTTGAATACTGAATGGGATTTTGAGACTCCTGTGTATGGTGATAAGACGTTGTATGCCAACTGGAAAATCGTGCTCCCGCTGCTTATAGAGTCTTTTGAAACGGACGACAAA
This sequence comes from Bacteroidia bacterium, assembly GCA_025996835.1. Taxonomy (GTDB): domain Bacteria; phylum Bacteroidota; class Bacteroidia; order Bacteroidales; family Azobacteroidaceae; genus Azobacteroides. Next base: position 2,541 of record BNTU01000041.1, read on the forward strand.
AAGTGGGCGAGAGTGAATGGAGAGCAGGCTAATGAGCAAGCTAATAAGTGGATTGTGGGCGAGAAAGCAACAAATGACGGCACTAAAGCAGCCTATATCTCAGGCAACAATAGAGATAATACCTATTTCACAAATAAAGCAAGTATAGTGCATCTCTACCATGATTTCTGGATTCCTAATCATATCTTGAGTCCTAACGCTACTCTGTATATTGCTTTTGATTGGAACGGTGCCGGCGAAAATGATACTTGGGGAAGTGGCGACCCCGTTGATTATTTGACTGTCAGCATTTTACCGGCGATAGCGGCTGTGCCCGCCGCCGGTCAGGAACTGAGAGATGTGGAAGAGATAGCCGTTTGTAATGGCTCTGAGTCGTGGCAACGAGTGAGTACGGAGCAACCGATAGCCAACTATTTACCGGACGACCAAAATCTTGCAGGTATTTCGCAACGTATCGTGTTCACTTGGAAAAACAATGGCTCCGGTGGTCTCCAACCGCCAATGGCTATTGACAATATCGCCATTTATACGGATGTTGTTATGGTTACTGTCATTTTTGTGTCCACAGAAGGTATGGAAACTTACAAGTCGGTTCCTTATGGAAGTGTGCTTGCCGAGCCTCTTCGCCCCACCCGCAGCGGCTATCGCTTCGACGGTTGGGAGGTGAGCGGCGCAGGCAGCACGGAAATCTGGAATTTCAGCAAAGCAGTGGAACCGGCGACGGGCACAGAAATGCGTCTGGTGGCGAAGTGGACGAAGCAAGGCACCGATGTGGACGTTACAGCCACCGACGAGTTGCAAATCTATCCCAATCCCGCCAAAGGAAAGGTAACGGTAAAAAATGCTTCCGGCAACACAATAACCATCTTCAACGGACAAGGCAAACAAGTATTGGAGCAAGTAGCACAAAGCAACGAAGAGCAAATCCTCCTCTCAGGCTGGGACCCCGGCGTATACGTCATCCGAATCTCATCAAAGAAAGGCATGGTCGTGGGAACGCTGAAGTTAATAAAGGAGTAGAGTTTAGTTATTAGAGTTTAGAGTTTAGTGCCCCCCGCGCCCCCCTCAGGGGGAGTTGGGGGCGCATCTTAGTCGTGGTCGGAAGATTTCATTACGGGCTGAAAGCCCAGCATATCCCAGCCCAACGCATCGCGTTGGGGGTAATGGTGATAAATGATTGTGCGCGCCCTGAAAGGGCAACATATCCCAGCCCAACGCATCGCGTTGGGGTAATGATGATAAATGATTGTGCGCGCCCTGAAAGGGCAACATATCATTATGTTGCCACAATCATATCTCATTATTCATCATTATTCATCATTATTATTCATCATTATTTCCCCAACGCGATGCGTTGGGCTGGGATATGCTGGGCTTTCAGCCCGTAAATTCAACATCTAACCAATCTTCCGACCACGAATGGGCTTCACCCTTAACCTTAATCATAAAAATCACGAAAATCATACGAAAATCACAGTTCAGACAACCTCCATCCTGCTAATCCTTTAATTCTGCAAATCCTGATTCAGACAAAAATCACAGTTCAGACAAAATTTGGTGGATTGAAAAAGATGTTGTACCTTTGCGGCGTCGAAGAGCGATTAGTAGCGGTCTGATAGCCGGTTCGAATCCGGAGTCGCTTGCGGGGGAAGAGGAGGGAGGTAATGCCCCCGCTTCGCCCACCGGCCCGGCAGAGCGATAATCTGTCAAGAAGAAGTGGATACTTAATAGTGTCCACTTTTACTTTTTCCATAGCACTTTCAACAAATTTTTATCCATGTAGTAAATATTTGGCACTTTATGTAACTCTCCCGTTTTCTGATATTTAGTAACTTCACGGTCAACAGCATTACGTAATTCCTTGTATTTATCTGCTTTACCAAAATAAAACAGAGCATTATCCGCCTTACGGGCACCTTTGATGCTCTTTCTTATTGTGTCTTCTCCGGCTTTTTCAATTGATTTGACATCCCATGTTTGCTCGTCAAATCCGAGGTCAGGTACCGGATAACCAATACCTTGCTCCGGCAAAAATTCCACTTGCTTGCCATTATGTTTGGCAAGCAGCATCCCAACGACTTTCTCTGCCTCGCCTCCACCTCCTGTTGGCGTAAATTGATGGTCGTTGTGATACACATTAAAACCGCCCGAATCGTAATCGAAATAGGCTTGTGTCCAACAACGTGGGTCGTAGGAATTGTACTTGGTATATGCTTGCCGTATGTTTTCAGGCATTGCAATGGTTTCGTTCATATATAATGAATTAGCGTTTGTTTGTATTACTTTGTTTTGCGTTATTCACACAAAAACTTTTGCAAAGGTACGCAGAATATTTTAAATGGCGAGGAGGAGTGAGATTTCGCCAAGTTTTTCACGATTGCCAAGAAAATTTCGTACCTTTGTGGCGTTTTTATCTGGATAAAAATGTGATTTTTGACAAATTTATCTGGATAAAAGTGTGATTTATGACAAATTTATCTGGATAAAATGTACAGAACAAAGATTAAACAACTGATTGATTGGAAGTTAAGCAAAGGGAGAAAACCGCTTATTGTACAGGGTGCACGGCAGGTGGGAAAAACTTGGCTTATCAAGGAATTTGGCAAAGCCGAGTTTCGCCAAATGGTTTATGTCAATTTTGAATATGAAAAAAAAATGCGCAACTTGTTTGAAGAAAATTTGCATATTCCGCGAATAATCAATGCGTTGGAAGCATTTATTGGTTTTTCTATTACTGCGAATGACACTTTAATCGTGCTCGATGAGATACAATCTGCGCCGGGAGGACTTACTTCGCTGAAATATTTTTGCGAAGAGGCACCTGAATATTTTGTCATTGCCTCCGATTCGTTGCTCGGAATGAATTTGCACCACAAAGTTTCGTTTCCGGTAGGAAAAGTTTCGTTCTTGTATATGCATCCAATGTCGTTTTATGAGTTTCTTTTGGCAATAAACGAGAAAGGAATTGCGCAGATTTTAGAGAAACAGCAATGGGACATTTTACCAATGTTTACCGACAGGTTTAAGGAATTTTTACGCTATTACCTCTATGTTGGTGGAATGCCGGAAGTGGTTGCCGATTTTGTCCAAAATCGCGATTTTCAAAAGGTACAATTCATTCAAAACGCCATTCTTACCACCTACGAAGGCGACTTTTCTAAACACGCACCTGATGAAGTTGTGCCACGTTTGAATATGGTTTGGAACAGTATTCCTGCACAGTTGGCAAAGGATAATAAAAAATTTGTGTATGGCGTGGCGAAAGAAGGCGCAAGAGCGAGAGATTTTGAGTTGGCAATTCAATGGTTGGTCGATTCGGGGATTTTGCTTAAAACGTTCCGCATTTCCAAGCCGTCGATGCCGCTGATTGCCTATCAGGATATGTCGGCGTTCAAGTTGTTTTTCAACGATGTGGGCTTGCTTGCCGCAAAATCAGGTTTAGACTCAAGAACCATTGTTGCCGGCAACGCCCTCTTTGAAGAATACAAAGGTGCATTTACAGAACAATTTGTTATGCAGCAACTTAAAGCCGCCGAACTGAATTATATCGGCTACTGGACAAACGAAAAAAGTACAAACGAAGTCGATTTTGTAGTTCAGCACAAAGGCGAAATCACACCGATTGAAGTGAAAGCAGGGGAAAATCTGCAATCTAAGAGTTTCAAATTCTTTTGCGAAAAATATAAACCGCAAGCCGCCATTCGCACCTCCCTTTCCGATTTCCGTCAAGAATCGTGGATGACAAATGTGCCGCTTTATATGATAGGAGATTATTTCTAAACTCTAAACTCTAAACTCTAAACTCTAAACTCTAATAACTAACCTCTAACCTCTAACCTCTACCCTCTAATAACTAATCACTACTTTTATTTCTACTCGGCGGTTTTTTTGGCGGTTTTCTTCGTTGATGTTGGGGTAGCGGGGTTCTGCGGAGGATTTGCTGATGGTGTTTACTATTGTTTTGGTTGGGATGCCGTTTTGTAGCAAGTAGGCTTTGACGGCTTCTGCGCGGTCTTTTGCCAATGTTATGTTGTGTTCTTCCGGTCCTATGTCGCAGGTGTGCCCTTCGATGATTATTGTTACGTCGGGGTATTTTTTCAATATGCGTACGTCTTCGTCCAATTGCTTTTTGATGGCGATTATTTTTTCGTCTATGACGACTTTTATTGTGTCTAACAGCGCGAATCTGTCAAATTCAAACGTTATGGGGCGTTCCAACTGTTTCATATCTCTCATTTTTTCTACACGTGCCCGTTGCGTTTTTGTTACTGTAACCTTGCGCTTTGCCACCACTTTGGTCGTGTCCGAGCGGTTGGACGGGGTTGGGATTTGACCGGCGGGTGGAACAACAGTTGACGAAGGAGGTGATGCTACTTCCGTTTTTTTTGCAAATTCTCTCTCTTTGTGTCCGAATGCCAATGTTACTCTCACGCCCACAGAGACGGGAATCGTTTTAGTGAAAGGGTTTTTGCCGCTTGGTTTGGCTACTATCACATCGGGGAATTGATAGTCTGCATCAACCCTCTCCCGATAGTTGGCGTTGTATTTAATGGATAATGGTTCATTGCTGACTTTGAGCAATTGGTTTATCCCATAGTCAATATAGATGCCTGTGTAGAACCATTTGCCATTTTTCATGTCCCATTTGAAGCCTGTTTCGGCGGACGCAAAAAAAGCTATAGTCGGTGGGGGTATCTTATCCGGGCTTTCGAGGTTTTTGTACGTACCAAGCCCCATGCTTTCAGGAGCTTTGATGGGTGTGCCCCAAAATGTGCCCGATGTTTGCAACTCTTCCATGCGATTGATGGAGTTGATGTCGCCGAGCGGAACCCCGATTTTGCCGCCTAATTTGAGGTAAAATTTGTAGGATTTGTCATATTCACTGACATACCTTTCATATTGCAGCATGACAGGGATATTGGCAAGAAAGAGGTGCTGCTGTCCGGAGAAGCCTTTGGTGGCGTATGTGAAATAAAAACCACCGTTGTCGCCAAATTCGGGTATGCCATCTGTGCCATCATTCGCTCGATAGTTGCCACTGATGTCCGCCAATTTGTATTTGCTGTTGAAGAATGCCACGCTTACGCCGGTGGCAATGCCCCAATTGGTGTTGAAGAAGTAGGTGTAGCCGAATCCTGCATCGCCACCCAATGCGAATTGAGAAACATTGGGAAACCCAATCAGCGTACTCCGTCCGGCTCCGGCGAAAACAGAAAATTCAGGCGGACTGAGAAACTTGGATTTTGCAGAATCCGGTGCCGATTGGGAGTAGATATTGTTTGCAAAACTAACACCAAGCAGAACGAACAGTGCTATATGTAATCGGCTTTTGTTCATTCTACTGTCACTTTTACGGATTTTCCCCCTGCTTTCAGGAGGTATATGCCGTTTCCTGCCGGCATTGGTATGGTGGCGGATGACGGCATTTGTGGTGTCGCGGCTTGCCATGTCCCTACCACGCGACCGTTGAGGTCGTAGATTTTGATTTCTTTCGCATCTTCCGGGATGCCTTCAATGGTGACGGATTGACCTTTGGGGGCAGGATTGGGATAGATTTGCAGGGGGGCATTGACCGGTTCCTCCTTATAGAGTGTTATCTGCCCCGCGCAGGTGTGCAAAGTATCTCCGTCATCGGTGTAGAGCGTGGCTCTGTAGGTGGCGGTTTCTTTCAAGCGGTCGGTGTGGTGATTGGCTCCTGCCGAATAATACAGTCCGGAGGTGAGAGGCGTGTCATCTTCAAACCATTCACAGTTGCTAAATGTGAAGCCATAACTGTTGATGGTTTTTACAATCAGCACGTTGTTATACCTCATTCCGATAATGGAATCCCACTGAACCAGGCTTTCTATCTCCAAGGTGTAGGGGACGGAGTCGACGAGGCTTTTGAGGATGTAAGTGACGGGGTATGTGCCGGGACGACGAATATCAACAATGAGGCTGTCGCTCGCTGTGAGGTTGCCGTTCTTGTCCACAAAGTAGACCTTGGTGGTCGGATTTTTGGGCATGAGCTTTACGACCGATTCTGTGATACCACAATCTGCTATGTAGTTTGAATGGATGGCATTGGGTGGGGTGCTGTTGGGTATTTCAACAATATTGTCTTCTTCCGGGTTGTGTATAACATACAACCATCCATCCGGTGTTACAAATTCGTAGTTGTTGGAACGTCCCAGTATTACACGAATGGGGTATGTACCGACGGGGCGGTCTATTGTCGGGTCAAAATCAATTAAAGGCGGAGTAGAGAAATCGTTGTTCGTGGCATCATCGCTGTATTGCCAGCCTTCATAGATGATTTCCTCCGGCTCCGGTTTGTAGGTTTCACCATGAATCCATACCACATCCTTTGCTCTTACAGTGAGTGGTGCCTGCGCTATTGTTAGAGATTGTGTTTCAGTGGCAGGGTAGTAGTCAGCACTCGATGCACAATTGGCACTAATGTTTGCTGAGCCGGCGTTTTTAATAGTTAATATGGTGTTGTTTATTGTTGCTACGAGTGTGTCGTCGGATGTGTAGGTAACAGGTATGCCACTGTTCACTGTCGCTGTGAGTGTTATGGCAGGGTCGCCATAAGTATAATCGAGTGGTTGGTTCCAAGTGAGGATTTGACCGGCTTTGCTTACGGTTACACTGCAATCTTTTGTCAACAACGGGTTGCTGCTCGGTCCAACGTATATTGTTGTGGTGCCCTCACTCACGGCTGTTACCAATCCATCTCCGTCTACTGTCGCAATGAGCGGGTCGTCACTCCACCAATTTTTACTTTGGTCGGTGGCATTCTCCGGCTCAACGGTTAGTGTCAACTGCCTTGTCCGGTCATATCGCATGGTCAGGTGTATTGCTGTGCTATCTATGTCGAAGGCGGTTATGGGTATGGAGTCCCATTTGGCATATAATGTGGTGTCGGAGGATACTCGATAGGTCGCAAAATCCCACCTCTGCGTGTAAAACGTATCTGTGCACCAGCCGTCAAAGGTATATCTATAGCGAGTGGGAGGGGGAGGTCTCGGAATCAAATTGTTGGAGATAACCCATGCAACTCCAACAGAGGTGCCTCTAAGCGTGTCAAATGATACTTTGCATTCCGCCTGAATTTTATAAAAATTTGACCATTCAGTGTCTCCTGTGTATAAGTTGAGTGCTCTCACCCCTACTATAAGCGTGTCTGTGAAGGTGTTGTCGCGTGGTGGGGAGGCATTGTAAAATTGGTTGTTGTATGTAATTGTTTGTGGCGTGAGATTGCTGTTGCGAACTACAGTCAACAGCGGACAATTAGCAAAGGCATAGTCGTTAATTGTTGTCAAATTTGGTTGGATAGTGATTGAAGTTAAAGCAGAGCAACCGTCGAATGCGTGTTGCCCAAGCGACTCCACATTTATCCCCAACCTGACCTCAGTGAGGGCTGTCTGCTGAAAGGCATACTCGTCTATGGTTTTTAAATCTACTTTATCAAAGGGGTAGTTTTTTAATGAGGTACAGCCATCAAAGGCATGTGCCCTAATCGTTTTTACATCGGCACCCGTAACAGTAGTTAAGGCTGTACAATCGAAGAAGGCATAGCTTTCAATACTTTGTACGCCATTTGGAATGTAAATTGCAGATAACGTAGAACACCCCCTAAAAGCAGAAGTTCCAATGCTTGTCAGCGAGTTTGGGAGGTTAATCCGTGGCAAATTTGTGGCAAATTGAAAGGCATAATTCCCAATTGATTCCAAATTACCCGGAAACGTGACACTTGTGAGATTGTTGCATCCCGCAAATGAATAATTGCCAATGTTTTTAATCTCACCGCTTATAATTACCGTTGTAATAATGCTAAGTTGAAGATTCCATTTTGTAGCGGAGAAAGAGAAATCTTTCATCCTCCCCTGTCCGCGGATGTAGAGGGTATTTCCATTGATATAAGCACTGATGTCTTCTGCACTAACGTCACCGATATACCAAGGATCTACCTGTGTACCCGTACCCGTTTGTGCAAATGCTGAGTTACAAGCAAATAACACGAATACTATTGATGTGATGAGCTTTTTCATCTCAAAAATTTTTATTGTCTTTGCGGTTGCAAATATACAAAAAAATTATTGATTGGCGCAAAGAGCGTTGTTGAGGGCTTTGATGGCATCTACATAGCGGTCGCGGGCAATCACAAACTGCATATTGACTTGTTTGAGCGACTGCCCGAAACATTCGATGTTGATGTTTTGTTCGCACAATGCCTGAGCACAGCGTGCCAAAAAGCCCGGATAGGCGATGTTTGACCCCATGGCACACGCGATGGCTACCGGCTTGACCGTCAGACTGTAGACCGATTTTTCCATTTCGCTCAGCATGGTGTGCGTGGCGGCGTTGTCCCACACCACCATTGTGATGCTGTTGGCATTTGTGGATTTGAGGATGTAACTGATGCTGTGTTTTTGCATCAGTTGCATGATTTTTAAGTCGTAGCCCACTTCGCCCACCATGAGAGGGTCGTGCACCTCAAAGGCTATCACGCGGTCGGTGCCGGACACAATTTCAACCTTTGGGGTAGGGGAGATGTAGTCGTTGGAAATCAAAGTGCCCGGATGGTCGGGTTCAAACGTGTTTTTGATGCGGATTTTCACGCCCGCCAATTCCAGCGGTTTCGCCGCTTTGGGGTGGATGGCTTCCATGCCCACGTCTGCCAATTGGTCGGCAACCATGAAATTGGTGTTGCCCACGGGGATGGATTTGTCTTTGCCCACGAGTTTGGGGTCGGCACTGGAGAGGTGAAATTCCTTGTGGATGATGGCTTCGGCGGCTTTCACTTCCACCGCCACTTTGCTGAACGTGACTTCCGAATAGCCGCGGTCGAAAGCGCGCATGATGCCTTCCGTGCCTTTGGTGTAACCCGTTGCCACACAGAGCGTTTTGGAGAAGTCGATGCCTTCAAAAGCCTTGTGGATGCGCTCGTCAATGGTCAGTTCTTCCGAGTCGTTGAAGCCGCAGAGGTCGATGAAGGTGGCTTTGATGCCATTGTTGTTCAGGATGTTGACCGAGTTCCACGCAGAATGGGCTTCGCCTAAGGAGGCAAGTATCTCACGGGCAGCCAGGTAGATGCTGCTTTTTTCGACATAGCCGGAGGTGAGCACCTGATTCATGGAAGTGAGGTAGGTTTTTGCCTGTTTGATGCGGTATTTGATGAAACTGTTGGCTTCGGCGAGGTTGAGTCCGATGGTTTCAAAGCCTTGATTGAGCGCGAGCAGCCGCTCGTAGAGGTCGTCCAACGCCGATTCGTAGTCATCGTTTTTGGCGAACTTTTCATACACTCCGGGTTCGCCCGTCTTTTTGTGTTCGAGCAGCCAATTAGTGACATTGTTGTACGCCGACACCACAAAAATGCGACTGTACATGGTCGCCTCTGTGCGATTGCGTTTGATGACGTTGTTCAAACAATCCTCGAACTGCGACATACTCGTGCCGCCGATTTTTTCTACTGTTATCATTGCTTAAATATATGACACTTTACCTTGCACGAATATACTCCAACCTTTCTTCTGTGGTCATATCCATCATTTCGAGGCTCATCTGATTTTTAATTTCACGCAATGTTTCCATAATGCCGGGAATAATTACCGGCTTGGGCAATTCATTTGTTTTCATAATTCATTATTTCTTTAGGAGTTCTTATTTCTATTGTTTTATGTCCGTTTACAATGTTTATTCCATTGTAACCATTGATGCGAGTAAGATTTACAATGTGTTTAAAGTTCCAACTTACCAACACATCGGCTTTGGCAAGAGTAGCCAAGGCAATGTGCTGACAATCATTTCTACTCGTTTTCCCGACTACGCAGGCTTCAATGTACCTATCCGCTAAAAGGTCAGATTCAGTATTTGATGATACATATTCCACATACTCTGATGATATTGTTGTTAACAAATCTCTCACATAAGCGGGTGCTTTTATCAATTCTTTTTCGAGCAAATCGGATACAAGAATAATCATCTCGCCCCGTTTTACGCAGTCAAAGAATGGCACGGTATCAGCGGCAAATTCCTCATCGAAATAGCCTCCAACTACTGATGTGTCAATATATACCCGTTGTTTCATTTGGCAAAGGTACGGAAAAATTTCTTATGTTGAATATGGGGGTTAATTAAAAAATATGTTTTACCTTTGCACCGATGTTTTATATGTACATACATGTATGCGTTTTGAAAATAAAAAGAATGTTATGAAAGAGTATTCAAAATCCGTTCAGGGCAGTGTATGTCCCAATCCGTGGCGAAAAACAGAGCAGTATTTGGCTCCTCCAAAAGCAGCTGCAACCGCCCCCGGGCACTATGATATTTATCCTGCTTTTCCTTTGGGAAGCGGCAAAATACATGCAGGCATCGCGCATTTATCCCAATGGCTCGCCGGACAAAAAACGGTAGTGCTCGATGGCTATATGGGCGTTTTTTGGAACCATTTGGTGGAACAAATAGGGGCTGAACTGCATCGGCAGGGCAAAAAAGTGCGCTGGCAACACGTGGAAACAGCGTTGCTCGCGTCCGAAAAAATAGAAAAAATGATTGCGCCCTCTATGGGTGAAGCCGATTCCATTTTTGGAAAAATGACAGATAAACAGTTGTCGGATTGGTTTGATAAGGATAAATTGAAGCGGCTGCAACCCGATTCGAGTGTTGATATTACCATTTTGGCAGGTTGCGGTGCCGCCTTAGCCGGATGGGATGCGCCCTTAGTCTATGTGGATTTGCCGAAAAATGAATTGCAATTTCGGATGCGGGCGGGAGCGGCATACAATCTGGGTGCCGAAAAGCCGGACGACGGGCGAATCGCGTACAAACGGGCATTTTTTGTGGATTGGCACGTATTAAACAAGCATAAAGCAGCGATTTTGCCCCATATTGATTGGATTGTGGATGGGCAACGCCCTGATAACTATCTGTGTATGCAGGGGAAGGACTTGCGGGACGGTTTGACGGCGATGAGTAAAAATTACATTCGGGTGCGCCCCTGGTTTGAGCCGGGTGCGTGGGGCGGCACGTGGATGAAAAATCGGATAGACGGTTTGAACAAAGACGTGAAAAACCTCGCATGGTCGTTTGAATTGATGGTGTTGGAAAACGGCCTCATGTTTGAAAGCGATAATCACCGCTTGGAAGTTTCCTTCGATTTTCTGATGTATAACAACTACAAAGAAGTGCTGGGCGATTGTGCCGAACGGTTTAAGTATGATTTCCCCATCCGCTTCGATTTTCTCGACACGTTCGACGGCGGCAACCTTTCCGTGCAATGCCACCCGCGACCGGAGTACATAAAAGCGGAATTTGGGATGCCGTTTACGCAGGACGAAACCTACTATATTCTTGATTGCCAAAATGAACCGGTAGTGTATTTGGGCTTTCAGGAGGGCATCCATCCCGAAGAATTTCGCCACGCTTTGACAGAGAGTGAAAAAACGGCAAAAAAGATTGATATAGAACGCTTTGTGCAAAAACATAAGGCAAAAAAGCACGACTTGTTTCTGATTCCAAACGGCACCATTCATGCTTCGGGCAAAGACAATCTGGTGCTCGAAATAAGCAGCGCACCCTACATCTTCACCTTCAAAATGTATGACTGGGTGCGCCTCGACCTCGACGGCAAGCCACGCCCCATCAACATTGAACACGGCATGAAAAACGTCTATTTCGACCGTCAAGGCGACCGGATAAAGCGGGAATTTATCAGCCAACCCTGCGTCTTGGACACCAACGACCGCTACACGGTAGAGCACCTGCCCACTCATGCCAACCATTTTTACGATGTGCACCGCTATTCGTTCGACAAAGAAATCACTATCGAAACCAATAACAAGTGCCATGTTTGGATGTTGGTGGAAGGAAGTTCCGTAATCGTGGAAACTGCGCAAGGGATGAAGCAACGCTTTAATTATGCAGAAACATTTGTGATTCCGGCGGCGGCAGGGTCTTATACAATCACAAATGAAGGAAAAGGAAATGCACTGATGGTAAAAGCTTTTGTAAAATAATTAAAAAGATAATATTAATAAAAATAAAATATTGTAATGATGAAAAAAAGAATTGTTTTGTCAATAACGGCATCCGCTGTTATTTTGTGTTCGTGCAACCCGAAGCTCAACGAGCAAGAGCTTGTTTTTCTGAACAAACGCGATTTTCTAATCAATGACACCTCATTGAAAGTAAAACCGGCATTTATTCCCCTTCCCGCCGGAGCCATTCATCCGCAGGGCTGGATAAAGGACGAGGCAATTCTGGCTTCGCAAGGGATAACCGGACATCTGGACGAATGGAGCACCACTTATGGAATGGCGTGGAAAGGAGTAGGTTTTGAAGCACGGGGAACCGACCCGAAAACCGGTATGGGATGGTCATTGGAACAGGCTTCGTATTGGTTGGACGGCGCAGTTCGATTGGCGTATATTCTAAACGACAGCGCGTTGATAAATAAAATATCAAGCCGACTTGACATGGTCGTTGATGGCGTGCTGAATGGCGGGAAATCCTTTATTTACTGGCAGGATGTGGATTTCAGAAAGAGCGGGTTCAATAATTGGGCACATTCGCATATAGGGCGCGCTTTGGTTGCTTATTATGAAGCCACCGGAAATCCGCGCATATTGGAAGCATTGACAAAGGTTTACGGGCAATTCGATTTGGTTTCCGTTCCTCATGCGCAGGGTCGTGTATCGGGCTGTACCAATGTTGACCCGATGGTTGCCACCTACGAATTAAGCGGCGACAAACGCATCTTAGACATCCTTCGGACCATGGCTGAATCGGAAGAAACAAAAGAAACGGTTCAAAAATGGTGCAACGGAGATTGTATCAACGGACACGGCGTGATTGTGTATGAAAATCTGCGCATCCCCGCCATGTTGTACCCCTGGACAAACAATCCCGATTTATTGAAGGCAACTCAAACGTATTTCCACTGGTTGGACGACAAAAATGGGCTGCCTTTCGGTATTGCTTCGTCTGAAGAATGGGTGGCAGGCATCGGTTCCACACGAAACACAGAAACCTGCAATGTTGCCTGCTCAGCATGGTCGTACCAGCAATTATACGAAATAACAGGCAAAGGCAAATTAGGCGACCGCATCGAAAAAATCTTTTTCAACGCGGCACCCGTTCCCGCAGCCCGCGACTATCAAACAATGGCGTATTATCAAAGCCCCAATCGCATCGAAGGCGTGTTACCGGCTGAAAACCCCGGACATCCGGGCGATGGTGGAACCGGCGACCCCTATATCTTTCGCCCGCTTGGGCACGATGTGTTGTGCTGCGTGGGCAATCTCACCCGTGCCATTCCCAATTACATCATGCACAGTTGGATGGCGACCACAGACAGGGGCATAGCAGCAACGCTTTACGGTCCGTCTATTGTCAAAACAGTGGTAGCCAAAAATGTTCCGCTCACCATCACGTCCGAAACCGCTTATCCTTTTGAGGAAAACATCCGGATGACGATTGAGCCGACAAAAACCTGCGCCTTTCCTGTTTACCTGCGTATTCCACAATGGTGCAAACAGCCGACCATAACGGTCAATGGTGAAGCGATTGCTGCAAACAACAGCGAGTCGGGTTTTGTAAAAGTGGATAGAAAATGGAAAAAAGGGGACTTAATAGATTTGAAATTACCCATGCAGATTGAAGTGGTCGATGGCAGGGAAACGGCTTTCCCGCGTGAGAATTATTTCATTCATGGAAGCAGTTCCGGAAGACCTATCGCTAAAGAAACAGATATAAACAGCCCGTTCCGAACCGTTTATTACGGACCGTTATTGTTTGCTCTTCCGGTAAAAGACATCAGCCCGAACGAACAGGCACCCGACCAGCAATGGAAGTATGCCCTGATTTCGGCAGACGCAAGCACCATTAAACCCGAGTTCTCAAAAATGCCCGAACATTGGAGTTGGCAAATTGAGGATGCTCCCATCAGGCTGACTGTAAAAGCCGCCGCGTTTGACTGGCAACCGACCTCCATCCTCCCGCTTCCCAAAGAAGCAGTGACAGGAGGCAAAGAAACGGACATCGTGCTTGTGCCTTACGGTTGCACCAAATTCAGGATAAGCATGTTTCCGATAGCAAAAAAATAAAGCAGTTATCATGAAAACAAATAAAGTAAACACACCCTTGTTGTATGGTATTGCCTTAGTGGCAACGCTTGGCGGTTTTTTGTTTGGTTACGACACTGCAGTCATTTCAGGAGCCGTCAGTTCGTTGGAAACTTTCTTTATCTTGCCTTATCATTTTTCCCCAACCGTGAGTAACACGCTTTTAGGCTTAATGGTATCCGGGGCTCTTATCGGCTGTGTGATTGGTAGTGCCTTGGGGGGCTATTGCAGTCAGAAATTTGGTCGGAAAAAGACCCTGTTGTTGGCTGCGATTTTGTTTTTCTGTTCCGGCTTAGGCTCCGCCATTCCCGAATTAGGATTTGTTGCCCCGGGTAGTGGCGACCACACTTTTCTTACCCAGTTTATCATTTATCGCATCTTGGGTGGGATGGGAGTTGGTTTAGCCTCCGTGCTTTCGCCGATGTACATTGCCGAAATCTCTCCGGCGACTATTCGTGGGCGTTTGGTTTCTTGGAATCAGTTGGCGGTTGTAACCGGCATCCTGGCTGTTTATTTTGTGAATTATTATATCGTAAAGCAAGGTGATATTACCTGGAACCTGCAAACAGGCTGGCGTTATATGTTCGCCTCGTCCATGATTCCTGCATTTCTATTCTTTGCGCTGTTGTTATTTGTACCCGAAAGCCCCCGTTGGCTGGTTTTACGCGGACAATCGGCAAAAGCAACGAAAATAATGCAGAAATTGAATATGGAAGACGAAATGGAAACCATTAAGGAATCAGTTGTAGATAAATCGGAGAAACAGATGCAGCGAAAATTGAAATTAGGACCGCGTGTCTGGGTGGTTGGTATATTACTCTCTGCTTTCCAGCAATTGGTTGGCATACAAGTGATGCTTTATTATGCGCCTGAAATATTCAAGAGCATGGGGCAGGGCACCGATTCAGCCATGTTGCAAACCGTATTGGTTGGAGCGGCTAACTTCCTGTTCACTATTATTGCTATCTATACTGTTGACCGCTACGGGCGCAAACCACTCTTGTTGTTAGGCTCCGGCTTGATGGCTCTCTTTATGTGTGTGTTGAGTGTCTGTTTTTATACCCATAATCTCGGTTTGGGGGCTTTGATTTGCGTACTTGGTTTTGTGGCATCTTTTGCGTTTTCTTGGGGACCTGTCACTTGGGTGTTGCTGTCGGAGATGTTTCCCAATGCGGTGCGAAGTAAAATTATGTCAGTTGCCGTTGCTGCACAGTGGATTACGAACTATTTGGTATCCTCTTCGTTCCCGTTGTTGGATAAAAACGAATGGTTGGTACAGTCGTTCAATCATGCGTTCTCTTTTGGACTTTTCGGTTTAATGGCACTGTTGTCGGCTGTTTTTGTATGGAAATTAATTCCCGAAACCAAAGGCAAAAGTCTTGAACAAATAGAAGATATATGGAAATGAACGGATATCAACGAATAAAATCTGCTTTAAATGGCATAATGCCCGACCGGAGACCGGTGATGCTGCATAATTTTATGTTAGCGGCTCGCGAAGCAGGCTATACGATGCGGCAGTACAGGGAAGACTCTGAAATTGCAGCCAAATGTCACATTCAGTTTGCCGAAAAATACGGTGTGGATGGCATATTGTTTGATGTGGACACCGCATTGACAGCCGGAGCAATCGGTGTAAAGGTGGATTTTCCGGAAGACGAACCGGCAAGGACGCACGAAGCATTTCTTACCTCTTTGGATGAAATAGACTCCCTTGCCGAGATAGATATTTCAACAAATCCCCGCATCCAACACAGTGTAGAAAGTATTAAGATACTCAAACGCTATTTCGGCGATGAACTGTTTATTCGCGGCAATTGCGATCAGGCTCCTTTTTCATTGGCATGTTGCATACGCACTCCTGCCGATTTTATGATAGACCTGATGATTGATGAAGAACGGTCAATACAATTGTTGGAATATACGACAAAAATATGCAAACAATATATCCGGCTGATGGCGGATGCAGGCTCCGATATGGTTTCCAATGGCGACAGTCCTGCCGGTCCCAGTATGATTTCCCCTGAAATGTACGAACAATTCGCGTTGCCTTATGAAAAGGAAATGCTTGACGAAGCACATAAAAAGGGAGTGCCTTATTTGCTGCACATTTGTGGAAATACGGATTTAATTCTTGACCGAATGGCTTCTATCGGTTTAGATGCTGTTGAACTGGATTATAAAACGGATGTTCAAGCGATACATACTCATTTTTCTACCTCAACAACCCTTTTTGGTACAGTTGACCCCAGTGGCGTTCTTGCTTTGGGTACTCCCAAGAGCGTAGAAGAGGAAACAGAGAAGATACTTCGGATTTATAAAAATTCACCGTATCTGGTGATAGGAGCGGGGTGTGCTATTCCGCCGATGGCTCCGGAAGAAAATATCCGTGCGCTTATACGAGTAGCGCAACAAAAGCCGAATAAAGAAAGGTGAGCGGATTTTGAAAAAGAAGATTCGTAAAGGGAGTCAGAGAATCATAATTTAATCATTCATAAAAACATTAATAAATAAATAAGATGAAAAAAAAGAAATTTTATGCCTTAGTGGCATTACTGCTTGTCGCTTATTCGTGCGGACAGTCGCCTGAGAATACACCTGCGCTTCAGCAGCGAAAGGTGGTCAGCCTGAACGGGCAATGGCAAATCGCCAAAACCGGCGGCGAACTGCCGGACGTTTTCCCGGCAAGCACTTCTGTGCCGGGCGTTGTTGACCTTGCCGTACCTGCGCTTGATACGGTCGGAACCGCTTATCGGGACAATAGTTGGTACTGGCACAAACGCACGTTTGACTTGGCAAGCACGGACTTCGATGTGATCCGGCTCAAGATTTTCAAAGCCAAATACCGGACAAAGGTCTATATCAACGGGCAGTTTGCGGGCGAAAACGCATTCTGCTTCACGCCGTCGTATTTCGACGTCAAGCCTTTCCTGAAACCTGCCGGACAGTCGAACGAGATAGTTATCGGTGTGGGTAGCAAAGCGGAAATGCCGGACAGCATCCCGAACGGGAACGACTACGAGAAGATAAAATACATCCCCGGCATCTATGACAACGTGGAAATCACGCTCTCTAAACGCCCGTTTATCAACAATATACAGTGTGTTCCGGATATTAAAAACGAGAAACTCCGCGTGGTAGCCGAAATTGAAACGGATGCGCCTGAAGCCTTGACACTGACCTATTCCGTTTCCAAAAGTAAGTCGGGCAGGAAAGTAGCCTCAAAGACCGTTTTGCCCAAAGCAACCGTCAAGGATGGATATGCTGTGGTTGATTTTGAAATAGACATGAAAGGCGCAAAATTGTGGACGCCCGAAACCCCATTTTTATACGAACTTGCCTTGAGTACGGGTGCGGACGACAAGCGCGTCCAATTTGGGATGCGGTCGTTCCGTTTTGATGCGGAGCGGAAAATCGCCTTACTCAACGAAAAACCGTATTACATGCGCGGTACCAACGTCTGCATTTTCCGTTTCTTTGAAGACCCCGACCGTGGCACTTTGCCTTGGGACTCGCAATGGACGGTTGCCTTGCACAAGAAATTCAAGGACATGCACTGGGGCATGGCGCGTTACTGCATCGGTTTTCCGCCCGAACGGTGGTACGAAATTTGCGACAGCCTCGGATTCATGATACAGGACGAGTTTCCCATCTGGGGTATATCTCGCTTCAAAGCACCTCAGATAGCCGAAGAATACCGGCGGTGGATGCGCGAACGCTGGAATCATCCAAGCGTGGTCATCTGGGATGCACAAAACGAAACCGTGTCGCCCTTGACTGCGGAAGCGGCACTGCAAGTACGCGACCTCGACCTCTCCAACCGTCCCTGGGAAAACGGCTGGTCGGAACCGATAGCGGCAACCGACCCTGTCGAATCACATCCCTACCGTTTCGACCAATATAGTAGAGGAAAAGTTGAGCCGGAGGAAGGATACAAAAAGGAACTATTCGGTAAAGCAAGTCGCCCTGATAACGATGCCGGCGACCATTCGCTCACGACCAGAGGAACAGGCTCCATTTTTCCCAATCCTTCACTGATCAATGAATACGGCTGGATATGGCTGAACCGGAACGGCACAACCACCACACTGACCGACAAGGTTTACGAAATGTTTTGGAATGGAAGCCAACTGACCCCACAGGAACGCCTGCATATCTACGGTCGTCATCTGGCAATGCTGACGGAATACTGGCGTGCACACCGGCAGGCGGCAGGCGTGTTGCATTTCTGCGGATTGGGCTATTCCCGTCCCGAACCCCCGCGCGGTCAAACGTCCGACCATTGGATTGACATCCGCAACCTGACGTATGAGCCGGAATTTTACCAATATGTGAAACCGTCCTTCGCTCCGGTGGGGCTGATGGTGGACGTGTGGGAAAAATCCTATCCGGGTGCCGGCAAACTGACCGTTCCCGTGTATGTCATCAACGACCTCGAAAAGCCGTTTAAGCAGAAAGTAACATTGACACTGCTGAAAGGCGACAAAATCGTGTCCAAATGGCAGCAAAAAGTAAGCGTCAAACCCTATCAAGTGGAGATAACGCCGTTTGAAATCACGTTGCCTGAAGAGGTCGGCGATTATCTGCTCAAAGCCGAGATAATGGTTGAGGGTGAGCAGGTGTTCAGTATAAGGGATATTCCGGTAAAATAACAGTTTGAGGATTTTGAAAAAAAGACATTCCATATCTTTAAGATGGAATGTCTAAAAGTTCAATTAAAATGTTTATCTTTGCAACCAAATTATTATCACGATGGAAGCAAAAAAATACAAGCGGTTGCCTTACGGTATTTCGGATTTCAGGAGAATTATCCTGGAGAACTATGCTTATGTGGATAAAACCATGTACATAGAGATGTTGGAAAATGAATCCAACCCCAATCAGTTTTTCATCCGTCCGCGCAAATTTGGCAAGAGTCTGTTTTTTATGACGTTGTCGTATTATTATGACCTCAACCATGCGGACGAATTTGAAACTTTGTTTGGCGACCTGTACATCGGCAAACATCCTACGCCGGAAAGAAACATGTATGCCGTACTGAAATTTGATTTTTCAGGATTGGATACTGCAAGCGAGGAAGGGTTTGTGAAATCTTTTTCGGAGAAAGTGCAGGATACGGTTCGGGATTTCTTTCGTATATATGGTCAT
>BNTU01000042.1 GCA_025996835.1 Bacteroidia bacterium
ATTATGGGCAATAATCCAAGTAGCTTTAAGGGCGACAATTTGCCGGTAGAGAATGTGAGTTGGACAGATGCGCAAGAGTTCATTTCGCGGCTCAATGCGGCTACGGGCAAGCAATATCGCCTGCCAACTGAAGCCGAGTGGGAATATGCGGCACGTGGTGGCAACAAAAGTCAGAGTTATGAATACAGCGGCAGCCACAATCTAAATAATGTAGGCTGGTTTACAGACAATTCAAGTGCTCAAACACATCCTGTTGGCACTAAATTGGCTAACGAGCTGGGTATTCACGACATGAGCGGCAATGTTTGGGAATGGTGTAGCGATTGGTATAGCAGTAGCTATTCATCAAGCCAACAGCACGACCCTATGGGTGCTTCTTCAGGTTCGTACCGCGTGCTTCGCGGCGGCAGCTGGAACGACGATGCGGCGGGCTGCCGCGTGTCGGATCGCGGCGGCTACGCGCCCGGCGACCGCGAGGCCGACATAGGCTTCCGTCTGGTGCTCCCGCTTTATATGGAAGATACGGCACCTGAAACGGAGAACCTTCCTGTAAAGCGCAGCAAAGCATCTGCACAAACCGCCCTCCCTACAGGCGAATGGCGTAGCGCATTAGTCAAAACGCTGAACAACAATGCGCATCATTTGAGTGATGGTTCGCATTACAAGGGGGAACTCTACAAAAACCAAAAGCATGGCTATGGCATATACCGTTGGAGCAGTGGCAGTTATTACGTTGGCTCGTGGAAAGATGGGAATATGCTCAGCGGCATACGTATTGCAGCAAGAGGCTCCGCAGTGGTAGCCACAAATTGTCAGTATTTTGTTGGGAATGAGTCCGGACAAGGCAGCTGCTACGATGCAAAGGGCAAGTTGCTATACAGCGGTCAATTTGTAAACGGCAACCCCACAGACACTTATCCCAAACACTACGCCGCCACCAACAAGTTTGAAAGCATCGAAATGACGGGCGGCATTTGGTACGTAGGCGAAATCAAAGGCGGCAAACCCAACGGCTTAGGCATTTATATATGGGACACCGGCGATATTTGGTACGGCAAGTGGGAAAACGGCAAGCGCAATGGCAACGGCACCCTCATCACCTACGAAGGAGCCGTCAAAACAGGTCGCTGGGTAGGGGAAATTTATTATCCGCCGACGGAGAAATAAGGGCAACCGCACCAAAATTTACGGTGACCAACTACCCCGTATGGGGTACAATTTTGATAACCCCGCACAAGCAATAGCGTAGTGCGGGGTAAAGCGACCATCCCATCCACAGCGACCCGTATGGGTCGAACATATAGGTTGCACACCTACCGGTGTGCCGGAGGGGGGGGGAGCACTTTACCCCGCACTGCGCTTTGCTTGTACGGGGTTATCGAAATTTTACGCCTTCCGGCGTAACAGACGGAAGGAAAATGGTAGAATATCGCTGAATTTTTAAGTTGTCTTGAACGAAAATAGGGAATTGTCTGAACCATGATTGTCTGAACCACGATTTTCCCAAGATTAAGAAGATTACCAAGATTATGCACGTTCTCAATCTTGGTAATCTTCTTAATCTTGGGAAAATCAAGGTTCAGACAAAATCAGTTGGTGGATTCAAAAAAAAGTTGTACCTTTGTCGCGGAAATAATTTTTAAAAATTTTAAAAATATGGAAACAATTGTAAGAAAACGTACAAAGAAAATGTCGACAATGGAAGCATCCATTCAAAAGCGCATTAAGGAAGGAAAGCCATTATCGGCATTAGCCAAGTATTGGCTAACAATGGAGAATATTGATGATGGTTCAAAACGAGACATGAGGGCAATATTACGATGAGATACTATATAGACACCAATGTGCTGATTTTTAGTTTATCTAATAACAGAGATGACCTGAGTTCAAAAGTCGTTGATATTTTGAGTGATTGTGTCAATACGATTTATGTTAGTTCGGTGGCTGTGCAAGAATTGATATTATTGTATAGAATAGGTAAAATGGGACATCTCCGTTTCAAATCGGAAACAGACATATTAGAGAGAATCAAAAAGGGTGATATTGAGATTGTCTTCTTCAATGAATATCATCTTGCCAAGTATGCCAATTTAGAGATTGTTGCAGGGCACAAAGATATGAACGACCACGCGATTATCGCGCAAGCCATGTCCGAAAAAATCGCCCTCATCTCGTCCGACAAGGAATTTGCAAACTACACAGCGCAGGGTTTAAATTTTGTTTTCAACAAAAGATAGTAGATGTTCGCCGGTTCGGCGTATGCTCCGACATACATTTAAGGAAAAAATAAGCTAATTGTCTGAACCACGATTTTCCCAAGATTAAGAAGATTACCAAGATGATGCACGTTCATACATCTTGGTAATCTTCTTAATCTTGGGAAAATCAAGGTTCAGACAAAATTTTGATGGTTGCCCTGCAATTTTGAAAACGTATGAAATAAAATTACTACCCTTGCCGCCGAACAGTAACATAAAAATACAGAGATATGAAAACAATGGCAGGAGTAACGTATGAAAAAGACACGTGTGGGCGTGTAAATTATGTGCGTATTAACGTTCAAAACAGCACAAGGGACGAAATGCAAGCACTAATAGATGAAATCTTTGCTAATCGGAATATTGATAGTCAGGGTGAAACGTCGCATTTTCAGTTAATCCCTAATGATGAAACGAAAGCTGCATTAGAGGAGGCGCACACTCAAAAACTAAAAACTTACGAAAACGTTGATGCGTTTTTGAAGATTTATACAGTTGAATTATGTACAATCCTCATTTTACCCGATTGGCTAATGGTGTGGTATATTTCGGGCACTGAAATTACTTTTGTTAGGACAGGTACGCATTCCGATTTATTCAAATGAATAATTAAGATGCGCTTGCCGGGGATTTCTTTTTGGTCTTTTTTCGCTTTTTATTCCGAAAAATGTTGTAACTTTGCGGCATAATTAAGAATAAAGGAAATAATTATGAATAATACATTGGTTGCAAAAGATTCAATACACCACAAAATGCGTCAACTTCCCCCGGAAGCACAATATGAAGTGGCGGATTATGTTGAATTTCTGTTGTATAAATACGGGATAAATACGCCACAGCAGAAGCCGCATCCTTACGCAGGTTGTATGAAAGGCACCGTTGTTTGGATGAGTGACGACTTCAATGAGCCGTTAGATGATTTCAAAGAGTATATGTAAATGAAATTACTAATAGACACCCAATCGTTTATTTGGTTTATCGAGGATGATGCAAAATTGCCCTCCGGTATTTATGCAACAATGAATGATGCTACAAACAGTCTTGTTGTCAGCATAGCAAGCCTTTGGGAGATGACTATCAAAATGAGTTTGAATAAACTAAAATTATCCGGCAATATCGAAACAATGATAAGTAAGGCTGTAATTGCCGGCTTTGAAATATTGCCCATAAAGTCTGCTCATTTGATGGAATTGTCCAAATTGGATTTTTTACATAAAGACCCTTTCGACCGACTTATCATAGCCCAAGCAATATCTGAAAATATTTCGCTGATTAGCTCTGATAGTGTGTTCAAATTATATCCTGTTCAGTGGATTTGGTAGAGAGGAACTGCGCTATTGCAATGCTGCTGAAACAGACGTGATTGCAGGCATTGAGAGTTTTAACGATGCTCTCAGGGTGCTCGAAACGGTACAAGATGTGGCGGCATACAGGAGTGTCGAAACGAGCTACCCCCGTGCGCCCAAATATAGCCACAAGGGAATGCCCAAAGATGCGTTTCATATTGCCTGCCTCGCCGCCTCCACTCGCCGACGCAACACCCTCAGCACCCCCGGCATCAATGGCGTTGAGCGGGATGTCTATGCCCAACGCGCAAAAAACACGGTTGCTATGCAAAATGCTTATTGGAAGTTGCAGCAGAATGCGCTTGGCAATCAAAAATCCTCTACAAAGAAAAACTGAGCCACGATTTTCACAAGATTAAAAAGATTACCAAGATGATGCACGTGAATAATCTTGGTAATCTTCTTAATCTTGGGAAAATCAAGGTTCAGACAAAATCGGATGGTGGATTCAAAAAAAAAGTTGTACCTTTGTCGCGTTAAAAAAAACAATTTTTAAAATTTTGATAAATGAACACGAAAGTAACCGCAGAAATAGAGCCGGAGGTTAAGCGGGAGAAAACCTATACCCATCAAGCGATATGGGAAATGGTTGAAAAACGAATGAGTGACCATTACGGCGTAGAAATCAAATTTGATTAGCATAATGTTCCATCTCGAATATTCGCAGCAATCGCGCGAAGATATGCAAAATTTATCTGATACGATTGCATACACATACGGTGTTCCAATGACAGCCAAGCGATATATGCAAGGATTAAAAAACAAAATCCAAAGTTTAGCAAAAAATCCGGAAGCCTATCCGGTGCGCTTCAACCTCTCTCTGCTGCAATATGGCGTAAATGTGCGCCGTGTCAATTACAAAAAAATGGCAGTTATTTATACCATAGCCGGTAATGTTGTAAACATACATCGCGTTATGGCATCGTCATTAATTACCTGACTCGCCGAACGAGGAAGAGATTTCTTTTTGGTGTTTTTTTTCGCTTTTTATATCGCCCTCATCTCGTCCGACAAGGAATTTGCAAACACCTACAATAATTTTTTATACTTTTGTCCCGCCTTAAAAAGCAAAATTTTATGTTAATAGATACACATTGCCACCTGTTTGAAGCCCCCTACGACGACGACATCGCCGCAGTAATCGCCCGCGCAGTGGAAGCAGGCGTATCCAAACTCCTCATCCCCAATTTGGAAATCGCCTCAATTCCTCGTTTAAAGGCACTGTGCGACCGCTTCCCCGACATTTGCTTCCCGATGATGGGCATTCATCCGACCAATATCACGCCCAATTTTAAACAAGATTTGGAGCATATTCGCGTCGCACTTCAGCAGCGCAAATACATTGCGATTGGCGAGATTGGCATTGACTTGTATTGGGACAAATCTTTGCTTAAAGAGCAGACAGAAGCCTTTGAAACACAGCTGCGTTGGAGTATTGACTTCGATTTACCGGTGTCTATCCATGCACGCGAAGCTCTTCCGCAAGTGTTTGAAAGCCTGCATAAAGTGGGCATCGACAAATTGCGCGGGGTTTTTCACTGCTTCGCCGGCACTTGCGATGAATTGGCGGAAGCCCTCCGCTGTCGCAACTTTTTGCTCGGCATCGACGGTCCCATCACATACAAAAAAAACACTTTGCCCGAATATTTGACACTTGCTCCGCTCAACCGCCTGGTGTTGGAAACCGATGCGCCCTATCTCAGCCCCGCCCCCATGCGAGGCAAGCGCAACGAACCTGCCTATATGGTTTATACTGCCCAAAAATTGGCTGAAATTTATGGCTGTTCACTTGAAAAAGTGATGCAAATCACGACGGAGAATGCGGAGAGGCTGTTTGGTATTGGCAAATGATTTTCAACTGCTTATCCCTTATAGCACTATGATGAGTTTAGAACGCATAACCGAGAGAAATACCGGGATAAAAAGGCAATCCAACAAAACCTTCTGTGCTGTTTAATGCCACAAGGGGAGTTGTTCCTATGCGAAACAAAAGACCTTTATTGAGCGGTTGCCTGCGGTAGCCAATACAGAGTGTTCCCAGAAACTCGCGGCCAATATGGAGACCGTTTTTGGCTTTAACAGTGCTGAGCAATGAAACTCCGGCTCCAACTTCAAAATAGTTTCCATGCTTTCCAATCAGATAATAAACAGAAGCCGGTACAGAGAAAAAATGAACATCTGACAGTCCCAAAAACTCCTGCACCGGAATGTATCCCAAGCCAATATGCGCCCCAAAACCTCCGTCACCTTCAAAAAAGCGGCTATCATAATTAACCGAATAAACGATACTTTGTCCCATCAATTCAAAGAAAACCGTTTGCTGACGCTTATTCTCTTGTGCATGAAGCCCACTAAACAATAGAATTGTTGTAAAAAATACATTTATCGTCTTCATAATCTTCAAAATAGAGTTCGTAAATAATAGGTACAAAGTTAGAAATAAATTTTCATTTATGCAAATAATTTTAGATAATTTTTTCATAATTTTCAAAAAAACCATCGAAACAAAAATATCTAAAATTGGTTCTACTGGGAATTGTATGGAAAGATATTTTGTGTGTATCACTTCCACACAAATAACGGTAGAACCCATAATTTAAAATTCAAATCCCAACCGCATAAACAATGTATGACGAATATGAGTTTCCGAATCAATACCCAAATTTTGAGAATATCGAAACAAATCATAGCCGACCGAAGGCTTTAAAATTCGTTTACCCAATGTTATACGATAGCCTAAACCTATATCTGAGACAAATCCGGAAGTATAAGCATCTGATGGAGCTATGGAAGCACCAATATTCACATAAGTAAATAAATTTGACATTGATTTCAAATGGTATTGCAAGTCAATAACAACAGGAAGTGTATTGATATTTGTATTGTGGTACCCATTTAAACCAATACCAAGACCTAACGAAATCTGTGGTGTCAAGTAATAACCGGCTTTAGCTCTGAAATTAGCCAGATACATTCGCCCTGAAAAATTGTCATACGACAGATTGTAACTTGTGCTTTGGTCTGAAAGACCAAAGCCATAACCCAACTCAATCTCTCCAAAAAGAGTTTTGTTGTTATTGGCTTGTGCCAACAAACAATTTTGTACTGCTAATAAAGCGATAGCAAAAATAAATAACTTTTTCATTTCTGTTTTTTTTTATGTGTGATAATTTTTAATAAAAAATCAATAAAATAAGTTCTGTTAACCAAAACTCTTTGCGTTTCTTTTTTCGGTCTGCTTTTGCTTTTTCCCCGTGAACAGGTGCTAAATGAAATTCAAGTCCGGCCTGCAGTAATAGTGCATGCTTAATTCTCTCATCTCTCATCGTTTTTTCTTCTTTATAAATGGTTGTTGAAAAAGGAAACAATTGATAGCCAAGCGAAAAACGTATGGTTGTGGTGCGGGTTACAACTCGCTTCCATCCCAATCCCACATTGGTAAAAAAACCTGAATTGTACTCCCGATTGTAATCGCTGAGCCAGTTGGTTGTTCCCGCCTCTGCGCTAAGCGGCATTCCAATATCGACTAAGTAAATAAATTTGGACATTTCTCAAAACTATATCGCAAATCAATGAAAGCGGGGAATGCTACAAGATTTGTATTGTTATATCCGGCAAAGCCAACCCCTAAACCTAAAGAAAATTGGTCTGTTAGATAATAACTCAAATTGGCATCAAAGTTCATCATTCTTTGTTGGTCGTAAGAATTGACCATCTTATATTCTTCTTTTTCAGCAAGTTGCCAAC
Organism: Bacteroidia bacterium; assembly: GCA_025996835.1. Classification (GTDB taxonomy): domain Bacteria; phylum Bacteroidota; class Bacteroidia; order Bacteroidales; family Azobacteroidaceae; genus Azobacteroides. Next base: position 7,352 of record BNTU01000042.1, read on the forward strand.
CATACCCCCCTGAGAATGACAATGAAAAAGTACGCTCTTGGGATAATAAACAATAGTTTGTGACTATTAAAAAAACTACTATTAGTATTGATTTTTTCATCTCTGTTAAACCAATTAATACTCTGTCAAAATAACTTTTCCGTTTTCATCAGGGCAACCGACAACTGTGCAAATGATTGCGTAGCAGTTGCAATAAATAAAAACAACATGAAATATTTTTTCATAAAACTCATCTACTGCTCTCAATTACATCATCAAAAATCCACGGCGTTGCTAATAATCCGATTGAAGGATTGCCTTTCAATTCTTCCCCCGGACGAATTATGCCATAGAATATTTTATCTTTTAACCTATGGTCACTGTATTTTGGAGGTTCTGTCATTCGACTGCCATCCAAAGCCGCTCGTGTATCTACATACAAAATTGTATCAGGAGAATGACGGTATTCCGCTCTATATAACTTCATAACGTCCTCAACAGACCACGCCGATGTTAACTCAATATCGCCGCAACGATTGCCCTCAAAATAAAAGATATCTTTCATGTCCGAACCCCAAGATAAATTATGTTTGTATTTTTTTTCGGGAAACAACAAATAGTAGATAGGAGCCTTTTTGTAATAGACACCGGGTAAAAAAACAACAAGTTCCATGATACCTCCCGAGGGTTCAGTAACAACATCCTGTGTTCCGGCAAAGAAAAATTCAATCGGTTTATCTACAGAATGATTTATTATCCGAAAATATTCGGCACCACCTTCCCCATAGTCATGCTTCAACATTAGTTGATAATATAAAAAACGATTTCCCATTACATAAGTTAGCGAATCATATACAATATTAACACTATTGTTCTCAAAAATATAGGGCGGTGAAACCATGACACTTTTAGTAATGTTACCTTCTGTCCCATTTGCAACACTGTAAATTATTTCAATGTATGGTTCAGTCGATGCTTGTCCGGCAATGCCAACAATATTTGTTTTATAACCTTTTGACTTTGCTGCAACAGACATGACATCAACAGGCTCTTCACAACACGATATTATATGTGTTAATAATACCCCAAAAAGTAAAATTTGATATATTTTATTCATAATCTTTCAATAAATGCCACCGGAACAAAAACTTTTACACCTTTATTCCGGTGGCAAATTACATTATTGCTGATAATACTCGCTGAACTTTTCTAACATCGTGTAATCTTTTTGCATTAAAAGCAAAAGAGAATCATTGACAGTTAATTGATAATCAGACATATATTGAATCTCATCATCAGTTGATGTTTCGTGTTCATTGGCAATCACTAAAAATTTAGCATTTTCACCTCCAATGTTTCTTGTTTTAAACGCAGTTGTATCATCAATGTTGTATAGAAAAGTGGATAATACAGTGGGCATCATTGCATGCCATGAAGAAAATTTTTCGACCACTTCCCATTCAAATTCCAATTGATGTGTAGAGCCATCCGAATAAAATTCAAACATTTCTTTGTCAACATACCTTGTGTTACAAATTAGTTGATGAATTATTCTTTTCCCCGTAGTATTAGCAATGTAGTAATAATGTGTTGACCTTACGGCTTTAGGTTCAATGCAAGCGTGTAAAGACAATAGCAGTACGATGCCAATGCAGAAACGCAATATTGTTGAGACTAAAAATTTTATCCTTTTCATATTTCTAAACTATCTTTTTTGCGGGTGCAAAGGTACAAATAAATAATAGAAGTTTTTTTAATTTATGTAAAACACAACGTATCGTAACCATTATTGTGAATTTAAAATGGTGGCAGTAATGATTGTTGGGTGTCCAAAAATGATGAGGTCTTCTGCTCCGCCGGTTATTTTGGGTAAGAAATTCCAAACTGCATCTTGCGTGGGTGTGTTCCAATATTTTTGACAGGCTGCGTAAGCGTAACAATATGATTCTAAGGCTGTTATTACGCCGTCCTTGTTTAAATCGCCCTGTTCTGCCGACATCAGAAAGAAGTAGGTGAATACACTGTGCGAAAAAAAGCCGTCCCACGACACTTCGTTGCTGCCGGACGAGGTGAGAAGCATATACCCCGTGTTTGAACCTTTGTTTTTCAGCGAATTATAATTTCCGATGGCATCGCCCACGATAGTCGAAAAATCATTATCGCGTATCACACTGCCATCGTAATCGTCCGGCGTATAATCCACAATACCTTGATTGTTAATCAGATGTCCCGAATAACAGGCATCTATTACACCCATTTTGAGACCATCCGGCAGGGTATTAAACAATTGATTTAATTTTTGATTGGAAAGCGTGTTGGCGTTGATGTATTGGCTCAGATTGCTATACGCAAATTCGTGGTATAGCAGCATGGAAAAATAATCATCGCCCACAATGGAATCATTCAACTCCAACATCGTCTGTTTTGAAAGTCCGTGTCCCGAAAAATAGAACAGGAAAAGGTCGTTGTCGTCAATCATTCGCGACAGAGTTGCAAAATCTTTTTCTATATTTTGCATCGAAGCCTCATCATCGGTTCTTAAAATCACTTCATAGCCTAAATGTTCTAACAACCGCGACACACTCACCGCATCATTGGCACTGTATGGCAACTCAAGTCCGGGGTATGGATATTCCGATACGCCGTAAACAATCGCATACTTCACCGGCTCATTGATGGAACAACTGCACATCAAAAGAGACAGGATGACTAAAATAATTGTTTTTATGGGATACATACGCCTATTTGTAATGAAAGACCAATATTGAAATAATGCCCCGATTGACGAAACGAATACGTCACAGGAATACTAATCGCGATGGGGAGAATCTCTGTTTTCAATGGTTGAAATGAGGAAAAGACCTCTAAGCCAATAGACGGATACACCATATACTGCTTTATCAGCGCATATTGGTCATAATTGCCATACAGCATGAAGCCCCCTCCCCACTTGGAACGAATTGTTTGAAACTCGGAAATCACCCGCCGCAAATTTATGCCACATTCATAGCCATTGTAATCGCGATAGAGCAGCAAACCATTGACAAAGGAATGAATACTCGTGTGATAATTCAAAAAAGCAGAATATGACATTTTGGAAGCAGAATAATTAACGCTGCCACCATAAGAATGCACCAACTGCCGCCCTATCGGAAACCCGGACGACTTGACAAAAGAGTGATAAACAGCACTTTGCCCCCTTATGCCAAGCCCGCGCAACGGATTTTCAGCCACTGACGTATCCCAATGGATGAACAAAAAAGCACACAACAATATGATAAATCTAAAGCGCATAATTGATTTAAATTAATCAATATCCAAAGTAACAGTTTCAACAATCTCGCCACTCTCTACATCAATAAACAGGACGTAATTTTCTATTCGAGAAACGAGGAATCGCCCTGCCAAAAACTGTTCAGCAGCCCCTGTATCACCGCTAACTATTGGCATTTTTATTTCTTTTATATCTTCCAATACAAAAGTAGAAGCATTTAACTTTACCCGATAGCACGAAAAGCCCTGTTCATCAAATCCACCCAAAAAACTATACAAATGTTCGCGCATTGCCTTTGGATGAGCAACGTTCCATGCATTTGTTGCAGCAATCTCCGGATATTTACTTATTGGTACAACATTGCTGATAGATTGATTATTTAAGTTGATTGTACAAATATCTTTTTTTGTGCGGTTAAACACATATAGGATGGAATCTTGGCGGCAAATACTATATGTGGATTCTTTAAAAAAATCGTTCTTTAAAGAATATTCTGTTTTATTCCCATTATTCAAATCAAGTTGAACAACATAACTGTATCGTCTTTCTTTGCTTGGATTATCATCAACACTAACGCCAAAATAAGCATAATTTTCATATTCTGCTATTATCCAAGCATCCACCATATCCTCAAAAAGAAATTCTTTTATCAAGCCAAAACCATTGGTATTGTATAATTGAAATTTCATTGTTCCACCCTCTTCATAAGCCGTACTACCCACCATAAGCACATTATTTATCACTTTCGGAGCCATCGGCGACGGACAAATCGCATATTTATTGACAATATTATACTGAGCATCAGTAACATAAAGTGTGCTACCCCAAGTATTACTGCTGGCTCTTCGGTGGTGAGTAAACGCAATACCGCCGGTGGGCAATTTGGCTACGCCACCAAACACCATGTCGTTCATTCGCACATGCGCCTTCACAGTAAACGTAGCAGTATCTATGCCGACAATATGGGGTCCATAATGCAAAAACACCAAATTTTTAGAGTCCTCGCTTTTTAATATTTCATATTTGTATTCCTTTGTATCGAAAATTTCCACACAACTATTGCACAACAATGTCATGCCAAAACACAAAGCAGTGATAATGATATATTTATTCATAAATACCTAAAATTGAGTTTGTAAATAATTAGATGCAAAGTTAGAAATAAATTTTCATTTATGCAAATAATTTTAGACATTTTTTTTATAATTTTCAATAAATGCCACCGGAACAAAAACTTTTGCACCTTTATTCCGGTGGCAAATTACATTATTGCTGATAATACTCGCTGAACTTTTCTAACATCGCGTAATCTTTTTGCATAACTGTAAAAAGCTCATCGTTCGGTGATAAAATATAGGTATCGTATATGTCATCGGAGTTAGAACTTTTTTCATCAAATGTGATATTCCAAACCTGTTTATATAATAGCTCGGTGTCAGTTAAATCATACTTCCTGCTATATATATTCCAAATATCAGAGTTTGACCAAACAATTGACGTTGTATCAGAAATATTGTAGAGTTTTGCACAATCAATCCCTATCGAAAAATCATCCATAGAATATTTAACTACTCTACTGAAACTTACAGAATCCTTGTCATTGGCATGATTTGCCCGCAATACATGGTTTTCTATCGTTCCCATTGCCATAGATAAATCCAGAATGATTTGCTTGTCTGCTTGTTGCACTAATTTTATTGTTACAAACTCTTGGTATGGCTGAAACTCAGGAATACAACCAAATGCAACTGTTATAAACGCTATACAAAAAATTTTATTCATAATAAAAATTTTATTCATAAATTTTCAATAAATGCCACCGGAACAAAAACTTTTGCACCTTTATTCCGGTGGCAAATTACATTATTGCTGATAATACTCGCTGAACTTTTCTAACATCGTGTAATCTTTGGTAGTTATTGATAATAAAGTATCTATGATTGTCATACTTGTTACATAAACTCTATCGTACTCATCTCCTTTTATAATCGTTTTTTGATTTGCATAAAATAGAGAATCTTGCTTTGAAGGCTGATTAGACACCCAAACATACTTTGTAGTATCTGTAATGTCATATACTGCATACTCCAAACATTTAATAGGATTTAATAAATCATATAATACCTCACCCGGGTAACGATCCATTTTTATTTGCTCTTCTTTTCTAAACTGCATTTGTTTTTTATCGCCGGGGGAAAGAAAGATACAGTCATTACCTACATCTGTTTTGACAAGACAAGACATATAATGCTTTGAATTATTTTCCACTTCAAACACCATTTTAGTACTGACATTTACATCTCGTTCGCATGAAACGCAAAGCAGTATGCAGAAAAGCAGTATTGCTGTGACTAAAAACTTTATCTTTTTCATATTTCTAAACTATCTTTTTTTTGCGGGTGCAAAGGTACAAACAAATTATTATTACTTCCAAATAAAATCAATATAAATAAACATAATGATTGTTAAGAGGTACAAATTAGATAATAAATAGATAAAATTGTAAGGTGATTCCAGCATTTAATGACGTTTTGATATTGATTTGCACAAGATAATTGAAATTTGATTATTCCATAATTTTAACATATAATAGAAGTCTTTTTAATTTATATAAAACACAACGCAATAATAACGATATATTTATTGGTTCTACTGGGAATTGTGTGGGAAGATATCTTGTGTGTATCACTTCCACAGCCAAGAAACCTCTTGTCGTTCTGCTCGCATCCCGTAGGTGATGCGAGCAGAACTATTTTTCAGACGGTTGGGGTATATCAAGCTGTTTGCAAATCAGTACACATAAATCTGAATCAATGTTCGGCTTCCTCTACCATCATGCCGTGCCGTGTGTAACTTTCTCTGATATCTTCCAAATACATTTCCAACACATCGGCTATATTCTCTTTCACCTCGTCAACGGTAAGCCCTTGCGTGAATACAGCAGGCAATTCCTTTAATTGCCCAATGTAGTACCCATCTTTTCCATTTTTGATAACTAATGTATATTTCATTATTTTATTGTTATTATTATTGTTATTTTGCGTTCACAAGGGCAATACACACCCCTGCCAATACGAATACTTGCTTCTATTGGGACTGACCAACGGCTTTGTCATTGCGGACTTTTTATTTCTCTTCCTCTGTGACTGTTGGCTCAAACTGTGGGGCTTGGCTTGGATTTTGCTGTGGTGCAGCCGTTTCGAGGATGCCTTTTGAGATGCTGTCCGATTCGATGACCGTTTCGCGAGTCATCGTGAACGATGCCGCTAAGCAAAACACGACCACGAATGTTGCCAACCACCACGTTGCTTTTTCGAGCACGTCGTTGGTTTTGCGCACACCCATCACTTGGTTTGACGAGGCAAAACCTGCTGCCAAACCACCCCCTTTGGAGTTTTGAATCACTACAACCAAGGCGAGCAATACTGCTGCCACAACAATTAACACTGTAAAAAAAATGTACATTTTAATTTATTTTTTTGAATTATTAATCAATTTTTCCAAATACTTAATTTGGGCTGCAAAGTAACTACTTTTTTCCGGATTATCCAAACTTAATTTGTAATAAACGGTCAAAGCCTTGTCATATTTTTTTTGCTTGATGTAAATTTTTGCCAATGTTTCGGAGGCAAACCCCTCTGCAGCAGACGAATCGCCATCAGAAAAATAATCACCCGACGGATATTCCAAATCCGTCGGCATACCGGGATGTTTATCTAAATATTTACTAACCGGATCTGACACCGGGGCTTGCGCAGGCGGAGGGGCAGGCTGTGGCGCATACTGCGGTTGCGGTTGCGGAGCATACTGCGGTTGCGGTTGCGGAGCATACTGCGGCTGCGGCTGCGGAGCATATACCGGTTGCTGCTGAGGCGCATACACCGGTTGAGGCTGGGGAGCATACATCGGTTGCTGCTGCGGGGCATACATCGGTTGTGGTTGCGGAGCATACGCCGGCATTGGCTGCGGCATATACATCGGTCGTGGCGGTGGGGGAATATACACCGGTTGAGGTAGTATAGGGCGGTATTGTGGCTGCGGCTGCGGGCGTGTCCAAGGACTTGACTCGAGCGGCGGCGTATATTTTGGCTCAGGTGAGTTGGGCGGCGCATATTTTTTAGCAGGCGGCGTGGGCGGAGTAGCCGGAGCAACCTGTTTTGCTTCTACTTTTGCTTCCGGTTTGGAGGCAGGCTCCGGTTCCGGTTCCTGTTGATACGCGACAACAGGGAGGCATAACGATTCTCGCTCTATCAGATAAAATAGTTGGCGGCGGTCGCCAACATAGCAGGCTGTTTTTTTCAAACTGTCGTCGAAACGACTGTCCTGCTGCTTTTTTAAGTGGATGGTCAAAAGTACCTGAGCCGTTTGAAAATAAGGATATTTCTCTGTCAATGTGTGCAATTCCGATAGCACATCGCCTTTCTGCGGTGTTTCCCCGGACATCAACTCGATGATTTCTTTCTTTTGCATACTTTTACTACTGAATCAATTATCAAAAAGAGAATCCACAAATGTACGTTTTCTAAACACTTGCAAATCGTCCAATCCTTCGCCGATGCCAATGTATTTGACCGGTATTTGCAACTGGTCGGAAATGCCGATGACAACGCCACCCTTGGCTGTTCCGTCCAATTTTGTGATGGCTAAAGCGGTGATTTCTGTGGCTTTAGAAAATTCGTTTGCCTGATTGTAGGCGTTTTGACCGGTGGAACCGTCCAGCACCAGCAACACCTCATCGGGGGCAGTGGGAACGACTTTTTTCATCACATTTTTGATTTTTGTCAGTTCGTTCATCAGCCCTGTTTTGTTGTGAAGCCTGCCTGCCGTGTCGATAATTACCACATCTGCCTTATTTGCCACTGCCGAACTCAGCGTGTCAAATGCCACCGAGGCGGGGTCAGCACCCATTCTTTGCTTCACCACATCCACACCAATGCGTTCGCCCCAGATGCAAATTTGCTCCACCGCAGCGGCGCGAAACGTGTCCGCAGCACCCAGAAAAACTTTTTTGCCACGCTGTTTGAACTTGTGCGCCAATTTGCCGATAGTGGTGGTCTTGCCAACGCCATTGACGCCCACCACCATTATCACGTAGGGTTTTGAGGCGGTCGGCAATTCAAAATCATCCATTTCATCCGCCTTATTGTCCAGCAAAAGGGCGGCTATTTCTTCGCGCAACACATTCTTTAACTCGTTAGTTTCCACGTATTTATCGCGTTCGATACGTTGCTCAATCCGTTTGATAATTTTCAGGGTTGTTTCCACACCGACGTCGGATGAGACCAAAATTTCTTCCAAATCATCGAGGACACTATCATCCACCCTGGATTTTCCGGCAATGGTGCGTGCCAATTTGCCAAAGACATTTTCTTTAGTCTTTTGCAAACCCTTGTTCAAACTCGTGTTCAAACCGCTATTCAAACCGCTGTCCGAATTGTCCTTGCTTTCTTTAATGTTTTTTGAAAAGAAACCCATATTTATGAATCATTATGAACGTGCAAAGGTAGTAATTTTTGATGAATAATGCCTAATTTTTTTTCACATTCGGCAAAAAAACCGTTATCAACCCGATGAGGGGCAAAAATGAGCAGATGAAATAGACCTGCTCAATGCCTATGCTATCCGCCAATCGTCCCAAGTATGCCGAGCCTATTCCGGCTACTCCAAAGGCAAATCCGAAGAAAAAACCGGCTATCAACCCGACTTTGCCCGGCATCAATTCCTGTGCGTAAACCAAAATGGCGGAAAATGCCGAAGACAGAATAAAGCCGATGAATACGCTGAAAAGAACCGTCCACAACAGGCTGAGGTGCGGCATAGCCAGGGTGAACGGCGCAACGCCCAAGATGGAAATCCATATCACATATTTGCGCCCGATGCGGTCGCCAACCGGACCGCCCACGAAGGTGCCCACAGCCGCCGCAAAGAGGTACAGAAACAGCAGATATTGCGAGTGCTGGATGCTCACGTCGAATTTGTGAATCAAATAAAAAGTGTAATAACTCGTGATGCTGGTGAGATAGACGTATTTGGAAAAAATCAGCACCAGGAGTATTCCAATGGCAAAATACACTTTCTTTTTGGGGATATAATCGACCATGCCGTGCGTGGCAATTTTCGGCTTTTCGGCAGGCTTGAGGCGATGCAAATTGTTTTTGTACCAGCGAGTTACACGCAACATCAGCAGGATGCAGACAAGAGCCAACAACGCGAACCAAATCAGGTTGGACTGTCCATAAGGTGCTATCAGCAAGGCGGCTAAGAGTGGTCCCAGCGAACTTCCGAAGTTGCCGCCGACCTGAAAAATGGATTGCGCCAGACCTCGCTTGCCGCCGGAAGCCATATAAGCCAACCGAGATGCCTCCGGATGCAACACCGAAGAGCCTAAACCCGTCAGAGCAACCGAAAACAGGACGAGCGGAAAAGTGTGCGCAAACGACAGCATAATCACCCCAATCATCGAAAAGGTCATGCCAATGGGAAGGGAGTAAGGCTGCGGCTTTTTATCTGTGTACCAGCCAATTACAGGCTGAAACAGCGAAGAGCAAAGCTGAAAAACCAGCGTAATCAATCCCACCTGCGAAAAATTGAGAGCCAACCCCTCTTTCAGCAACGGATACATCGCAGGAATAAGCGACTGCAACGTATCGTTGGACAAGTGCATAAAAGAAACAGCCAACAGCACCGTAAAAGCAGTGTTATGAGCAACTTGCGTACCTTTGTCAGTAGTCATTTTTTTTGAAATTGAGGCGCAAAGGTAGGTAAAAGTTATGAGTTATGAGTTATGAGGGTCAACGCATTAAAATGAGGCGACCTCAAAAGTCTGTCATTGCGGGCTTGACCCGCAATCCCCTGAAAAGGAGCCGAATGTTGGGCAACAGAGCAATGCAGAACAGAGAATTGCGGGTCAGATCCCCAATGACAGAACGGGCTGAAAGCCCAGCATATCCCAGCCCAACGCATCGCGTTGGGGTAATGGGTTTTGTGTGTTGTGCGCCCTGAAAGGTGGGGTGGCGTAAATCAAGTATCATTTTCTTTGTTTTATGTTTTTGCCTCAATTTACCATTTTATATATTATTGATTATCAAAAATATATGACCAAACAAATGCAATATGTGGTGGGTTTTTTTTTTGACTCAATTCCGATTTACGCCACCCCACCTGAAAGGGCATTGTATCATTGTATTGCCCCAATCATTCATCATCATCATTCATCATCATTCATCATCATCATTATTTCCCAACGCGATGCGTTGGGCTGGGATATGTTGCCCTTTCAGGGCGAAAACGGGAGGAGCCATCTACCCCGCACTGCGCTTCGCTTGTACGGGGTTATCGAAATTTAACGCCTTCCGGCGTAATAGGCGGGAGCAAATTTGTAGATTATTGTTGAGTTTTAATGCGCTTGCCTCGGAAAATTATCCCCCCGGAATCATGATTTTCATAAACTATTTTTCCATTTTGGTGGTATCGAATATGTTTTTTCGCCATTAGTTACACAATCCGGCATGATACTGTTTACAAATTTGGGCTTATTATTTTCCAAAAATACCACTTTGCCTTTGCGCGTATTCATATTTTTTCGCAATTCCACACTGATAATGGTGGGCGGAAAATAAACTCTTATTTTTTTGTCGGGATAGTTTTTCTGAATAAATTCAATAGGCGGTAACAAATCGCTATCCCCGCTTACAAGCACCAAAACATCGGTTTTGTCTTGTACACAATCGCCAATCATGCGGATGGCAATATTCACATCCGTTTTCTTTTCCTCAGGACGGAGTATAGAATACTTGCATTTGGGGCATTTGATGCTCTTTTTCAAATACTTACCTAACACCAACTCAAATCGCTTTTCATTCAGCAATTCATTGGCATTCAAAAATGCTCCCTGTCTTCGTTTTTTGTCAATATTTAACGACACTGCCGTAAAGTAGATGACTTTTTCAAGGATTTGGTCTTCCCCCAAAAATTGGCTAAACAGTTTGCAAACGTCTATCCAATACGCACTTCGCCATGTCTCATCGGCTCTCTTTTGGTTTCTCAATCCGTAATAGAAATTGAATTCATCTACATAAAATGTAACTCGTTCGCTCATAATACCTTATAGTTAAAAATACATTGTTCAACTAAAAAAAGCCACTAAAAAGTGGCTTGGATCCATTCGCTAAAGAATGGAGGGACTTTTAAAAGTGCTGCAAAGGTACGACTAATTTTTGCAACTACCAAATATTTTTGAAAATATTTTTTTGCCTGCCGACAACCGCATAAAAAAAAGACCGTAAGGTCACTAATCTACCCCGTATGGGGTACAATTTTGATAACCCCGTACAAGCGAAGCGCAGTGCGGGGTGCGCACCGCCATACCGGAACTCCGAGGTCAACCCACTTACGAGCATAGCCTTCAGGTTAAGGCTGAAAGCCCTGTAGCAATAGCGTAGGGCATCGCCCTACGAAAGATGCCCTCTCCCTCTCGTTTCGCCCTGAAAGGGCATCAGCCATTGCTATCGCCCTTTCAGGGCTTGCATTCAATGCCATATTCTGTCCGTAGGGCGATGCCCTACGCTATTGCTACAAGGCTTTCAGCCTTAACCTGACGGCTATGCCGTATGGGGTATAATTTTGATAACCCCGTACAAGCTTCCGGCGTAGCATACAGGCTTAAAGGGAAATTTGTCGTGCACCCGTGCAAAATTATTCATTATCCATAATTCAAAAATAATGCGTACCTTTGCCGCGTTGAACAAAGAAATAAAACAACATAAAATGAAAAGTTAGAATTATAAAATATTGATAAACAGGGCTTTGGCTCTTATTCTCTCTGTACGAAAGTCTACCAATTTTCCCAGAATGTTTGAGAATAAGTTAGCAGAAAGTTTACGCCTGCGGGCGTGGATTGTTCAGCACTTATTGAAACACAATGGTTTTGGTAGAGCCTCTACAGACAATAGGTGTAATCAATGAGCAGTTTTGCGCTTATAGTTTGCCGATGAGATTAAGAGTTTAGTCCATAAAACTTTTAAAACAATGGCAAACAAAATTATTAGAATTCGTTCAGACAACATATAGTCAGCCACATCAGGGCTTTTGCCTTGGTGTGGCTCTGTTTGTGTATCTTCATGGCGGGTTTGTCCCGCAAAATCAATTTGTAAAAAAAAAATATAAAATTGAAAAATTAAAAAAAAATTAAAAATTAAAAAAATTCATTCTTTATGAGAACAAAAATGTTAAAAAAAAACAATGATGACGCTCGCGGCGGTATGCTGCTTGAGCACAAGTAGCGCGGTTGCAGCAACCTCGTACACTCTAAGTGGTGGCACCCTCACCATTACCGGCACGGGGGCTATGCCAAATTACAACCCCTCCAACCCGCCGCCGTGGTCCTCTAACCGCGCTTCTATCACCACGCTTGTGATAAATAGCGGAGTTACAGGTATTGGTGATGATGCGTTTTCTGATTGCTACAATCTTACCGGTGCGTTGACTATTCCCAACAGCGTTACAAGCATTGGAAATTATGCTTTTTACGATTGTGGGGAATTAACGTTGGTAAGCATACCAAATAGCGTTGTTGCTATTGGAGCGAATGCTTTTGCAGAGTGCGGTATAAAGAAACTTATCATAGAAGACGGTGATACTAACCTTGAACTGAAGAATTACTATGAAGAACGACGTGGCTGTTCTTATGGGAGTTCGTGGTATCGTGTTGCTGAATATATGTCATTTTCTGGCTCCATTGATACCCTCTATGTGGGAAGGAATATCTCTATTGCCGACAAGCCAAGCGATGGAAGTGGCTATCAGAGCCCACCCGGTTGTTCTTATGATTATCGCTTTTTATATGCAGCGTTGTTTGGCACGGCATTAAAGGAAGTAACTATCGGCAATAGCGTTACAAGCATTATAGATGGGGCATTCTCCGATTGCAGCGGTCTAACTACCATCAATGTAGATGCCGCCAATACGCAATATAGTTCAGTAGATGGTGTGCTTTACAACAAAAATCAGAGCATGCTAATGGTATGTCCTGGGGGCAAGTCCGGTGCGTTGACCATTTCTAACAGCGTCACAAGCATTAGAAATTATGCCTTTTCCGGTTGCAGCGGTCTTACAAGCATTACCAACCTCAAAACTGCACCGCAATCCATAACAAGTGATGTATTTTATGGTGTGACATTGGCTAACTTGACGCTTTATGTACCTTTTTCGGGGGCAAGTGCCTACCACGCTGCTGCAGTTTGGAAAGACTTTGGGCACATTTTGAACATCTACACGGTCACGTTTAACGCTCGCGGTGGCAGCAATGTTGCCTCACAGATGGTGACAGAGGGCAACAAAGTCACGTTACCCACCGCCCCTACTCGTGATGGCTATACCTTCGACGGATGGTTCTACGAATTGGAATGCACTAACGAGTGGTTCTTTAACAGCGATTTGCCAACAAGCGACATCACGCTGTATGCCAAATGGACAGATACGGAGACACCCAGCATTGCAACCTTGCAGGCACAAATTGCAGCCTTGCAAAGTGAAAAAACAGCGTTACAGACGCAATTAACAACTGCCAATAGTACTATCAGCGATGTGCAAAGTGATAACTCAACCTTGCAATCTCAAATTGCAGCCTTGCAAAGTGAAAAAACAGCGTTGCAGACACAATTAGCAACTGCTAATAGTACCGTCAGTGATTTGCAAAGTGAAAACTCAACCTTGCAATCTCAAATTGCAACCTTGCAGGCGCAGCTTGACGAATGTGGCGGAACCGAAGTTCGCGCCGTTAATGCCATACCGGAGGTTTATCCCAACCCCACCACGGGCGTAGTATATGTGAACAACGCCAACGGCGCAGAAATAAAAGTGCACAACCTGAACGGCGAATTGCTGCAAACGACCCGCGAAAGCCGCATAGATTTGTCAGGCGAGCCAAATGGTGTTTATTTGCTGCGTGTTGGGGATAAGACTTTGAAAGTGGTGAAAAAATAATCTGAACCACGATTTTCATAAGATTTTCAAGATTAACAG
>BNTU01000043.1 GCA_025996835.1 Bacteroidia bacterium
GTACTTGGTAAATGCTTGCCGTATGTTTTCAGGCATTGCAATGGTTTCATTCATAATGAATTAACTTTTATTTATATTGTTTGTTTTGCATTATTCACGCAAAAATTTTTGCAAATGTACGCAGAATATTTTAAACGGCAAGCGGAAATTTGATTTTTTGAAAAAAATGCAGAAATGTAGAAAAATATTCCTACATTCTTAAATTCCAAAAAGCAAGTGGTTACGATTCTCTTGCGCCACTCTCTTTGATTGCGAATAATGATTATCTCACCGAATTATCTCAAATAACCAAGCTACCCATGCGCCATCAAAGTGCGCTTCATCAGCGCGGTGGATTGCTGGTTGATGTGCTTGTTTATGATTTTTTGCTCGCTTTTTTCCAGCAGGGCATACGGGCTTTCGTGTTCTTTTAGGAAATCTTCCAACGCATCTTTGACGAACATGCCCATCAACTTGCCAAACTCTCGGGGCATGGAAATTTCGCCGATTTTGCTGATGACGTTGTTCAGGCGATTTTCCGTGACGTATGCTTCGGCTACGGCGAGCAGTGCAGTCAATGCCTCGCCGTAAGTTGGTGGGACAAACAGCGCGGGCGTGCGCTTTTTGACGGATTTTTTTTCGGCGAAGCGCGCATTTTTGTTTTTGAGCAACAACCGCGACCCGTTGCGCAGATAAATCGGCTCAATAGGGCGAATCACTACGCCTTCGCAGATATTATCCTCAATCGGCGGCAATCCCATCCACTCGGCAACGTGGCTCTGAAACGCATTCTGATATTGCAAACACTCATCTAAAGTCCCTTGAAACAGGGATTTAGCATAAATAAACTGTTCCGCTTCAAAAAATTCGCAGATTTCGTCCACCGTAAGATATTTGCCGCTGTCTTCCCGCTGAATATACAAATCAAAACCATAAAACTCGTGTCGAGGACAATAAAAAACGCCCTTCTGAATGGCTTTCTGCTTCATATCGTTCTTCACATCGGGATGCGGATAGGTGCCGCCAAACATCTCGCCAAACACCTGCAACGTGTCCGTTTCAGGATATTTTGCCTTGACACGCTGAAACAGACTGATAACCTTGTCCGTGTAGCGAGCGAGCATCTCCTCATAGTCGTAAAACTTGTCGCCCGCCTCCACGAAATCGGTACGCTTGGCAAACCGCACCGTCGCGCCGTCGGTCACAAAACAAGTGTTAGACCCGTGCACTTTTTCCTGCACCGCATACTGCTGGGAAGCCGAAACCTCCATCCGAATTTTTTCAACAAACGCCGTATCATACGTGTTTTCGATTGAATTGTACTTTTTAAATGTCATCATAACTTTTATAGGTTTAATTTTATTAATCATAAATTTTTCGCAAAAGTACAAAAAAATTGTGTTAAATGGCGATTTTTTCGTGAAAGTTTTTTTCACAAATGTTTGGATTTGTAAAAAAAAGCGTAACTTTGCCGCTCAAAACTAAACGTTGACCGTTATGAACGACGACATGAATGTGTTTACTGAACAAGAGATTACGACAATTAAAGAGTTGTTGGAACGTCTTGCGGTGGTTGTGGCACAGCCTGTTAGTGAGGCTGTGCGTGCTGAGGTGGATGCGCTGAAGCAGGATTTTTACAAGTTGCGTTACTCGGAAATGGAGGCTGCGAAAAAGGTCTTTGTGGACGGTGGTGGTGCGGAGGAAGACTTCAAGCCCGAGCAGGATGAAGTGCTCGAAGGCGAGTTGAAACGTCTGCTGGCGGCTTTTCGCGAGAAAAAAGCAGCCTTCACTGCCGAGAGGGAGGCGGAGCAAGCCGAAAATCTGAAGAAGAAGAAGGCTATCATTGCGCAAATCAAGGCGTTGGCTGAAACCAACGGCGAAGATTTTCAGAAGTCGTACGCTGCCTACAAGCAGTTGCAGCACGACTGGAAAACGGTTGGGCAGGTGACGCAAAATGCTGTCAATGAGTTGTGGAAGGAGTATCATCGCGAATCCGAAAAGTTCTACGACTTGGTGAAAATCAACAACGAGATGCGCGACTACGATTTCAAGAAAAACTTGGAATTGAAAGTTGCCTTGTGCGAGGCTGTAGAGCGATTGGATGCCGAAAAAGATGTGGTTTCTGCTTTCTATCAGTTGCAAAAGTTGCACGACGAATGGCGTGAGATTGGTCCGGCGGCTCGCGAGGTGCGCGATGAGGTGTGGGCACGGTTTAAGACGGCCTCCGGTATCATCAACAAAAAACATCAGGTGCATTTTGAAGGCTTGAAAGAAAAAGAAACGGAGCATTTGGCGGCAAAAGCAGCTCTCTGCGAAGTTTTGGAGGCAATTGACTTCTCCAAATTGACGACAGCCAAAGAGTGGGACGAACAAAACAGGCAAGTTTTGGAAGTGCAAGCGAAGTGGAAAACCGTTGGTTTTGCGCCGAAAAAAGAAAACAATGCCATCTTTGCCCGTTTTCGTGCCGCCTGCAACCAGTTTTTCAACGCCAAAAGTGAGTTTTACAAGACTTTCAGAGATGCTCTGGGTGACAATTTGACAAAAAAAGAAAGCCTCTGTGAGCAAGCCGAAGCCCTGAAAGACAGCGAAGATTGGAAAAAAACAACCGACACGATGATTGCACTGCAAAAAGAGTGGAAAACCGTAGGTCAGGTGTCGCGCAAATATTCCGATGCTGTCTGGAGACGCTTTGCAGCAGCCTGTGACGTGTTTTTTGTACGCAAAAAGGAACATTTTGATAGCCTGAAAGCAACTGCCGCCGAACAAGCACCAAATGTTCAATCCGACACTCAGGAAGCAAAAAAGGACAAGGGTGCAAAAAAAGAGAAGGGTGCAAAAAAGGAGCAGGAAATAAAAAAAGGAAAAGGTGCAAAAAAGGGCAGAGAAGCAACACACGATGAAGAAGCCACAGACGATGGAGAAGCGACAGAACAACACAAGGAGCCGTACCAATCCACACCTCGCAAGATTGACCGCAAGAGTTTGTGGCAGAAGCGCGAACAACTGAAAAGCGAGATTCAGACGTATGAAACAAACATAAGTTTCCTGAGAGTGTCGTCTAAGTCAAAGACAGGCAACGGGTTAGTGCAACAGGTGGAAGCCAAAATTGCAGAACTCAAAGCCGAATTAGCACGCGTGGAGGAGAAAATCAGCTGACGAAAATGAAAATACAAATCATCAATGGTCCCAATTTGAACTTGCTGGGAGTTCGCGAGCCGGGGGTGTACGGCTCAGAGTCGTTTGCAGCCTATTTTGAAACGCTGAAAAAACTCTATCCGAGCATTGAACTGTCTTATTATCAGTCGAATATCGAGGGCGAAATTATTGATAAAATACACGAAGTCGGATTCTCGCCGGGCGGCATCATCCTCAATGCGGGTGGCTACACACACACCTCCGTTGCCATTCACGATGCCATCAAGGCGGTTTCGACCCCCGTTGTGGAAGTGCATATATCTAATGTACACGCGCGCGAGGAGTATCGCCACCGGTCGCTCATCACCGGCGTTTGCAAAGGGGTGATTGCCGGATTTGGTTTGGATTCTTATCGGCTGGCGATAGAGGCATTGAAAAGTTAAATAGTGATGTCATTCTTCATAGAATTTTTGCCGGAGCAAGATACCTTGACTTTAATATCGCAAACATGATAAAGGGGCTATTTGCATAACCCCTTTTGCGTATTCAACCCCCCGCCGGGCTGGTAGGGAATGTGAGAAGTTTGGTACTCCTCAGACCCATCCCTGTAAGCAATTCCGGATTTGAACCGGCTATCAGACCGCTACTAATCGCTCTTTGACAGCGCAAAGGTACAACATCTTTTTCAATCCACCAAACTTTGCCGAATTTTTTTTCAAAAAAAATCAAATTTCCGCTTGCCGTTTAAAATATTCTGCGTACCTTTGCCGCGTTGAACAAAGAAATAAAACAACATAAAATGAAAAGTTAGAATTATAAAATACTAATGATTAGAGCTTTAGCTCTTATTCTCAACTGACGAAGTCTGGAAAATTTCAAAAGTACAATGGGGATAAGTTGCGAAAGTTTACGCTGGCTGGCGTGAATTGTTTCGTGCTTATTATGTACAACGGTATTTCCAGAGCCAGTCAGTTAAAATAGGCAATTCAACGAGCAGTTTTACGCTTTTAGTTTGCCAAACGAGTTTAAGAGTTTTAGGCATAAAACTTTTAAAACGATGGCAAACAAAATTTTTAAAATTCATTCAACAAAAATTATCAGTTGCATCAGCAAGGGGATTCAACCTCTTGTTAGTGGTGCGACTTTTTCGTGTGTAATAATAAATATTTTAAAATAAAAAAGTTATGAAAAAGAAAAATTTCTTTAGTTTTTGTGCCGCAGCCTTGCTGCTTGGCACCGGTGCTGCGAAGGCAGCAAATGTAGTGAACACGTGGACTTCAGGAAGTACCACGGTAGTGCTCACCGATGACAGTCTCCTCACCGTTAGTGGGACGGGGGCGATGGCGGATTATATGTGGAGCAGTAATCCTTCTTGGTATTCTTCCCGTGCTGCGATTAAGACGGTGGTCATCGACGAGAATGTTACAAGCATTGGAAATAATGCTTTTTTCGATTGCAGCGGTCTTACCTCCGTCATCATTGGAAACAGCGTGACAAGCATTGGCGATCAGGCTTTTTCCGGTTGCAGTGGTCTTACCGGTTCGTTGACCATTCCTAACAGCGTGACAAGCATTGGACAGTGGGCTTTTCAGGGTTGCAGCGGTCTTACCGGTTCGTTGATCATTCCTAACAGCGTGACAAGCATTGGGTCTACTGCTTTTATCAATTGCAGCGGTCTTACCGCCGTCACCATTCCTAACAGCGTGACAAGCATTGGGGAGGATGCTTTTCGCGGATGCAGCAGTCTTACAAATATCAATGTGGATGCTGCCAATGCGCAATATAGTTCGGTTGATGGTGTGCTTTACAACAGAAATCAGGATACATTAGTGTTATGCCCTCAGAAAAAATCCGGTGCGTTGACCATTCCTAACAGCGTGACAAGCATTGGAGGGCGGGCTTTTTCCAATTGCAGCGGTCTTACCTCCATTACCATTCCTAACAGCGTGACAAGCATTGGACAGTTGGCTTTTGAGTATTGCAGCGGTCTTACCTCCATTACCATTCCTAACAGCGTGACAAGCATTGGATATCAGGCTTTTTCCGGTTGCAGCGGTCTTACCTCCATTACCATTCCTAACAGCGTGACAAGCATTGGATATCAGGCTTTTTCCGGTTGCAGCGGTCTTACCTCCATTACCATTCCTAACAGCGTGACAAGCATTGGAGGTCAGGCTTTTTACGGTTGCAGCGGTCTTACAAATATCAATGTGGATGCTGCCAATGCGCAATATAGCTCGGTTGATGGTGTGCTTTACAACAGAAATCAGGATACATTAGTGTTATGCCCTCAGAAAAAATCCGGTGCGTTGACCATTCCTAACAGCGTGACAAGCATTGAAAGTCTTGCTTTTTACGGTTGCCGCGGTCTCACCTCCGTCACCATTGGAAACAGCGTGACAATCATTGGAAATTCTGCTTTTAACGGTTGCAGCGGTCTTACCGCCGTCACCATTCCTAACAGCGTGACAAGCATTGGAAATAATGCTTTTTACGGTTGCAGCGGTCTTACCGCCGTCACCATTCCTAACAGCGTGACAATCATTGGTAATAATGCTTTTTACGGTTGCAGCGGTCTTACCGCCGTCACCATTCCTAACAGCGTGACACTCATTGGAGCTTATGCTTTTTCCGGTTGCAGCGGTCTTACCGCCGTTACCATTCCTAACAGCGTGACATACATTGGATATTATGCTTTTGCCGTTTGCGCCCAATTAGATTCGATTAGCGTGTCGTGGACTGAGCCGCTCAGTATTTCATCCGATGTGTTTACTTCTGTTCTTGTCAATGTTGTGCAACTCATTGTACCCGAAGGCACGGCAGCTGCATACGCAGCTGCGGATGTATGGAAGAACTTTTGCATAGGATCGCCCATCATAGACAGCGGTACTTGCGGCACCAATCTCACGTGGGAACTTACGCTCCGCACCCTCTCTATTACCGGCACGGGAACAATGACAAATTATGCGTCCCTCAGCGATGTGCCTTGGTCTTCTTATCGTTCTGGTATTAGGAGTGTGCTCATAGATGAAGGTGTTACCGGCATAGGAAGTTATGCTTTTTCCTCTTGCAGCGGTCTTACATCCATTACCATTCCTAACAGTGTGACAAACATTGAGCTGCAGGCTTTTGTCTCTTGCAGCGGTCTTACCTCCGTTACCATTCCTGACAGCGTGAGAAGCATTGGGCAGCTGGCTTTTTCCGGTTGCAGTAAGCTAACTACCGTAAACTTCAATGCCGATAGCTGCACAACTGTGGGGAACGATGTGTGGAACAATGCCCCGGTGAGCACTGTGAATATAGGAGCTAATGTAAAACATATCCCGAGCAACGCTTTCTCCGGTTGCAGTGCACTGACTACCGTAAACTTCGATGCCGATAGTTGTATCACTGTGGGGACTGGTGTGTGGAACAATGCTCCGGTGAGGACGGTGAATATAGGCGATAATGTCAAATACATCCCGAGCGGTGCTTTCTCTGGCTGCAATAGTCTTACTTCCGTTACTAATCAAAACCTTGTACCACCAAGCATAACAATTGCTGTATTCGGCGCAACCGGTGATGTAAGCAGCGACACGCTTTATGTGCCTGCTCCTGCGGCAGCTGCTTATCGCAATGCCACCGGCTGGCAAGAGTTTGACAACATTTGGGGCATCTACACAGTGACGTTCGACTCCGGCGACGGCAGCAGCGTACCAACACAAGAAGCAGCAGAGCACATCCGGCTAACGCCTCCGCCTGCACCCACGCTGGATGGGTTCTTGTTTGAAGGTTGGTTTCGCGAGGCAGACTACCTACATGAGTGGATTTTCAACAGAGATACAGTAACCGCTAATACTACGCTCTATGCCAAATGGGTGGTGATAGTGAACACCGCCGCACCTGTCATCACCACGCAGCCTGTAAGCGGGAACGTGATAGAAGGCAATGCGGAAACGCTCATCGTGAAAGCAACCACATCCGATGGAGGCACGCTAAGCTACCAATGGTATGAAAACACCACTGAAAGCAACACCGGCGGCTCTGCCATAGCAGGTGCTACCGACACCATTTACAGCACGCCAACCAACCTTACCGCAGGCGCACACTACTATTACGTGGTGGTGACGAACACCAACAACTCCGTAAACGGCACAAAAACAGCAACAATCACCGGCAACGTAGTAACTGTAACAGTGCTGGTGAATGCCGAAACACCCGCTATCACGACACACCCGCAAGACGCAACGTATGACGAGGGTGCTACAGCTACGGCTCTAACGGTTTCAGTAACATCGCCTTCCGATGGCGGTACATTGTCTTATCAATGGTATAGCAATGCAACGAACAGCAACACCGGCGGAACGCTCATAAGTGGCGAAATAGCAGCAAGTTATACACCGTCAACGGCAACAGTCGCCACAATACATTATTATGTTGTTGTTACCAACACGAACGGCAGCGCAACCGGTGCACAAACGGCAAAGGATACAAGTGGAGTAGCGACTGTAACAGTAAATGCGTTGGTAGACGCGGAAACACCCGCTATCACGACACACCCGCAAGGTGCAACGTATAATGAAGGTGCTACGGCTACGGCTTTAACGGTTTCAGTAACATCGCCTTCCGATGGCGGTACATTGTCTTACCAATGGTATAGCAATGCAACGAACAGCAACACGGGCGGAACGTCCATAAGTGGCGAAACAGCAACAAGTTATACACCTTCAACGGCAACAGTCGGCGCAATACATTATTATGTCGTTGTTACCAACACGAACGGCAGTGCAACCGGTGCACAAACGGCAACAACTACCAGCAATGTAGCGACTGTAACAGTAAATACGCTGGTAAATGCAGCAACGCCCACCATCACTACTCAGCCGCAAGACGCAACGTATGATGCGGGTGCTACGGCTACGGCTTTAAGCGTTTCGGCAACGTCTGCGGATGGTGTCTTGTCTTATCAATGGTATAAAAATACTACTAACAGCAACACGGGCGGAACGTCCATAAGTAGCGCAACAGCAGCAACTTATACTCCGTTGACGGCAACAGCAGGTACAATACATTATTATGTCGTTGTTACCAACACGAACAACAGCGCAACCGGTGCACAAACGGCAACAACTACGAGCAATGTAGCGACAGTAACAGTAAATGCGTTGGTAAATGCAGCAACGCCCACCATCACTACTCAGCCGCAAGACGCAACGTATGATGAGGGTGCTACGGCTACGGCTTTAAGCGTTTCGGCAACGTCTGCGGATGGTGTCTTGTCTTACCAATGGTATAGCAATGCAACAAACAGCACCACAGGCGGAACGCTCATAAGTGGCGAAACATCAGCAAGTTATACGCCTTCAACGGCAACAGCAGGCACAACACATTATTATGTTGTTGTTACCAACACGAACAACAGCGCAACCGGTGCACAAACGGCAACGACCACGAGCAATGTAGCGACTGTGGAGGTAACAGAAAATATACCTGATGCCATCGAAACGGTAGATGCCGATAAATTGCAGGTTTATCCCAACCCCACCAACGGCATTGTGCATGTGAACAACGCCAACGGCGCAGAAATAAAAGTGCACAACCTGAACGGCGAATTGCTGCAAACGACCCGCGAAAGTCGCGTTGATTTGTCAGGCGAGCCTAATGGCGTTTATTTGCTGCGAATAGGTGGGCAGACTTTGAAAGTGGTGAAAAAATAATCTGAACCACGATTTTCACAAGATTTTCAAGATTAACAGGATTAAAATCGTGTAAATCTTGAAAATCTTATGAAAATCCCGGTTCAGACAAAATTGCAGTAGAGACGTGGCGCGCCACGTCTCTACCATGATGTTCGTATGCACTGTGATTTTCGTCTGAACTGTGATGTTCGTCTGAACTGTGATTTTAAGATGATTTTAATGATTTCTATGATTCAAAACAATCATACAAATCATAAAAATCATCTTAAAATCAAAGTTCAGACAACAAAAATCATAAAAATCAATAAAATCATACTAAAATCAAAGTTCAGACGATTAAAAATCACAGAAATCACACGAAAATCAAAGTTCAGACAAAATTGCAGTAGAGACGTGGCGCGCCACGTCTCTACTCAGAAAGGATTGGCAGGATTATCAAAAAATCCTGTCAATCCTTTAATCCTGAAAATCCTGATTCAGACAATTATTTTGCGTATAAAAAAAATAATTGCGATAGAGGCATTGTATGACAAAAAAAATTCATAACTTTGCGCCCCATTTTAATATGATAGATAATGGCTAAAAAGAAGGTGAAGCAGATTGCGGAATGGCAGAAAATCCTTATTAAGGCACTTTGGATTGCTTTTGGGGTTTTGTGGGTTGCGCTTTTTGTGTGTTTTTTCCTGATTGTGAAAGGGAAAATTGGTTATATGCCTGATATTGAGCAACTTGAAAATCCTATTGACAAGTATGCAACACAGATTTTGACGGCGGACAACAAAAATATGGGAACTTTTTCGCTGAAAAATAGCAACCGCGTGTATGCCAATTACAGTGACTTGTCGCATTATATACCCGATGCTTTGGTGGCAACGGAGGATGTCCGTTTTGCAAGTCATTCGGGCATTGACTTTTACGCACTGATGCGTGCGGTGTTCAAACTCGGAACAGCCGGTGGGGGGAGCACTATTTCGCAACAGTTGGCAAAACAGCTCTATTCGGCGCATGCGAGCAACCTTATGGAGCGAATTTTTCAGAAGCCTATTGAGTGGGTAATTGCCGTTCAATTAGAGCGTTACTATACGAAGACGGAGATTATTAATATGTATCTCAATCAATTTGATTTCCTTTACAATGCTGTCGGAATACAGTCGGCGTGCTGGGTCTATTTTGGCAAACAAACACAGGATGTGACCTTAGAGGAGGCTGCTACGTTGATTGGGATGTGCAAAAATCCGTCTTATTTCAACCCTGTCAAGCGACTCGACCGCACTCAGGGGCGACGTAATGTGGTGCTGGATTTGATGCTTGAAAATGGTTATATCACGAACTCGCAATGTGAAGCTGCCAAATCAGCCCCGTTGACAGTTGATTTTCACAAAGCTGACCATAAAGAAGGAATTGCACCCTATTTCAGGGAGTATTTGCGCCTGACAATGAGTGCGAAAAAGCCGAAACGCACGGACGATAAATATCGCTTCGACCCTTACCGATATGCTGTTGATTCGCTGGCATGGCTCAACAACCCGCTGTATGGTTGGTGCAACAAAAATAAAAAGACGGACGGTTCCAACTACAATATCGCCGCTGATGGCTTGAAGATTTACACAACTATTGATTCGCGGATGCAAAAATATGCCGAACAGGCTGTGAATGAACACATTGGCGGATTTCTCCAACCTACTTTTTTCCGCGAAAAAGGGCGAAGCAGAACCGCCCCATTCGACAGTGAATTGACGCAAGCAGATATGGATGCTATCATGAATAGAGCCATTCGGCAGAGCGACCGCTACCGAGCACTCAAAGCGAGCAAGGTTTCGGAGGAAAAAATCAAACAAATTTTTAACACCAAAGTTGAAATGCAAGTTTTTTCATGGAAAGGTATAATAGACACGATTATGACCCCACGCGACTCTGTGCGCTATATGAAGATGTTTTTGCAAACCGGTTTTATGGCGATGGATTCGCACTCAGGGCATGTAAAGGCATACGTTGGAGGCATCAATTTTCAAAATTTCCAATATGATATGGTCACTCAGGGGCAACGACAGGTTGGGTCAACCATCAAGCCGTTTCTCTATTCGATGGCGATGGAAAGTGGCTTCACACCGTGTAGCGAAGTGCTTCATGTGCAGCAAACGCTTGTGAATGAACTCGGTGAGCCGTGGACTCCCCAAAATACAGTCATGTCGCACATCGGCGAAAAAGTGAGCGTGCGCTGGGGGCTGCAAAATTCCGATAACTGGGTAACAGCCTATCTGATGAGCCAAATGTCGCCTCATACGTTCAAAAACCTGCTGCTGTCGTATGGTTTGTCTGAACCTATTGCTGCTGTTCCACCTCTCTGTTTGGGTAGTTGTGAAGCCTCTGTGGAGCAAATGGTGTCGGCTTATTCCGTGTTTGGCAACGCCGGTATCCGCATCGAACCCATTTATGTGACACGCGTGGAAGACCGCAACGGCAATATCTTGTCCACGTTTGCCTCCCAGCCGCACGAAATCATCAACGAAAGTGCCAGCTACCAGATGCTCAGTATGTTGCAAAGTGTGGTAAATTCGGGAACCGGTGCCGGAATGCGTAGCCGTCAAGGTGTCAACGTAGCGATGGGCGGCAAAACAGGCACTACGCAAAACAATTCCGACTGCTGGTTTGTAGGCTTCACACCCTCTCTGGTTGCCGGATGTTGGGTCGGCGGTTCCGAACGCTCCATCCACTTCAACACGATGCAGGAAGGGCAAGGTTCTCGAGCAGCACTCCCGGTGGTGGGTATTTTTCTCAAAAAAGTCTTCGCCGACAGAGAATTAGGCTATTCAAGCCTTGAAACATTTACTGTACCCGAAATGTACAAAGACCCCTGCGCGGGTGGAAATGACCTTTCGGGGTTGCTCTCGTCTCCAAAATCTGCCGGACAGATGGATGATATTTTTAATTAAACTCGTTGTTGGCAAAAAAATATTTCACAATTTCAATCATTTATTAAAATATTTCGTACCTTTGCAGGCTCAAAACTTTAAAAAATTAGAATTATGATAGATATGTATTGGTATTTGATAGTGAGCACGCTGATGTTTTTCATCGGGATTTACGGCTTTGTAACCCGTAAGAACATGATTGCGATGCTGATTTCGTTGGAACTGATTTTGAATGCGGTGGAGATAAATTTTGCGGTGTTCAATCGCTATTTGTACCCCGAACAGATGGAAGGAATGTTTTTCACGCTGTTCGGAATAGCCATCACAGCAGCAGAAACGGCTGTGGCACTGGCAATTATCATCAATGCGTTCCGCGCAATCGGAAATATTGATGTGAAGAATGTGAGCAGTATGAAACATTGATGTGAAGAGTGTCAATAAAATATTGATTTATGACAGAAAAAATTAGGGCAGAGAGAAATCGCACGCTGACGGTGGAAGACAGCGAACGGGGACTTTATTCTCAAAATTTGTTGACTGCTGAGAAGCTGAAGGCTAATCACAAGCTGTCTTTTTTGACGAATAAAACTATTCGTGCGGATTTGTTTGATGTGGTGGATATGCTGCCCAAAGGGGTTGCCGATTTAATCATTATTGACCCGCCGTACAATTTGACGAAGGACTATAATGGCTTGAAGTTCAGGGCATTAGACCAAAGTGAGTATCTGGAATATTTGCGCTCCTGGTTTCCCAAAGTGGTGTCGATATTGAAGCCCAACGGCTCGCTCTATTTGTGTGGCGACTGGAAATCAACCGCCGCCTTGCAAACAGTGATGGAAGAAAACCTAACCATCTTAAACAGAATTACTTGGCAACGCGAAAAAGGTCGCGGTGCCTCGCAAAACTGGAAAAATGGCATGGAGGACATCTGGTTCGGTGTCAATAATAAAAAGGACTATTATTTTGACGTGGAGTCGGTAAAAATAAAGCGCAAAGTGAACGCGCCGTACCGCGAAAATGGGAAGCCAAAGGATTGGGAAGCAACGGAAAACGGCAATTTCCGACTGACCTATCCCTCCAATCTGTGGGACGACATCAGCATCCCTTATTGGTCGATGCCCGAAAACACCGACCACCCTACGCAGAAGCCCGAAAAGTTGATTGCAAAACTGATTTTGGCATCGTGCCCCGAAGGCGGATTTGTTTTCGACCCGTTCCTCGGCAGTGGCACAACCTCTGTAGTGGCAAAAAAGTTGGGCAGAAACTATCTCGGCGTTGAAATAAACGAAGAATACACCCTCTGGGCAGAAAAACGAATCACATTAGCCAATTCCAATAAAACGGTGCAAGGCTATGTAAACGGCGTGTTTTGGGAAAGAAATTCCCTCAATTCGCAGAAAAAATGCGCATAACAATTATGAATTACGAATTAAAAATTACGAATTAAGAATTATTTATGGAATATAGTTTGTTGATATTGATTATCCCGTGTTTACTGTTTTTGTTTTTGGGATTGTTTGGGGGAAAATTGAAGCCCGGCACGGCTGGTATTATTGGTACTGCCGGTATGGCGGTTTGTGCTGTTTTGGCATATTGTGTGGCTTATCAGTACTTTTTTGTGGTTGGGAAAGTTGGTGGTGCGTGGGCGCAACTTATGCCGGTCAATTTTGAGTGGCTTAAGTTTACGGAATTTTTGCATATTGACTTGGGCGTACTTCTCGACCCTATTTCGGTGATGATGCTGGTGGTGATTACGACCGTTTCACTGATGGTGCACCTCTACAGCACGGGCTATATGCACGGCGAGAAAGGTTATCAACGCTATTTTGCGTTTCTGTCGCTGTTCAGTTTTTCGATGCTGGGATTGGTTGTTGCTACGAATATTTTTCAAATGTATATTTTTTGGGAGTTGGTGGGGTCCAGTTCGTATTTGCTGATTGGCTTTTATTATACGAAACCGTCGGCGGTGGCGGCTTCCAAAAAAGCGTTTATTGTTACGCGATTTGCCGATTTGGGCTTTCTGATTGGGATTTTGCTCCTTTCTTATTACACAAAGACGTTTGATTTCAGTCTGCTGACAGCCGACCATGCTTCGTTGGTGGTCAATTCGATGGCAGGGCAGTCATTCCTTGGCTTGTCGGTTGCCACGTGGGCGATGGCGGGCATTTTTATGGGTGGTGCCGGAAAGTCGGCGATGTTCCCGCTGCATATCTGGTTGCCCGATGCGATGGAAGGTCCTACGCCCGTGTCTGCGTTGATTCATGCGGCTACGATGGTTGTGGCAGGGGTTTATTTGGTGGCGCGTTTGTTCACGGTTTACTATTTTGCGGCACCGGATGTGCTGGAATTGATTGCCTATATTGGGGCGTTCACTGCGATTTTTGCGGCGATTATTGCGATTACGCAGACCGATATTAAGCGCGTGTTGGCGTTTTCGACTATTTCGCAAATCGCGTATATGATGTGCGCGTTGGGCGTTTCCGGCTATGATGGCGAAAGTGGGTTGGGCTATATGGCTTCGATGTTTCATTTGTTTACGCACGCATTTTTCAAGGCGTTGCTGTTCCTTGGTGCCGGTTCGGTGATTCACGCCGTCCACAGCAATGAAATGGAAAAGATGGGCGGGTTACACAAATATATGCCAATCACGAGCCTGACATTCCTGATTGCTTGCTTGGCGATTGCGGGTATTCCGCCGTTCTCAGGTTTTTACAGTAAAGATGAAATTTTGGCGGCGGCGTTTGAAAACGGCACATTAGTGGGGCAGACGGTGTTTTGGACACTTTGGATTGTTGCCGGATTGACTGCATTTTATATGTTCCGGCTCTATTTCAAGATTTTTTGGAATACGCCTAATGCTACCCCAAAATCTGCGCAAGAGGGCTTGGTGGCGGCTCATGCCGTTAGTCATGTTGCAACGACACATACTGCTGCTTCGGGTGTGGGGCATGAGGACGAACATCACGAACCGCACGAATCGCCTTGGAAAATGGCTTTGCCGTTGTGCATTTTGGCGGTTTTCTCCGTTTGTTCGGGCAGGATTCCTTTCTCGGATTTTATCTCCGGCGACCGAGCGCCGTTTCACACGCACATCAACAGCCATGTGGCATTGATGAGTGTTGGAATAGCCCTGTTTGGCATTATGGTGGCGATTGGTTTTTATTTTAGGAAAAGTCGCATTTCATCGCACATTGCAAAACTCACCGGCAGGCTGTACACCACCGTTTGCCACAAATTCTATTTGGACGAATTGTGGTACTGGCTGGCTCGGACAGTCGTTTTCCGCTTTGTCAGCGAACCAATCAAATGGTTTGACCGCCACATCATCGACCACACAATGGACGGCTTGGCATGGATAACGCAAAAAACAGCGCGTGCCATTCGCGGCTTACAAACGGGTCAAGTGCAGTTCTACGCATGGTTTTTCCTGTTTGGCACGCTGGTGATTACGGTGTTGGTGTTGTTTTTGTGAAATAAATAATGTTGGATAAGTTTTAGAATTAGTATGAAGACATGAAAAAAGGCATTGTGCTAATAGGCACATTGGTATGACATATTAGAAAAGAGTTTTGGCTTTATTCTTTCTCACAGAAAATTTGACAGTTTTAAAAGGAAGAGATTAAGTTGAAATGTCTACATTACGTGGACTTTTCCTTATTCTGTCCTTGAATGGTCAAGTCAAATACCTCTGTGAGCGGGATACGGCAAAAGTATCACGTTTTTTTTGTGTTCGAATTTCAGAAAAACGGTATTCATAAAATAATTAAATGAGATGAGAAAAAACATTGTAGCAGGGAATTGGAAGATGAACAAAAACCTGCAAGAAGGGTTGAATTTGGTGAAAGAACTGCAAACTGCCGTTTTTGGCAAAACACTGAAATGCGGAGTGGTTGTTTGTACGCCATTTATCCACCTGGCATCCGTCAGCGGCTTGATTGACAAAAACAAGGTGAAATTGGGTGCACAAAACTGTGCCGACAAGGTTTCAGGTGCCTACACAGGCGAAGTTTCTGCTGAAATGCTGGTTTCTACGGGTGCACAGTATGTGATTTTGGGGCACTCCGAATGCCGCGCCTACTATGGCGAAACAAGTGCCACGCTGAGCGAAAAAGTGAAATTGGCGTTGGCAAACAAACTGACCCCCATTTTCTGCATCGGCGAAGTGTTGGCAGAACGCGAAGCAGGCAGACAAAGCGCGGTGGTAAAAACACAAATCGAAGAGGCTTTGTTTGACCTCTCCGCAGACGATTTTGGCAAAATTGTGCTGGCTTACGAACCCGTCTGGGCAATCGGCACCGGCAAAACGGCAACTTCGGCACAGGCGCAAGAAATTCACGCCCACATCCGCCAAACAGTGGCAGCAAAATACGGTCAAACCATAGCCGACAACACTTCAATCCTCTACGGAGGTAGCTGTAACGCCGAAAATGCCAAAGAATTGTTCGCCAACCCCGACGTGGACGGCGGCTTGATTGGCGGTGCCGCACTGAAATTGAACACGTTCATGCCGATTGTGGAAGCTTTTTAAACCTGTCATTGCGGGCTTGACCCGCAATTTCCTGTTCTACATCGCTCTGTAGCCCGGCATTTGGTTTCTTTTCATGGGATTGCGGGTCAAGCCCGCAATGACAAAGCCTTTTGGGTCAGCCCCATCATAGTCCTTGTTCAATTATCCTCACAAATTATTTGCAAAAATAACAGCATAATTTTATTTTAAAGTAAGGGGAAAACGAATCTCATTGGTTTGTAAGCCAAGACGGGGCGTTATGGTGGCACGTATGCGCACAAAGATATTGCGTTTGAATTTGCCATGTGGATAAGTCCTGAATTTAAAATATAGGTTCTACTGGGAATTGTGTGGAAAGATATTTTGTGTGTATCACTTCCGCAGCCAAGAAATCTTTTGCTGTTCTGCTCGCATCCCGTAGATGATGCGAACAGAACAGCACAAAGTTTCTTGGCTATGGAAGTGATACACACAAGATATCTTTCCACACAAATAACGGTAGAACCAAAATTTTAAGGGTTGCCCTGTTTCAGAATAAAAAGAAGGTGATTATTTGAAAATTTTTTATTACTTTTGTAGAAAAATTACAACAGAATGAAACATTTATTTGCGTTCCTAACAGCATTGTGCACGTTTGCACAGACGTTTGCAGCCTCCACAGACAGCATCCAAATCAGTTTGCTGACTGTTTTGCCGCGTGCAGATGCGGTTTATACGGTTTACGGACACACGGCTTTGCGTGTTTTGGATGTGGCACAAGGCACGGATATTGTTTATAATTGGGGTATGTTCAATTTTGATGCGCCGAATTTCACCGTGCGTTTTGTTCAGGGGAAAACGGACTATTCGTTGGGCGCAACATCCTACGACCGGTTTATATTCAGCTATGCGCGGGATAATGCGACGATTGTGGAGCAGATGCTGACGTTTTCGCCCGAAGGAAAAATCGGCTTGCTGAATGCAATCGAAGAAAATTATCGCCCCGAAAATCGGGTTTATCGCTACAGTTATGTGTTCGACAACTGCACCACACGCCCGCGAGACCTGATTGAGCAGTTTGGACCGGAAAATTTGACTTACAAAGAATCGCCCATCGGCATGACACTCCGAAAACAAATTCAGGACTGTACCAAAAGCCAACCTCTGATGGCGTTTGGCATTGATTTGCTGCTGGGAAGTGGGATAGATTCGCTCGTGTTGCCACGCACGGTCGCTTTTTTGCCCCTACGACTGAAAGAAGCAATAAATACCCCTGCGCAAGCAGTTATCGGTGAACAAGTTGTCATTGCGGGCTTGACCCGCAATCCCCTGAAAACTACGGCTATTGCATTTGGATTGGCAATTATGTTGTTGGCAATCATTTTCTTTTTGCCTCGTTGGGCAATTTCGCCGCTCTATTTGACGGTGGCATTGGTGGGGTGCTTGCTTGTGTATATGAATTGGTTTTCGGTGCATCCTTGCGTTTCGCATAATTGGAATTTGCTTTGGCTCAATCCTTTGCACTTTTTTGGATTGGTTGGCTGCTTTGTGAGGGAAAAATACCGTGTCATTAGTTGGTATCATGCGCTTAATGTTGTGCTTTTGTTGCTGTTTTTGCTGTTTTGGGCATTTGGATGGCTGCCGCAAACGTTTGAGGTGTATGATTTGGTGTTGATTGTGCCGTTGTTGGTGGCTTCTGCAATTTATGTCATCAAACAGCGAATATGAAACAATTTCAGGCTTTTATAAAAAAAGAATTTTACCACATTTTTCGAGATGTGCGAACCATTATGCTCATCATCGGCATTCCGGTGATACAAATTCTGATTATCGGTTTTGCGGTCAGCACGGATGTGAAACATGTGAAAACGGCTGTTTATGACCCCTCCAATGATATTTCTACCCAACAAATTATTCAACGCTTGGATGCGAGCGAATATTTTGATGTGGTGGCTATGCTGCGCAGTCCTGCCGATATTGACCGCCTGTTTAAGGAAGGGACAATCACCTTTGCGGTGGTTTTTAGTGCGCATTTTAATGACGATTTGTATCATAATGAGGGGGCTGCGGGTAAAGCCCGCAACGGCGCAGTGGGGGCAGCAGTACAGTTGATTGCCGATGCTTCCGACCCGAACCAAGGCGCGGTAGCGACTTCGTATGCCGCCGGCATCATTGCCGATTATCAGCAGGAATTGATGCTTAGCTCCCCTCCCTTGAGGGGATGGGCTGGGGGTGGGGTTATTATTCCGCAGGTGCAGATGCTCTACAATCCGGAAATGCAGAGTTCTTACAATTTTGTGCCCGGGCTGATGGGGTTGGTGTTTATTCTCATTTGTGCGATGATGACTTCCATTGCCATTGTGCGCGAAAAGGAAACCGGAACGATGACGGTGTTGCTGGCTTCGCCGATGAAGCCCATTTACATCGTGATTGCCAAAATGGTGCCGTATTTCATCATTTCGTGGATTATTTTGCTCATTATTTTGCTGATGTCGGTGTATGTGTTGCACGTCCCGATTGTTGGTAATTTGTTGTGGCTCAATGTTTTCTCGTTGGTCTATATCATTGTGTCACTGGCGTTGGGACTGTTGATTTCCACGTTGGTCAATACGCAGGTGGCGGCGATGCTGGCTTCCGGCATGGGGTTGATGATGCCGTTTATGATACTGTCGGGCATGCTATTTCCGGTTGAAAGTATGCCGCCGGTGTTACAATGGGTGTCGTGCATTATTCCTGCCCGCTGGTATATTGTCGGCGTGCGCAAAATCATGATTGAAGGGGGCGGTGTGCAACATATTCAGACGGAAATGGCAATTCTGGTGGGTATGGCGGTGGTGATTATCGGGGTGAGTTTAAGTAAATTTAAAACGCGATTGGAATGAATCGTCATTGCGGGCTTGACCCGCAATCTCATGAGTATGATAAAGTATCTTATACAAAAGGAGTTTAAGCAGATTATTCGCCATTCATTTATTCCGAAAATCTTGGTGATGTTGCCGTTGATGGTGATTTTTGTGTTCCCGTGGGCAGCCAATCAGGAAATCACGGATATGAAAGTGGTGCTGGTGGACAACGACCACAGCACGTTGTCGCGCCGATTGACGGAAAAAATTGGGGCATCGTCCTATTTCCGGTTGCAAGGTGTGATGCCTTCTTACGATGCCGCATTGTATCAAATAGAAGACGAGCAGGCAGATATTATTTTCCAAATTCAGCCCGATTTTGAAAAAGAATTGTTGACGCAAGGCATCTCCACCGTGCGTATTTCGGTGAATGCGGTCAATATTATGAAAGGTGGGTTAGGTTCGGGCTACATGAGCAGCATCGTGCGCGATTTTGCGGATGAAATTCGCGAAGAAAAGCAAGCCGGAGGGGCAGTGCAAGGACAACCCATAACCCTGAACCTGTCACCTTTGAACCTGTATAACCCCTACGGCGATTACAAAATCTTCATGATACCCGCATTATTGGTCATGCTGCTGACGATTATTTGCGGCTTTTTGCCAACTCTGAACATCGTGAGCGAAAAAGAACTTGGCACCATCGAGCAAATCAATGTGACACCGGTGAGCAAAATCGCGTTTATCTTGTCCAAACTCATCCCTAATTGGATTATGGGACTGGTGATTATGAGCGTGTATATGCTTTTGGCGGCATTGGTGTATGGATTAACGCCTGCCGGAAATCTGCTGACCATCTATCTGTCCGCTTTGGTTTACATTTTGGTGGTTTCCGGCTTGGGGTTGATAATTTCCAATTATTCGTCCAGCATTCAGCAAGCCATGTTTTTGATGTTCTTTTTCCTGATGCTCATGATTTTGCTGAGTGGACTGTTCACCCCAATTGCCAGTATGCCGCATTGGGCGCAAGTGTCCACGCTCTTCAATCCGCTACGCTATTTTGTAGAAATCATGCGCATGGTCTATCTCAAAGGCAGCCACATCAGTCAACTGACCCAACAACTCGGTGCGCTCATCTGCTTCGTAGTGTTTTTCAATGTGTTAGCAGTTATTAGTTATCGCAAAAGCAATTAAAAATTTTGCAAAAAAAAATATCAAAAATGTTTGGTGGATTAAAAATAATGTCGTACCTTTGCCCCGTCAGTGCCCGCAAAGCCTCTTAACAATGCTCAAATAAGCGGGCCATTTTATTTTATAATATTTATAAACAACTGTATGAAAGTCGATTACACCAAGACGTGTACCCTGCCGGAGGATTTAGTTCCCCTGCTTCAAAGGCGTGGATTGTTTATCGCTGATGAACAACAAGCCGTTAGTTATCTCACAAATATTGGATATTTTAGACTAAGTGCTTATTGCTATCCTTTGTTGAAAGCCCCCAAAACGGAGCACCTCTACAAAGAGAGTTCGACGTTTGATTTGGTGGTGAATATGTATCGCTTCGACCGTAAATTGCGAATTTTACTTTTCAATGAGATTGAGAAAATAGAAGTTGCCATACGCAGTGCTATGAATAATTGGGGAAGCCACGAATTGAACGATGTTTTTTGGATGACGAATGCGAATAATTTTCATAATCCGGCTATTTTTTCGAAAGCATCAACTCTAATTCAAGCGGAAATGAATAAAACGAAAGAGGACTTTATTGTTCATTTTCATAATACTTATACTGAAACAGTCCCCCCGGTATGGATGATTAGTGAAATTATGCCTTTCGGTGTATTATGTGGCATTTATAACAATCTTAACAGCGCAAAGTTAAAGAAAAAAGTTGCCAATTGTTTTGCATTGTCATTTCCTGTTTTTTCCTCTTGGATTTTGGCTTTAACCAATTTGAGAAATTTATGTGCGCATCACAGCAGAATATGGAATCGAGATGCTCTTGTGATTCCTTCGGAGCCTAAAGTCTGTGCTTTCCCATGGATAGATGGCTCCACCACCGATATGAAGCGCATTTATTACCGCATCTGCATGATTAAATACTTGCTGTTTACGGTTTCGCCAAACAACACTTTTACGGAAAAGTTAAAATCGCTGTTGGCGCAATATCCGACTGTGGATAGGCGTGCGATGGGCTTCCCCGATAATTGGGAAAATGAACCGCTTTGGCAATGATTGTCCAAACTTAATTTATTGAATTATGGGGTGTATCATTGTGGGCTTGACTCGTAAAAAAAATATCAAAGAAAAATTTGTCAATTCAAAAAAAACATTTACCTTTGCCGCCGATATTTACGAAAGAGAAAGTAAATACGAGTGATTAACAGATTAAAAATAAGGAGATTAGATTATGAAGACGTAAATTAATGCGGTAATACGCACATTTTAAAATTGGAAAAAGCGTTAGCTTTATCGTCTTGTA
>BNTU01000044.1 GCA_025996835.1 Bacteroidia bacterium
TGCACGCAGCAAGGAATGATGCGCGCGCACAATTGGAGAAATATCGAAATTCGCGTGAGTTTGCCGGTCGTGCCGATATGCGCTTCGCTTCGATTATTTTCATTGGTAAGGACAAGTTTGAGATTGAGGAATGAGTTTAACATCTGCATTGTCCGATTCCTGTTTGAATAAAATTTCGTATATCGGAGAACACAACCACAGCACCTGCTCAATAATCTGATTCAGACAATCACGCCAACTCAATCGCCAAAGTCTTAGTAGGCTGGTCGCAAACCTCGGTCGGACCAAAATACTGAATCGGACCCGGATACACATATTCCGTATTGAACGCCCACGCATTGCGCTGACTTGCAAATTTCTTGAACGGCGCACCGTCCAGGCGCACTAATGCCTTCTGAATCACGGGTTTCATTTCGCCGTGGCGTTTTTCCATGTTCATCATCATCGTGATGGGCACGCCTCCGGCGAGCCATTCGGCGGCGGGGGCGGTGGTGTTGCGGACGGACGACATATAGCCGGTTTTGCCCGCGCCAATCAGACACGAGGCGGTGTAACCTAATGAGTAGCAATAGTCTGCATCGTAATTGCTCGGTGCGGCGCATCGACCTTCGTAGCCGAAGAAATGTACTTGCGCGGCAAATTTGCCTTTGTATTTGCCTGCTGCTGCCATTTCGTTGAGGCGGTTGCCTACCATTTCTGCCAACAGTTTTTCGGTTTCAATCAGCGACACTTGTACGTTGCCGTGCGGGTCGCGGTCTAATGTCAATTGACGTGCTACGGTTTCGGGCAGGCTTTCGTAAATCTTTGAGTTCGACGCACTTAGGTTGGCGATAATGTGCTGGCGTTGTTCGGAGCGGCGGACGCGGGCGAAATCTTCGGCGTGGTGTGCCAAAAAGTCGTTGAGTTCTGCCATCAGTTTTTTCATCGCGGGGATAAATTCGATTAGCCCTTCGGGGATTAGCACCGTGCCGAAATTGTTGCCTTTGGCGGCGCGCTCTGCCACGATGTCGGCGATGTATTGCACCACGTCGTCCAAAGATTGATTTTTTGCTTCCACCTCTTCCGAAATCAGGCAGACGTTGGGCTGCACCTGCAAGGCACATTCCAAGGCGATGTGCGATGCTGAGCGTCCCATCAACTTGATGAAATGCCAATATTTGCGGGCGGAGTTACAGTCGCGCTGGATGTTGCCGATGACTTCCGAATAGACCTTGCAAGCGGTGTCGAAGCCGAATGAGGTTTCAATCATCTCATTTTTCAAGTCGCCGTCAATCGTTTTGGGGCAACCAATCACTTGAACTCCTGCTTTAATCTGCGCGTAGTATTCCGCTAATACACAGGCGTTTGTGTTTGAATCATCGCCACCGATAATTACTAATGCCGAGATGTTGAGTTTTTTGAGGATTTCCAGGCCTTTGTCGAACTGTTCGGGCGTTTCCAACTTCGTGCGACCGGAGCCTATCATGTCGAAACCGCCTGTGTTGCGGTATTCGTCGATGATGTCGGCGGTCAATTCCTGATATTTGTGGTCAATCAGTCCGCCCGGTCCCATCAAAAAGCCGTACAATTTGCTGCCGGAATTGATGGCTTTGATGCCGTCGAACAGCCCTGCAATCACGTTGTGACCGCCCGGAGCCTGTCCGCCACTCAGAATGACGCCCACGTTGATTGCCGCTGCATTTTGCTTGTCGGTGTCGGTTGCAAACGTCACCAAAGGCATCCCGTAGGTGTTTGGAAACAATTTTTTAATCTCCGCCTGGTCGGAAACCGACTGTGTAGCCGCTCCTTCCTGAATTTTCACTGTCCCGCGTAATGTTTTCGGAACTTTCGGCGCGTATGCTGCACGCGCGATTTGTAAAGCACTTTTTGCCATGTTGTTTATTTATGAATTATGAATTATCTAATTAATACACTTGTCATTGCGGGCTTGACCCGCAACCCCTTGTGCTACATCGCTCTGTAGCCCAACATTCGGCTCCTTTTCAGGGGATTGCGGGTCAAGCCCGCAATGACAGTTTTTTTTCTTACATATAATATATGCGATGATTCCTGCCAACACCAAAATCCAGCCTGACAGTAGCGTGGCGTTGGTCTGCAAATGAATAAAATGGGGCACGAGCAACAGTAAAATGCCTGCTGCGATGATGATTAGCCCCCAATTTTTCCAAATTCTCCACATACATCCAATTTTCGCGCAAAGGTACAAAAAAATTTGTTCGGATTTGATTTTTTTGCTTATATTTGCAGTCGGATTGCAACTGATTGAGATATGAAAAAAGGATTTCTTGCTCTGTATGAGCTGTTTATTTGGCTGCCTATCAATGTGGCACTCACCGGATTAACGTCCTTGGTGACCATTGTTGGCTGTTCGCTTGGCGGCGAACGCTATTTTAGTTATTATCCCTCCAAATATTGGTCAAGGATTGTTTGCTGGATTACTTTTTGTCCTGTAAAGGTGTTTGGACGCGAACATTTGGATAAAAAGCAGTCCTACATTTTTGTTGCCAATCATCAAAGTGCGTTCGATATTTGGTTGATTTTCGCCTACTTAGGTGTTCCGATACGGTGGATGATGAAAAAAAGTTTGCGCAAGATGTTCTTTGTCGGCAAAGCCTGCGAAAGTGCCGGCTACATTTTTGTGGACACGGCGTCGCCCAAGACGATTGAAAAAACGATGCGCAACGCCAAAGAGAAGTTGCAAAATGGCAATTCGGTGGTCATTTTCCCCGAAGGTTCGCGCACACCCGACGGGACGATGCAGAAATTCAAAAAAGGGGCGTTCCAGATGGCTCTCGACTTGCAGTTGCCGATTGTGCCGCTCACCATCAATGGGGCATACCGGGTGATGTCGAAAAACACCGTGCGCATCCAGCCGCACCCCATGACGCTGACCATCCATCCGCCCATCCCGCCCCAACCCATCGACAAAAACGACCGCCGAGAAGTAGTCAACCGCCTGCAAACGCTCAGTGAACAGTCGCAAAAGGCTATTGCATCGGCTCTTGTCTGAATTTATATATGTAAGAAATGAAAATAGGTGTATTTGGAAGTAATTATCAGGCTGATAAACAGCAGTTTATCACAAAGCTGCTGGACGATTTGAAACAGCGGGGCGCGGCTCTTTGGATAGAGCAGCCGTTTTATGATTATCTCACGAAAACGATGGCATATAAGCCTGAAATTCAAGGAATTATCACGGCTGAAAATTGCCCGTTAGACATGATAATCGGTTTGGGTGGCGATGGCACCTTTTTGCGTGCTGCCCATTGGGTCGGGCGGCAAAATATCCCCATTTTGGGCATCAATACCGGTCATTTGGGCTTTTTGGCGCAGGTGGGAATGAGCGAAATCGACACGATGCTCCCCGCCATTTTTGGCAAGCATTACCAAGTGGAGGAACGCTCGCTGTTGCAAATTTCAGCCCCCTACCCCACTCCATGCAACTATGCCCTCAACGAAATCGCGTTTTTGAAGCGCGACACCGCCTCAATGGTTGATATTCAAGCCTATATCAACGATGATTATCTGACGGAATACCTCGCCGACGGGCTTATCGTTGCCACCCCCACAGGCTCCACAGCCTACAATTTGAGCGTGAACGGTCCTATTCTCATCCCGCAAACCAACAATTTCGTGCTGAGTGCCGTAGCACCCCATTCGCTCAATATGCGCTCGCTGGTGATGCCGGACAGTTCCAAACTGCGAGTGCGCATAGAAGCCCGCACACCCGATTTTTTGGTGTCGCTCGACGGTCGCTCGCTCGACTTCCCCTCCGGCACCGAATTTGTAGTCCAAAAAGCCGATTTCACCGTGAAAATGGTGAAACACAGCAGTCAAAATTTCTACCATACGCTGCGAAAAAAATTGCTGTGGGGTACGGATGTGAGGCAATGATTGCGGCTCGTCATATAATTTTTTGTAACTTTGCCGAATGAAAAAGGGATTTTTTTTGATAATTTGTTTGTTTTCGTCACATTTTGCCTTTGCTCAAACTGTGCCGGCGAAAGCGTATGTTGTTCCTATTGAGGGCGATACCGTGTTTTTGGAAGAGTATGAGGAGTTTACTATTCCTCCCCCCAAGTCGGCTCCGGTGGAAATTTATTTTGAAGCCACTTCGGAAAATGAATCGGCGGGATTTATTTGGACAATTTTTGAAATTGACCGCGACACGAGGGAGAAAAAGCCGAACCCGATTACCCGTACTACTCAATCGTTTACGGATGTTTTTCAAAGAGCCGGACTGTTTCAAATATGGCTGGAGACTGTTCCGGACACGGAGAGCATACCCTGTTTTTCATTGAATATTGACGAGGCGGATTTGAAACTGCCCAACACATTCAGCCCAAACGGCGATGGCGTAAATGACATATACAAAGTGAGTTCCAAATCCATTGTGCGCTCCAAAGTATCTATTTACAATCGCCTGGGCAAACTTCTTTATTCGTGGCGAGGCGAATCGCTCAAAGATTGGGAAGGTTGGGACGGCAAAGTGAACGGCAAATACGTCCAAGCAGGGGTCTATTTCATCATTATAGATGCCACAGGAGCAGATGGCAGAGTTTACAAACTTTCAAGTGATATAAATGTGTTGCGCTGATGGGAAATAAAATATGTTAAATTTCCATTTTGTTTGAAATTTCATCTGATTTTTTATTGTTTTTCCATTAAAAGGAACTACCTTTGCAGCGGAAAATAAAATAATTCAATATATGTATTCAATCAACGATATTGTAGATTATATTATTCTGAAAGTCAAGGCTGAGGATAATGATGCATCTTTAATCAATTTAAAGATGCAAAAGTTGTTGTATTATGTCCAGGCTT
Organism: Bacteroidia bacterium; assembly: GCA_025996835.1. Lineage (GTDB taxonomy): Bacteria > Bacteroidota > Bacteroidia > Bacteroidales > Azobacteroidaceae > Azobacteroides. Next base: position 4,825 of record BNTU01000044.1, read on the forward strand.
GGTCGTATGGCATCAGAAAAAAGGCACTGTTTGAAGGTGATTTTCAAGCGTGGATACATGGTCCTGTAAATAAACTTGTCTATGATAGATTTAATTCAACCAAGTGTTTATATTCGGAAATCAATACGACCGATGTATTGAATAATAATGTTCAACTGGCAGATGAAGACGCAGAGTTTGTTGATTATATATTAGAGAATTATCTTAAATATAGTGCGGCTGAATTGGAAAGGTTATCCCATTCAGAACGTCCATGGAAAGAAACACGTGGCGGCTTAAATCCATACGAGCGTTGTGATAAAGTTATTGCTCCACAACTAATGATTGATTACTATGGCGAAAAATGGGAAAAACTTAATCAATGAAACACCTCGATTAGGAAATAAAACCTTAGTAACAGAAGATAAAGATATAAGAAGAAAAGAATTGAGCTTTTCCTTTTTGCATTTTAGACAAATTAAAAATTTTGAAATTGGAGATTGCCCCTCCAAATGGCACATTAGCCTTTTAGAAAGACTGTCCATTTTAACGCCGGATATTTTAGAAAACAATAAAGGAAGTAACGCTCTGAGATGTCACCCTATTGATTGGTCATGTAGAAACATACCTATACAACGAACCGATTTGAATTGGTTGCCGAATGAAATCTTAATCAATGATGGTGATTTCCCTATGATGCAGATTTCTTTATCAACGGGAACAGGTCGAATTGTTGGTTATTTTGACAAAAATTTTTCTGTATTCTACATTGTGTTATTAGACCCCAAGCATAATCTTCAACCCTCAATAAAAACTAACTATCAGATTCAACCAACAACAATAGGAATATCTCAGTACGATGATTTATTAAGCAAATTTGAAAATATTAGTAAATTGGCAAAAAAATGTCCTCATAAACAAGTATGTCAAATTTCTCCTCATATTGAACATACGAGAGATGAGCACAATCTCGTTTATGTATCTCTTGATGCCGCATTCTTTAAAGAGTATCACAAATTATTGGAAGAATATTCTCTACAAGAAATAGTTGAACACGGAATAGTAACATTGATGAAATGAAAAAAATATAACAGTATGGGAAATAAAAATTTAGGAATTTTTGAATCGACTTTCTGCAAATTGGCAGGGATGAGTTTGGCTGTGGGGCTTGTGGTGCGGGTGGTGCTGCTCTTTTTGGTGCCGAGTGAGGTGGTGTTTGGGTTTGCCAACTTGCTGAAGATTTTTCTGCTGGGGGCGGTGAATGATTTGGCTATTTCGGTGCTTTCGTTTGTCTTTATGTGGCTGTATCTCAGTCAGTTGTCTGAGAGGAAATACAAAAAGCCGACCGGTTACATTATTTTCGGTCTTTGCGTTGCGGGGCTGGTTTATGTGACTTTTTTTAACACTATTTTTCATGAATATGGGAGTGTTGTGCCCGACATTGTGATTGGTTTGCTGCTTTATGTGACCGTCAGTTTTGGTTTGCGGCTGTTCATTCCTTCCATTCGGGCGCGGTGGAGCAGGGTGGTCTATTACATCCTTTTTGCAATTTATATGGCTGCAGTGCTGTTTAACGGCATTGGGGCGTACTTTTTCTGGGACGAGTTTGGCGTGCGCTACAATTTTATCGCCGTCGATTACCTGATTTATACCAACGAGGTGGTCGGCAATATCATGGAGTCTTACCCGATTATTCCGCTGCTCACCGCGCTGTTCATCGCGGCAGGGCTGCTGACATGGCTTTTCAACAGTTACCGGTTAGCAGTTACCAGTTACCAAAATTCATCTGTCATTGCGGGCTTGACACGCAATCCCCTGACTTGGAAGCGCAAGGTTGTGGTTGCAGGGGTTTATGTGGTGGCGTTTGCGGCATCGTGCGGGGTGCTGAAATTTAATGAGCGGTTTCAAACATCTGATAATGTGTATGCTAATGAGCTGCAAGCCAATAGCGTTTACAAATTTTATACCGCGTTCATGAACAGCGAGTTAAGTTTTTACGACTTCTACATTACGCTTCCCGAAGAGGAGGCTGCCGCGATTGTAAACGGCATCTACGGCAGTCAGGGTGCGGATAACCGGCAAAATATCACGAGCGCATTGCCCGCAACCAAGAAAAACATCGTGCTGATTATGGTGGAAAGCCTCAGTGCCTCTTTTTTAGCCCGTTACGGCAACACCGAAAATATTACTCCCAACCTCAATAAATTGATTGACAAGGGGTTGAGCTTCGACAATTTGTTTGCCACCGGCACGCGCACGGTGCGCGGGTTGGAAGCCATCACGCTGTGCCTGCCGCCAAGTTCGGGCGAAAGCATCGTGAAGCAGCCCAACAATGCCAATCTGTTTTCCACCGGCAGTGTGCTGCGCGAGCAGGGCTACACAGTGCAATTTTTCTACGGCGGCGACGGCTATTTCGACAATATGAAGACGTTTTTCTCCGGCAATGGCTACGAAGTGATTGACAAGCCGCAGTTTGAAAAATCCGAAATCACGTTCAGCAATATCTGGGGCGTGTGCGACGAAGATTTACTGAACAAAGTAACACGCGAACTGCGCAAAGACCACGAGGCGGGCAAACCGTTTTTCGTGCACATCATGACAACCAGCAACCACCGCCCCTACACCTATCCCGAAGGCAAAATCGACATCCCAACCAACAAATCGCGCGCCGGCGGCGTGAAATACACCGACTACGCGATTGGAAAATTCATCGACGATGCCCAAAAAGAGGCTTGGTTCGACAACACCGTGTTTGTGATTATCGCCGACCACTGCGCGTCAAGTGCCGGAGCAACGGAAATCCCGTTGGACAAATACCAAATCCCGTGCATCATCTATGCGCCCGGGTTTGTAGAGGCGAAGCGAGAAACGCGCTTGGTGTCGCAAATCGACATTATGCCAACCATTTTGGGGCTGCTGAATATGTCGTACACCTCCAAATTTTACGGACGAGATATTTATACGCCTGATTATCAGGAGCGTGCGTTTGTGGCGACCTATCAAAATCTCGGCTATTTTGAGCCGGAGCAGTTAACGATTTTGTCGCCCGTGCGCCGCGTGGAGCAGTTCAAGATAGTGCGCGATGGCTTCAATTTTAATTTGCCGACGGTGGAAACGGTTGATTCTGTGGCGGTTAGGACGGCTGTTGCGTTGTATCAAATAGGAACAAAACACTGAGCCGTATGCAAAAGGGACAATCAATTATTCGGAGGGGATTGCGGGTCAAGCCCGCAATGACAGCATTGTTGCTGCTCGTAGGGGCGACCCTTGCGGTCGCCCAAAACCATGTTGCGCAAAATGACACGGTCGCGCAAAATGACACGGTTGCAAAAAAAACTGTGGCTGTTGATTCGCTGGCGCAACACATTTTGGATTATGCTGCGCAATACCTTGGCACGCCTTATCGCTATGGTGCGGGTGGTCCCAAGCGGTTTGATTGTTCGGGATTTACCTCGTATGTGTTTCGTCCGTTTGGGTACAATCTCTCGCGCAGTTGTTTTTTTCAGGTGAAAGAGGGCGAGCATGTGGACAAAAACACGATGAAAGCGGGCGATTTGATATTTTTTACCGGTCGCCGTTCAGGTAAAAAAGTCGGACATGTGGGGATTGTTGTCGAAAATCCGGGCGATGGCAATATTCGATTTATTCACGCCTCCGTCCATGGCGTGCGCTACTCGCAACTGACGGATACCTACTACGCCAAGCGCTATATTACCGGTGTGAGGGTGTTGCCGGAGGTTCCCCATTTTGGGGATATTTCAAAACTGCCGGTACCGTCCACGCTCGCTGTGCCTTCAGTTCTTCGAGTTCCTCAGCATCAAGAATTGCGCTAACGCACCCTCCGCTGTTACTGGCGGCGACTGTGCGATATATTCCCTGCCTTTCCTCTGGTCTTCCCACCAACTCGCGTAAGGCACTCTTTTTTTTGTTCTGCTGTCATTGTATTTATATATTTGCTGTAAAAGTACTATTTTTTCTAAATCAAACAAATTTATTTCCCCCACCGCAGCCACCATTTTTTGAAAATCTTTAGTGCTGCTTTAATATCAAATATTTGTTTGTTTAATCATAATGTTCTTTTACAAAGCTGCCGTCGCTTTTAAACGTTGCTTCAATCTCGGTTTCTCTTTTCTCCAACGCTACTTGATAGAGCACTTTTTTCCCTTTGATGATTTTCTTGGCATCGCGGTCGAATCTGAACGCGGGATACTTCGTCTTTGCCGCGTTTTTGATAGTGGCTGGAACTTCCGACAGCCGAATGTCAACAATATACATCAACAGGTTTCCGTCGGCATCGTAGAAGGCTTTGTAGTCCGTCCATTTGATTTCAAATTCGGCTTCGTAGATTCCGGCTGCCGTTTCCCACTCAATGTCGCGTGCTGCCGAAAAGTCTTTTTCCAACTGTTGCGACAGCGTTTCATCAGGGAACACATCACGGGCATCTGCCGTGTGATAACTTTGGATTAACTCCTCAATTTTTTCGTCCGAATACTTGGTCGAAACAGCCGGAGTTTGGGCTGTTGCCGTCAGGCTCATCCCAAACAGTGCCCCGACAATACTTAATGTCGTAAAAATACGTTTCATCTTATAAAATTTTTAATGTTTACGCTGCAAAGATACAACATAAATTCGGAAAAATTTGGAAATATGGGATAAAAAGCTATTTTTTTTGAGGTGCTATTTTTAGGCACTACGGAAAAAGTTACAGAGCCCAAATTATTTAATGAATACCGGATATGATACCTAATTAGATTTGAAAATCAATAATCATTAACTCCTCCGGCGAATAGACAGGAATGCGAGAATTTGTGAAATCTTGTGGGTCGCGAGTAATAATCGCATCCATTCCATTTGTCATCGCCGTGTAATACTGCACAGCATCCTCAAAATCTGTGAAATCTGAATATAGTGCTTCGTTTACTATATTCGCCGAAACATCCAGCATAGTAACTGTTTGAATTAGTCCCTTCAAAAAGACAAGTGCTTTCTCCCGCTGCTGTGCCTTGCGCAGGATGTAGAAAATATCCGTTGTGGATGATGCTGTAATGTAGCCCACCAATTTACCCGCTTCTATATCATCAAAAAGTTGCTGTGCGGTTTCTGTGAAAGGACTTCGCTGCAAAGCCAAATCCAATACCACATTAGTATCAATTAACGCTCGCATCATTTTATATTATATTTTTCAAGTAAAACATTGTAACGCACATCGTTAGCGTCTTCGGCAAGCGTGAAAGCACCTGCCCATTTTTTTGCAAAAGACAGTTCCGCATTGGAATTTTGGCTTGCCACATTCCCTTTGCCGTATGCAGGACGTATCGTTGCCAACAGGTATTGTATCACCTCTATTTTGCTGTCTGTGTCCAAGTCGGACAACGCTTGCAGATAATTGTCTGCAACGTGGGAATGCAATTTTGTCTGAGTTGCTGTTGCCATAATATTTTTTTTTCGGGGCAAAGGTACGAAAAAGTTATGAGTTATGAGTTATGAGTTATCCGGGTCAACGCATTAAAATGCGCAACCTTCAAATTCACGCTTGTACGGGGTTATCGAAATTTAACGCCTTCCGGCGTAATAGACGGATTTATTGCGCAGCAATTTTGTATTCCGCAACCTGCTCATTATGCCTGTCAAAAACACTGCGGGCGTTTTTTGCGAACACCATCATTTTTCGATAGGATTCTGTGTCTAATTTGATTGTTGGGGGGGTGGGGGCTGTTTTTTCGGCTGAGGAAATGGGTAGTACCGTGAAATTGGTTTTGCCCCCTACCCTTGCTTTGTGTCGGTACACTAAGGCGTATTCTGCTGATTGGATGGTGGTTTTGTTCCATGCTTTTTGGAGTTTGATTTTGAGCATCTGACCGCCGTCGGTGTTGGGTGCCACTTGCGCCGAAATGAAATTGCCCAGCGAATAGGCTACTATATTTGTGATGTTGCCATTGGAATCTACGATGGCTTTTGAGGGTTGAATGACGTGGGGATGCGTTCCGATGATTAAATCTACGCCCTCCGACACCAAAATGTTTGCCAACCGCTCCTGTTCTTTGTTTTGAATCAGCTTGTATTCTTCGCCCCAGTGCATGTTGGCGATGATTATATCCGGCTTTTGCGCTTTTGCCTTTCGTATATCGTCCCTAATCCGGTCGTCATCAATGTAATTGACACAAACGGGGGCTTGGGCGGTGTTGCCGTTTGTCCCATACGTGTAATTCAACAGGGCTAACCTGATGCCCTCTTTTTCAATGATTAACGGATATGTTTGCTCCTTTTCGGCTTCGTCCCTAAAAACGCCGGTATGCGCCACCTGCATGGAATCCAGCACGGCAAGGGTACGCAGAAGCCCACTGTTGGCTCGGTCAACGATGTGATTATTGGCATTCAGAAAAACATCAAAACCGGCATCTTTCAGCGCAAAAGCATATTCGTCCGGCGCACTGAACTGCGGATAGCCCGCGTAGGGCGTTCCTGCCAAAGTAACTTCCAAATTGACAATAGCCACGTCGGCAGCCGCTATTTCTTTGCTAACATACTGAAAATAAGACGAATAATCGTATCTCCCGCCCCGCAGAGCGTTGTTAATCTGCGACTGGTGTTGCATGGCATCTCCGGCAAACAAAAGCGTAATTTCCTGTGCCGTCAACGGGCTGAAATACCCACACAGCATTGCCACCAAGAGGACAGTTGTTTTAATAAACTTCATTGTGTTTAATGTATATATTTTATTGATTTCGTAACTCCTTGCTGTGTTGTTATTTGTACGATGCAAGCACCCTGAGGGAGAGTTTCGCGAACGATTTGCCAACGCGCATTCACGGCATTGTTTCTATACAACAACGTGCCCGACAGGCTGTAAACCGCCACTTTTTGAATAATATCGTCTTCCGCCACGATGCCACTCACGCCGGTGACACCAAAGGCTATATGCCCATAAAGTGCCCCGGCATTGAATGTGGAGTAGTTGGCAACCAGACTGTATTCATAAACGCCCGGTGGCACGTTTGTGTCTAAATACTCGGTCTTATTTTTCTGCAAAACAGCCAATTCAGTACCATTTCGCGCAAGGGTGTACGTCTGCAAGGTGCCGGTTGGCTTCACAGTGGCTTTGAGTGCCCAATTGGCATTAACATTGTTGACCGTTGACCATGTGTTGCTCAGAAACGCCCAATTTCCTTTATCGGCTACGCATGGACCCGCATCGCGCGCCAAGGCATGAATGTCGATGTTAGGAGCCGGTTGTTTTTTCGTCAAGCGAATGCCAAACCACAAATCTTTGGACGTATCAAGCAAAACAGGCTCCGCAAGCTCTATGGTGTGCCATCCTGCGCTGAAATTTGCCTCAGCATCCGGCACGGCTTGTTCGCGCACTAATGTTTCAGGCGCATTTCCCGACCGACCTTGCCAGACACAAACAGAGTAGGTCATCGTTGTTTTGCCGCTGTAAATCAGATTGACACCGGATGCGTTTAATACGCCATAACTGATGGCAGATAATTGAAACCCCGGATAATTTGTCAAATCGCTCGGAGCAAATCGCACGGCGAAACCGCCATCAGCCCTGCCCGGCATCGCATTGGCGGCAGCAATACTGCTGGCATGAGCCAGTTCGTTGGCAGAGAATGCGGATGGAACATCCCATTTCACCTGAATATTGCTTCCTAAACCGGTTACTTTCAATTTTTCATCCGGATTGTTCGCCCACTGGTCCATAAAAACGAACGAAATTTTTCCATCGGCAGACTCTTCTATCGCTGTAATCGGTTTGTTAATGTCAGCCATTCCTGTCCAACTGAATGCTCTGGGGGTGCTCCAACTTGTAAAATTTGTGTTACCCGAAGTGCCGGGGAAAGGTGCTCCCGCCGAATTGATGTCGCCATAAGACGCGGGTGTAGTGTTGGGCACAGCCACAGATGATGACGCCACCACCGGATAAAGCTGTTGAGGGGCTGTTGCATTTTGCAGATTGGCTCCAATTGCACCACTCAAAGCGTCTCTGTGAACGTGCCAAATCAGCAAGCCATGTCCGGGCAAAGCGGCATCAAAGCCCTTTTTCTGCCGATTTTCCAGCACATACATTTCGCCATTCGTATGGGCTTTGTAGGTGTATGCACAGTCATTTTCAGCCGAATTGGGCATATTGTTAATTTGTTGATAGGTAGTTAGTTCAGACGGATTTACCCAGCCAAATACAATCTTTTGAAACATATTGATATGAGCCGGTGAGTCGCCGTTGTTGTTCCAACTGCCACTCGCCATCAAATCCCACACGCCGGCTCCTCTGTACTCGCCGCCGGTGGCTCCATTGGAATCATAATAGTCCGGCGAACCAAACACGTGGCACAATTCGTGACAAATAGAGCCGATAGACGAAATCAGTGTGCCACTCGTACCCCGCAATTCGGACGTGCAGGAATAAACCGATATTTTCACATTATCCAACATGATTGAGTTGTTCAATTGATATTTATGCGACCAGATATATTTATCTGTCGGCGAACCCTGTTCTGCACCGTAACCCGCAAAAATAATGTGAAATGTTGCCAACTCGCCACTTTCCGCAAAATCCTTGAAATTGATGTCATTATTCGCTTTTCTCGCCACTTCCTCGGCTAATGCGGGAGTATATTTATTGTTGTCTTTCGCATAATAGGCAGCGGGATTGCCTGCGGTGTAAGGTCCGGCAACCGTAACGGTCAAATCCATTTTTCCATACGAATTTTCCCGATAGAAGTCTTTGACACTGCCGCGAGCAGACCCCACCCGATAACCCTCCTGGTTGAGCAGTTGTTCAAAATCGGCTTTAGTCTTTTTAAACGGGCGGTCGGGAAAACCAACCAGCAAGCAGAGAGCCTTTTTGCTGCCCGTTACAGGGGCTTTTTGCGCGGAGGCTCGCAATGAATGAATTGCCTCCTCATTGCCCATTTCCCAAATTTTCAGCAAGGCTTCTACCTGTGTGGGGCTATAACGCAACCCTTTGGGAAATGGTGCGGCATCGGCAGCACGCAATGTAGTTGCCGTGTATCTAACCTGCGATGGCACCATGTCGCCATAACTGTCCTGCTCGGCATATACAATCTCCTGCCGGTCGTCATATAATAAGGTGTAGCCATCGGGCGACTCCATCCAATGCACTTTCTCGTTGCCCCGGAGGTAATAAGAAACAACCTCCCCGTTGGCTAATTGTTTATCAATTTTCCAAGGTACAGCGGGTATGGCGAATGCGGCAGTACACGCCACAATCGCGAAAGAAATCAATATGAAGCCTTTGTATAGTCTCATTTTTTGCTATAATTAGCAGTCAACCTGCTGATTTTGCGCTGCAAAGGTAAGCATTTTTTTTGAAAAATGATGTTTTTTGAAAAATTAGCCGTTTGATAGTGATTTTTTATACAACGCCGCCATTTCGCCAATCTGCCCCTTAATTTGCTTCGCAAACCATTCCGGCTCAAGCACCTTCACTTGTGAACTGTAGCCCAAAATCAGGCGTTGCAGTTCGCGGTTGGGGACTAACCAATATTTGAAAATCACCTCTTTTTCGTCCTCCGACACGAGTTGCTGTGTGGCGTGCAGGGGCGCGTTTTTGAAATATTTGGCTTGAAACGGGGTTGCCGACAGCACTACGGTGGTGGGTTTGTCCACGTCGAAGACTAAGCCGAGGGTGTAATCAAACACTTCAGAGATGCGCTTTTGTTCGGTTTTTTCAAACGTTTGGTCGCTGATTTCGAGGCGGCGGATGCGGTCTAAACCAAATATCCGCACCTGCTCTGAACCGGCAATTGTGCCCACGACATACCATTTAGAGTTGTATTCCTTCAACAAATAGGGCATTAAGGTGCGCCGCGAAACGGTGTTTTTCTCATAGTTTTCGTGGTCAAACGTGATGATTTTGGACTGCACAATCGCGGAATAAATCGGCTCCAAATTGGAACTGCCCACATAGTCGCCGGTCGCTTCAAAAGCCAAGCACGACAACGTTTTGTCTTTGTGTTGCAGCGCATTAAAAATCAATTCGGAGGAGTTAAACAGGTGTATAAAATGCAGCAAACTGTTCAATTCCGTGCTCTCGGCGATTGAATAAAGGTTTGTCCGTCGGTCGCAATCAATCAAAAGCCCAAAATCGGTGCGCAAATCGGCAATATACCGCTCAATGGTGCGGTCGCTCGCATCAATGTCGTGCGTGCTCAAATGCTTTTTAATCGTCTTAAAATCAACGGTTTTTTTGCGTTGCAACAGTTCAATGAGTAGCGCAAAAACTCTTATTTTCTTGTTGTTGTACATTCCTTATTTCAATATCCTGCGGCAAAGTTACACTTTTTTCTGACAAAAAAATCAAATATGTATCGCGATGCCTCCCGCTTCGCAAATCGGATTGCAATGCCATTCGGCATCATCGTCAAACAAAATATCGAAGCCGTGCGCAAAGAAGAAGTCTTTTTTATCTTCGCAGGCGGTGTAGATGATTTTGTCTTCTATTGCTAACTTTTTCGCCATTTCGAGTAAGTCCACATTCCGCTCTGATTCAGGCTTCGGCGGGATATTGAATTTCTGACACGCCTCCAGATATTGCTCATAACTGCTTCTCGCGGTCATTATCCACACATCGTGACCACGCGAGATAAGCCGCCCAGCCAATTCAAAAAATAGCGGGTCAGTGAGCGTGTCGTCGAAATCGAAGGCTATTTTTAGTTTGTAGTTGCCAAGGTTGTCTTTAAACATCAGCATTTTAATTTTTAATCGACATCAATTCCAATTCCCTCTCCGCAACAATGGTCCCGATAAGTCTTGTAATCCTCCGTGTAACAAGCCTCCGAACGAGTCCTTATGACCGCCCCTATTTCATCCGAAGACAGCCCCAACGCCTCTAATTCTTTGACGGGGACCGGCAAATATTCTGCCCCATCCTTGTACATCTTAATACCAAAATATTCTTTACTCATATAACTATTGTTTTTAATTTTTTGTTCCTGATTCAACTACATAACCTTGCAGCCTAATTTGTAAATGTATTAAGTTTCAGGCATTGCCGATGGCTCCGTCGAGCAGGCAGGAGGTGTCTCCATATCCATCTCCATCTCCATATCCGTCAAATACTCATTACCATATAGGTAGATACCGAATTGCCACCCATAGAGTTCTCTCATTCTTGCAACAATCTCTGCATCTGTTGGGAGCGCATCAAAATGTATTAATTTTGAAATTTCCGGAGCTGCAGGAAGCCTCAATTTATTTAAAATATGTTCTTCGATAGCCATAACTAACTCAGAAAGTTCTGCGCTTCCGCTTTCGATATTTCCGTCTTCTGTTTTTTCAACCGCAAGACTTAAATTTGCAAGTCCCGTCAAAAGTAACTTTAATTGAGTACTTCTATTCATCATAAATGTGTTATCAATAACTGTGTTATCATTAACATTATCCATATCTTTTGCAAAAGTACTCATGAAGCCATCTGTTTTTCCTACCCTTAAAGTATTGTTTATTAGCTTCTTTATTTCTGCATCGTATTGTTCTTTGTCAAATTCAAAGCGTAAAGACGGAAAGTCTAACCCGATTCTTGAGATAGGGTCGAGCGGATTGCCAAGGTCAAATGCTCTCTTTCTTTCCTCAACATTTAATACTCTTCTTGGATTACTAAAGTCGTCCCAAACAATGCTGTTGTCTGTTGAATAAGTGTTAATCCAGATTAGTTTATAACCGTATTCTGCCCAATCGGTATCTCCTAAAATGGCAGGAGTGTCGGAACTTAGCAATTGCTCTAATAAATCGTCGGGAGGAAGCCCGGCATACTTTCCCGAAAACTCATCCATAATTTTGTGTTCATACAAAATTTTTTCTTGCTCTGCAATCATTGTAGGCAGACTTGTTCCATTAACTAAAATGTCAGCATGAATTCCACCGATAGGGTCTTCAAACAACTTGAATTTAATTGTATCCATTTTTCTTTGTTTTTTAATTGACTGCAAAGTTACAACACCACTTCCGTCAAAATCTGTCGGAAGTGAAAATTATTTCTAACAACCCGGATATTTTTCACACCCTTCGCTATCCGGGCTTGCTGCAAAAATACACTTTTTCTGACAAAAAAATCAAATATGTATCGCGATGCCTCCCGCTTCGCAAATCGGATTGCAATGCCATTCGGCATCATCCACGCCGCCAGATATTGCTCATAACTGCTTCTCGCGGTCATTATCCACACATCGTGACCACGCGAGATAAGCCGTCCAGCCAATTCAAAAAATAGCGGGTCAGTGAGCGTGTCGTCGAAATCGAAGGCTATTTTTAGTTTGTTGTTGCCGTTGTTGTTTTTAAACATAAATATTTTAAATATTGTGGAAGATATTTTAACGAATATATTTCAATTTCTTTAGTGTAGTAATGTATAACCGCCGCTATTTCTGTGTTATTCAAATTGTATTTATTAAATTCGCATAGAACACCAATTCGTCCTACAGCATCAAGAATAGTTTGACATGTGTTAACTAATCTCAATTCAGCCAAGATATTTTCAAGAGAATCTTGGTTTTTTAGTAATATCTCATCATAAATAAAAGTAGTGTAAACATGTGTAGGGATTTTGAGTTTTTTCAAAACGTCATAAGCCTCCTCATTCAAATCTTGCGCTTCCTTTAAAATTTGAATTTCCGTTTTTGCATCGCTCGAAAGATATTCAGTTGCCCTCAATTTGAGTTGGTCTATTTTTGTTTCAATATCAGCATCCGTTGGGGGGAGTGTGTCAAAATAGACGAGTTTTGAATTAGCCATGGTTGCAGGAAGCCCCAATTTCTTTAGAATGTAGTCTGCATACAACGCGCGCAACTCAAATTCGCCTCCGATATATCTTCTACCTTTTGCTTTTTTTCTACCTTTTGGTTTTTCAAGCGCAAGATTTAAATTTGCGAATCCTGTCAAAAGCAATTCTAATTCAGGGTCTTTATTCACGGTTTTTTCATTCTTAATTGTGTTTGCACATCTGTTAAAGGGGTTGTCGCTGTAGTTCTTTAAATCATTTCTTGTAATCAATTGTTCTCCCACATCTTGTATTTTATTCCACAATTCGCATAAAATATCAATATTATAGTCGCCACTTTGACTTCCTTTATCAAATTTTTCAGACCATGGTTGATGCAGGAATGTTTCTTTAATGTGTTCTTTGCAGATTTTATCCAACTGTATCACCAAATTAATGAGTTGCTGTTCATAGGTATTTGGCTCAACAAAAGCCGTTAATTTTGCCTTTATTTTTAGGTTTCTCAGACTTTTAAGCACATAGTCACTTTTCCAGTTTGTACGTTGTTTCATATAAATTTCCCAACTACCGTATTTTTCGACATTTTCAGCATATTTAGCATAAAGCTGATTTAATTCTTCCGGATCGATGTCGGGAGGTAGCGATACTTCTCCGAAATCGCTCACTATACTGTATTCATCATCAACACCCATCAATTTTTGAAGTAGTATTAATTGCTCATTTTGAAGCGATGGGGTCTGATACCAGCTGAGTATTTCATACTTGTATTGAGCATTCTTCTTTTCTAACCAAATAATTTCCGCCTCACTTATTTTGGGATGTTCAGATAGATATTTTTCTATGTTTTCATCTATCCGTGCAGTTGCTGTGCCGTACTTATCTTTGTTTTCCTTGAATCGTTTCGCTTGTATATCTCTTATTTCCTGCACTTCTTCAGGTTCACAAACATCCTCTATTGGTATTTCTTCTCCCCCCAGTAAATACCCCCTTAAGTGCATAAGCCTCTTGTGCTCTTTGTCGAGTTTGCGATAACGCTCTTCCAGTTCCTGTTGTTTTTTACTTTGTTTCATCTGTTATCAATATTTTTTGTAAATGTATTAAGTTTCAGACTACAAAGATACAACATTGTTTCCGTCAAAACTTGTCGGAAGTGAAAATTATTTCTAATAAATCGGATATTTTTTACACCATTCGCTATTCGGGCATACGAGGTGGCTATTTTCGTTGATAAAAAAAGGAGGAAATAAATTCCTCCTTCGCGAAATCGGCCGGAGTTTCCGGTGTCCCTGCGCAGAGTTGGGGCCAAATAGGTTTTCCCCCCTCGTCTACTTCCACCGTTTCCGGTGGGCGCTACCTCCATTGTGACGGACAGGACTTCGCCGTCGGTCGAATTCGCATGTAAAATTACAAAAAATATCAATAAGTTTAGGATATTTGTTCATTTTTTTATTTGATGGAACAAAGATACAACATTGTTTCCGTCAAAATCTGTCGGAAGTGAAAAAAATCATGCTGTCAGATGTTTTTTTTAATGATTATCCGCAATCATACCACTAAATAGCCTAAGTTCCGGATAAGGTTAGCCCGTAGGGCTTTCATATCAATAGAAAAACCGCCCCACCCACCCATTATTGCCCGTAGGGCATTCACGGTGAAAGCCCTACGGGCTATGGGGTTTTGACAAATACGTTTTTTTCTATTGATATGAATGCCCTAACGGGCAAACCTTATCCGGAACTTAGGCTATTTAGTGGTATGATTGCGGATAATCATTTTTTTTTTTGCTCCGACTTTATCCTATTTACGAATTTTGTTTCAAGTATTTCGTAGAGTTCATTATCAAACTCACTTGAATGTTTCTTTACAACGTTTTTGAGTTCATCATAATACTCCCATTTGCTATTGTGTTTTTCAACAACTTTCAAAATCTGACTATACCTAATTTGAGTATAGTCATCGTTATTTGCCAAGTCTTCAATGTTTTCAGTGTTGTAATCCGGTCTTAACAAATAATAATGAGTATTTAGCCCGCCCTTCTTAGCAGCATATTCTTCCCCATATTTGTAATATTTGCTAAGTTGGCTTTCTCCATTTTCCTTGATTCCGTTAATCCTTGATTTGATTTTGTTTTCTATTATAATTATTTCGGTGCCATATTCAATAAATAAATCAATATTATTTTTGGTTTCTCTTGTAATTTTCGGCTTTTTGCCATCAATAATAGGAATTTTTAAAACTTCTGTGGCAATTTTTTCCCAAAGAGATAAATCATTTTCTAAAAAATATGCAATAAGATTTGAAACAACGATTTCATCATTTTGTTTTTTGATAATCTTTAATAGAGATGGGTTTTCTTGTTGTTCCAATTTTATTTTATTTACGATATTGTTATTTGGAATATCTTCCCAATAGGATTCATCATTTATTAAGTCATTTAATCTTTTGTAGTCTGCTTCACCTACTTGCACATATCGTTTTAGTTGTTCGTTCGTTATTCTTGTACCTTTCTCAAGATGAATGCAATTTTCTTTATCATTAATATCCGTTGATAAGTAAATCTCTTTATCTTGTTTTACTCTACTTACACTTTGTGCCAAAAATGTCACAAAATAAGATATGTTTATATCGCTAATGTTTTCTGAAAAAATTTTTTCAATAGAAACTCCGCCATATTTAATATTGTTTGCTGTAATATATTCTTGTTGTTCCGCTGCTTTTTGTTTTTCCTTATTTTGAGTATCTTGTGTGGCGGCTTTATTTGCATGTTGAGCGTTTGTGAGTATCTGCTTTACATCCATTGCTTTCGCAATAACTTGTGCTTTATTACCACTAATGGAACGAACAAATATTATGTGTTTGATTCTATTATCCCACTTACTATCAACATTGCCATAAGGATTTGCATAAATGTAAAAATTTCCATTGTCGCTTTTATACAAGTTGATAATCTCATGACCAATATTTCCTGAATCTTCAGAAATATATTCTCCTGTAAACAAGTTATTTATTAAAATAACGCCATTTTGTTGTTCCATTTTCATTTAATTTAAAATTTATGCGACAAAGGTACATTTTTTTTCAATACACAAATTCCAATTCCTCGACCGGCAACTCAACCGGTTCTTATCCCCATCGCCCGGTTGTTCCAGTCCACCTGTTCCCGCAATTGCTCTGCAGAGAAGGGTCGCTGCGACATTCGTTCCCCCGCCTCTAATTCTTCTTTTCGCGTCTTGTCAAGCAACGCATTCAATTCATCTTTTTCCATCGTCTACTGCTTTTTATGTTTTTAATTTCATGCCGCAAAGTTACAAAATTGCGGCTAAAATGGACAATCTTCTATCGGCTCCAATTTTTCCAATTTATGATAACATTCAAATGTCTGTTCATTTACAGGCAGCAAAATATCGTTTTCAAACGCATATTCATACAAAGCATCTGCAATTGCATCAACTCTGTGTTGAGGGATAAATTGCTCGGTTGCTTCCAAATTTCTGTAAATAAAGTTTATTTGAACGCGTTGCTCAACAAGACGCTAATTAATGAAGGAGTACATCCTAAAGACAAACAGGCATTTGAGTATGTCAAAAGTCATGTTAAAACACCATTCAGTGATGAAGAATTTTT
>BNTU01000045.1 GCA_025996835.1 Bacteroidia bacterium
ACGGTGTTTTCGATGAGATTGAAAGTGTATGTGGCATCAGAAGACACAACAGCACCTGCGGCATTTGTCCAATTATTGAACTTATACCCGGCAGAGGCTTCTGCTTTCACCGTTATGAGTGTATTATCGTCATACGTGTCGTTAGCCGTACTCCCCGTGGCAACAATAGTGCCACCTGCATTTGCATCTCGGGAGAAAGTCCAAGTCTGCTGGAAGTTGGCTTCCACCCGCACCGTATCATCCGGCATCGGGAATGTCATGGGGTTAGTGTTGAGTGTTGTTGCCGCAGCAGTTCCCACTTTCTTTGTCCAATTCTTAAAACGATAGCCGACATCCGCAGTTGCACTCATTGAAATAACAGTATTCTGCGCATAATAGTTGGTCTGCGTAGCGGCAGCAGCATCAATACTCCCGCCTGTATTGGCTACTACGGTATAATGGATGTTGTAATGAGCGGTTATCGTTCCTGTAGCCACTGTACCAAACGTAAAGAAACTGCCTGAAATCGTACCAACATTCGCTGCCGGGGTAGCCCAATGGTCAAATACATAGCCTGCGTTAGGTGTCGGCAAACCCAAAGTAGCAGCATCATCAGGAGCACCGTAGTTCGGATTTATAGTCGGAGGCGTTGCTGTTGCTTTCACCGGGGTTCTGGCAGGCGTGATTAGACTCATTTGCCTATAGACGGCAATTATTTTACCACTTTCTGCGCCAAATTTGAATGTGGCAGTACCGGCTGTTGAACTGCTACCGGTTTCACTTGCACTTACAAAACTTGCACTCGGCGGCAGTATCCACTCGACAAATTCATACCCGGTTGCAGGGACTTTACGCGATATAGTAACCGTGGTGTCCTTTGGTCCTGTCATGGAAGTCGTGCCTGCGGAGCCAATATACAGGTCAGTGCCGGTAGTGGCACCGGTGGACGGTTGTTCTTCTATGGTAATCGTGTACCGGATGGGTTTATAGTTTGCCGTGAGCACAACATCGACTTTTCCAAAAGTATAGGTGTCTCCGGTGCCGCTATTAGACACACTGCCGCCATAGGTGGTTGGGCTGATAGTCCAGTTCACAAATTCAAATCCGGGCGCAGGGTCAGGATGCACCAATAGGGCAGTTGAGCCTTCTGTTTGCCGTGTAGAGGTAAGACCGGCAATAGTTGGCGCAGCACTCCCCTTTCCCGTACCTGCATCTACGTTGGCTTCGTAAGTCTTAGGCACCCAATGGGCATACAAAGTATGCGTATAGTCCACCTGATAGTTCTCCTGTCCGAGGTCATACACTTTAACTCCGGAGGGAGTAGTAGCCCAACCGTCGCAGTCGAAACCGGCTTTTGCCAAACTGCCTACGAGCGGTAATTTGATAGTCTGCCCTATTGGTTTGACAGAATCTGCCGGTGCGCCGGAGCCACCATTAGCACTGTAGTGTACAATCCGGTTTGGCGGCGTCCAATGTGCAAACAGCGAGTCGCCGGTGTTATTGGTGTAGGTGCCGCCAAGTTCATACACGCGAGCACCTGTTCGCGTCTCTGCCCAGCCATCATGAATGGAACCATCCGTTTTTGTTAATGGGGTAGCACTCAAAGTGAGAGCCACACCGTACGTTTTTGTGACATTAGCGGGTACTGTGCCACCGTTATTGCCATTCCCATGATACTTGACAGTGTAAGTCAGCGGCTTCCAAATAGCATACAATGGAGTGGACTCGGTAAACGTTTGAGTTGTATAAACAATACTGTCACTGCTACCGGATGTAAGCGACCAGCCTTTTCGTTCATGCCCTATTTTCATCAATGAGTTTCCACCCGGATTAGTTATCTTTCCACCATAATAAATTAGAACATTGTTAGGAGGATCCCCGGCATCATGTGTGTTACCATTAAAAGAGATGGTCACTTGAGTGGTATCCCGCGTTGCTCTGGCATAATAGGTTTTAGGAGCCTGAACGTCAGTTGGACCCCAAGTCAAATCGGTCGATAGTGCCGTACCACCTGTTTCCGCCGCAAACCAGCCGTCAAAGTGATAAGAATATTGGGCAGTAGGCGTTGCCAGCGTTGCGGTGCTCGAAGCCGCATTATCGCCATACAACACATTCGGACTTTCCAGAGATGATAATGTGACAAAGCCTGTGCTGGCTGTCGCCACCCGATAGGAAATATCTAATGTATCTCGCGTAAACCTCGCCGACACCACCACCGGATTAGTGGGCATTGTAAAGTAAGCACCTGAGGCTCCGGCTCCGGCTACAGTTGGATTAGTTATCGTGATGCCGCTGGTTGATTCCCACCTGTCGAAAAGGCGCCCTGTAGGTATAGTTGCTTTAAGCCACACCTTTCTTCCGGCAGAAACCGTATCGGAAGCTAACGCTATCCCTGTGCCGGCGTTAGTTCTTCCGGCACTCACCGTACTGCCGGCATCCACCGGATTTTGAGTGATATTCACAGTACCTAACCACACAGCGTATAAAGTTTTGGGTCTGTTGACATTGGCAGGTATGTTATGCGCCGCTATTGCGGTTTGTAAAGTGTCCCACCCTACAAAAACGTAACCCGTTTTGGCTAAGCCGCCCGGATTGACATCCGCTCCTGTGGCAGTAAATGCTACGCCATAAGTTTTCAATTGGGGGTCAGGCACTGTTCCCGAAGTGGCACCATTGGCATTGTAAGAGATAACAAAAGTCTGCAGCGCACGTGTTGCCCATGCCTCATAAGTCGTATCTTTAGTAACAATGGTGCTCGGATAAAACGGGTTGTTATGAGAAACCATATTGCCGTCCAAATACCAGCCATCCCAAGTGTAAACGTATTGGTTATCATCCGTCTGCACGGTTGCCTTAGAGCCGAGTTGCGGCAGACTGCCATAGAACACATTTTCCTGGGCAACAGTTACCCCCGTTGTAAATTTATCGCTACGTGCTACATACTTGATAGTATATTCTTTCGGCACCCAATGCGCATACAAAGTGGCATTCCCTTTTATTCGATACGTGTTATCACTCAAATTATAATTCTTAGGACCGTCAGGCGTGGTTGCCCATCCGTCCAAAGTGTAACCGTTTCGAGTTAAAGCACCGTTAGCACTGCCCCCTGTGCCGGCTCTTAAAGTGAGAACAACATCATAGTTACCGGTCTGTTCCGTAGGAAGAGCTCCTGTGCCATCATTAGCATGGTAACTAATGGTGTAGGTACGGGCTGTTCGAGTTACTCGTGCATAGAAAGTGGTATCGCACATAATGTTATTGGGCGCAAAATTAAGATCCGCTGTGATAAGTGTACCGCCTGTGGCAGCAGGGTACCAACCATCAAAAACGTAGGTATATTGGATGTTATCGGGGGACCATTCGGGCATCGGAGAAGTGGGAGCCACAGTGCCATATTCCACATTGTAGGACACAGGGTTCATCAAATCCGTATAAAAGGCAGAGGTTCCCCGATAGGTGACCGTGCTGGTTTTAACCCTCCAATGGGCATACAATGTTATAGCACCGGTCACATAATAATATGCACCCTTATCATAATCCTTATTACCACCATTAGAAAGCGACCAACCGTCAAACTCATAACCGTCAAAAGCAACATCTGTTCCCGGTGAAGTCGGCAATTCGTAAGATGTGCCAAAAGTTTTGCCGGTTGCCGCAGCCACAATAGTTCCGGCAGTCACATTGGTGGCTCCGGCTTTACCTTTGTTATATGTTATCGTGTGAGTGATAGCCGTTCGTGTTACTTGTGCATAGAAAGTGGTATCTTTCGTTATATTAGTAGGCTGATAAGTTCCTGTGGTTGCAGAACTTCCCAGTGCCGTTCCGCCGGTCTTGGTCGTAAACCAGCCTTTCAGCTCGTATGTATAATAATCCGTATTGTTCGGCACCACCACCGCCGGGGAGGATGGAGCAGAACTGCCATAAGACACTCGATAGGAAGTGGATAGCGTTCCATCTGAGTAGGCATCAGGACTACCCTGATACTTAACAAGGAATGTCAGCGTTTTCCAGCAAGCATACAAAGTGACAGCACCGGTTACTCTATATGCACCATTCGCAGCATAAACTAACTCGCCACCGTCAACAGTGGTCCAACCGTCAAACACCTTTCCGGTAGGCGCAGTCATCCCTGTGCCATCGGGCAATGTAATTTCTTCTGCATAAAGCTTGTTCGTAACTGCCGCAGGAGCCGTTCCGCCGGCACCGGTGCCTTTATTGTAAGTGATTGTGTATTCATCAGCCACCCAGACAGCATATAAGGTTGTTGACGCATTAGTTGCGGCAGCAATGTTAGCACTTGCAGTAGCCGATGCGCTTATATTCCACCCTTTAAAGGTGTAACCGGTTTTGTATAAGACCCCCGGATTGTGGGTGTCTGCAACTGTTGAGTAGTCAACATCGTGTGTCTTTAACCCGCTTGCAGGCACGCTACCGCCGGTCGCACCATTGGCATGGTAAGTGATAACATAGTTTTTGAGAGCAAAATTGGCTTTCAACGTCACATTTGAAATTGGCATTGAGAAAGAACGCGTGGTGGAGGTGGCTCCGTTAATGGGTGCGCCTTCCCATTGGAGAAAATCATATCCGGCATTCGCAGTAGCCGCCATATCAACAAGACTATAGGTAGATACAACGCTACCTGAGGTTGTAGCAACTGATGCTACCGTAGCCGTTATAGAGCCACCCGCAGCCGGATTGGCAGAAAAATTAAGCGTGGTAGTAGCCTTCCAGTTCGCATAAAAAACGGCAGGACCACTGTTCGTATAACTATCACCGGCATTATACTTGGTTCCGGTTGCGGCTTGGTCAAGATACCAGCCATCAAACGTGTAACCGGGGTTTGTAAATGGATTAACCGAAGGAAATGTGTAAGCAGTAGCATAAGACACGCTATTGGTAATACGATTACCGGTACCACCATTGGGGTCTAAAGAAATATCCACTTTTGTAGCTTCGCGCTTTGCAACAGCCCAATAATACGTGTTGTCTGCCTGCACATTAGGAGGTCCCCAAGACTTGTTCGATGACAGTTTATTTGCCGACCCTGTATTCGCAGCCGCATTGGTGCCGGAATACCAACCATCCCATGTATAGGTATATTGTCCATCCGAAGCTAAAGGTGCCGCCGTGGTTCCCATCGCATTAGCTCCTTGGAAAACTGTTTCGGAAGCGTTGTCAACGGTTGTATAGGTGGTTTGATAGTTAACCGTGTATATAGTGGCTGAAGCCGCAGCCCACGCAGCATATAAAACTGTTGGCGCATCTGTAGAATAATTACCGGATGAAGCGGTTCCGGACGAAGATGTATTCCACCCGTTAAAAGTGAATCCTGCTCTGTATAAGCCACCCGGATTGTCGGTGGCTGCTACAGCGGTGAATGCTACACCATGTGATTTTGAAGCCGCAACAGGAACTGTTCCACCATCGGCACCATTAGCATCGTAGGTGATTGTGTAGAGGTTGGGAAGGAAATTAGCCTTCAGTGTCACATTGGCTTCGGGCATTAAGAATACTGTCGAAAGCGTGGTTTGACCATCAATGTTACCCCCTTGCCAGTTAACAAAATGATACCCTGCAGTCTCTGTTGCCGTCATATAAACCGGAGTGCCGGGTGTTATCTCGGCAGTAATGTCATCAGCTCCGGCGGTGGTGCCGACTTTCACAGACCCACCCGCAGTGGGGACAGCAGAAGCGGCAACGGTAACAGTCCCTGTCCATTTGGCATAAAACGTTATTGAACCGCCCGCTGTTGAATAAGCCGCGGCAGGAGCCACGGATGTTCCGGTGCCGTCAGAATTTGTTGTCCAAGCGGATAAAGTGTAGCCGGGGCGTGAAAATGCTGCCGCAACGGGCGTTGTAACATTGTTGCCATAAGGTACAGATATTGCCTGCACATTACCATCCCCACCATTCGGCGAGAAATAGACAGTAACTGCGTTCGTTATCGCTTTTGAAACAGCCCAATAATATTTGTCAGTCGTCACGCCGGGCGGTCCCCAAGTAGGGCTGGCTGACAGTGGTGTCGTCCCCGTCTTAGCGGTGCTCGTGCCTTCATACCATCCCTCAAATACATAAGTGTATTGGGCAGTGGCTGCAGTGGGGTATGCCGTGGTCCCGTGCGCATTTTCGCCTACGATGACAGCCTCAGACTCGTTCAATGCTTGTGTGTTGGTGCCGCTTTTGTAGGTAACAGTGACTGTGGTGGGTGTGGTGGCTGTAGTAGCTTCCCAGACAGCATATAAGGTTTTGTTCTCATTAGTCGCGGCATCAATGGTAGCACTTGCAGTAGCAGCCGAGGATTCATTCCAACCTTTAAAAGTGTAACCTAATCTGAATAAGCTGCCCGGATTATGCCCAATCCCGACAAGGGTGTATGCCACACCATGGGTTTTTGCACCCGGAATAGGAACAGTTCCGCCGGAGGCATTATTACCATTATAAGTGACAGTGTAGGTTTGGGGTGCGAAGAGAGCCGTCACCGACACATTGGCAGTGGGCATCGCGAAAGAAACACTAAGACCGTTTTGACCATCAACGGGACCGCCTGACCAGCCAACAAAATTATAGCCCGCAGATTCAGTTGCCGTCAAATGGACCGTGGAGCCGGGGGTGAGCGAAGTGGCGGCTGCGATGTCACTGCCGGCTGCGGTTGTGCCGACCGACACAGACCCGCCGGCAGCGGGGACTGCAGAGCGGGCAACGGTGACATTCCCCGTCCATTGAGCATGAAACGTTGTTGAACCGGAATTTGTATACGAAGCAGCGGGATTCACGGCAGTTCCACCTCCGCCGACATTTGTATTCCATGAACTTAGTGTGTAACCGGGTCGTGAAAATGCTGTAGCAGCGGGTGCATTAGCAGCCCCGCCATAAGTCACCGTTTGGGTAATAGTGCTACCTGCACCACCATTAGGATTATAATAGATATCAACCAAGGCGGCAGTTTTTGCTGCTTTCGCTGTATAAGTTTTAGCAGCCTGAACATTGGAAGGACCCCAAGTCATACTGTTTGACACTTTAGTAGCTCCGTCATACCAGCCATCCCATGTATATCGCCATTGAGCAGTAGAAGCAATTGCCCCACTTGATGAACCGACTGCATTTTCTCCTTTATAAACCGTTTCAGTAGCGGGTGAGGGTACTGTTGTCTCGCTAGAATTTGAGTATGTAATAGTATATGAGGGTAAAGCGGTAAATACAGCTCTTACGTTGAAATTCGGACCGTTATAGGTCTCGCTATGGGGGTTGCTCGTAGATAACTGTCCCCAGCTCCCCGACGTCGTCTTGCTTTCAAACTTTGTAAAAGTATAATGAAAATCCGGAGTAGCAGTGAATTTATACGTGCTGTAGTCAGGATAATTGGTACCTGCAACCCAAGCAGCTTCACTACCACCGGGAGGTGTTACCGTAACACTTAGAGTACCGGAACCTGTATTTGGGTCAATGGTAAGGACAGCCCCCCCCGCAGAAAACGTGCTTGCCCCAAAGAACAAGGCAGCAACCGTCACACAATTTCTAAACTTTTTCAACTTTTCCATACTGTACTTATACATTATATTTATACATTACACATAATTTACACACCAAATTGATTTGTTCAAGCACAAAGTGCGCCTAAAAAACGCGGCAAAATTAGGTATAATTATTTGAAAAACAATAGAAAATTGGCAAAAACCCAAAAAAAACTTTAATATTTATGTTTTTTTAACATTTTCCCGCATTTTTGAGCCTTATCAACAACTTTTCAACAAGTTCTATTTAGATATTGAGCAGTTATCAACAAACGTTCAGCTAATTTTCAGCAAAAGTTGGTGAGAGCAAGCAAATTCTCTTAATTTGTGCAAAAATGAGGGAGAGAGATAGGGTGGGTTTAGAGTTTAGAGTTTAGTTATTAGAGTTTAGAGTTTAGTTGTGTTTTTTTTGTCTGAATCAGGATTTGCTGGATTTTTGGATTTACAGGATGGAAAAAAATCCTGCTAATCTTAAAATCCTGCAAATCCTGATTCAGACAAAATTCCGCAAAAATTATTTGTAAAACAAAAAGCCGCGAAAATAGGAAACGGAGATGCTGTCGTTTTGGCTGTAATAACTGCCCTCTATGTCTTTGATATACAGGGAGTAATTGCTGCCCGTAATCACAATATCCCTGTTTTGCGTTGAAAACGGAACTTGCTTGTATTGAGCATTTGGGGGCAGTGTTTTCACCAATTTCAGGACGCTTTTTTGAATTGGAATCGAAAATGCGCGGTTGTGCGGCGTTGCATTGACCGTGATGTATTTATTTTCATTATTATCAGCCGAGAGGAGTTCCACAAAGTAGCGGTAGCCCGTTATGCCGGGTGCTATGTCGCTCACGGTGATTGTAAAATGTTTACTATCAATGTCTTTTGTAGAATTAAAGTTCAAACCCAAATCGTTCAGAATGACAAAGGTGTAACCGTCATTCAGATTTTCCACAAAAAAGGGCTGTATGCTCGCCACGCCGTAGTTATCCGCCAGGTATTTAAGCGGGTCGTGGATGCGTGCTTTCGAGGCTTTGTCCAACCGACTGATGTAGGCTTTGGAAGTTGTTCGTGAGAGTTTGCCGCTTTTCAAATCCGGCATTTGCTGCAGTGTTGTTTCCAAGTCGTTGAAAATGATGTGCTTAGTAATGTTTGAAACGCGCCACGGACCAATGGAGACGAGCAGCAAAAGGACGGTTGGCGAGATGATTATCCACTTGATATGCTTGGTTTTGGTCAGAAACAGATAGAGAAAAATGCCATAAAACCAGACATTTAGCAACAGAATATAGCAACGGTTGATGGAAATGCCGTAATCGGCGATGCGGCGAAAAATGCCAACCGTCATCAGAACGAGCAGTGGAAAAATCAACAGTCCGAAATAGCGGTAGAAAAAGTTGACCACTTTGTCGTCCTGCCGCCGCCACACGGGATACATAATCAGCATGACCAGCAGCCCGCCGATTGCCAATATCGACACCAAAGCGGACACCCAGCCGTTGGGAAGTTCCCAGACCGCAATAATTTTGATGAGGTAAGTGTATAAAATGGCGATATACAGTCCCAAAATCGGGAGTAAAATGTATAATCCGAGCACTTTAAGAGCCTGACTAAAAGACAAATCCGCGTGGTATTTTTTTGTTTTGTCGGGAATGTTTGTCAAAAAATAACCGGGCGCGAACAGCACAAAGCAAAACACCGCCAAATTCGCATAATACCGACCGGGAACGGCGATGCCAAACAAACTGCCAACGGACAGCAACGCCACCGACAGCCCGGCAAAGATGATAGCACCAAATATCGCCGACTCGCAAAACTGCGCCGCAGCATCGCGTGAAAAGCCCCAAAACGCGGCATCCTGATTATTTTTCAAAAATGAGATAAAAAATGCCGACACAACAAACACCGCCCCGAGAATAAAAATTTGCAGCCCCGAATCGAAGTGCATCTGCTTCTCATCCGGCAAAAAGAGGCAATACACGCCCCACAGCAGTACGCAAGCCAAAGTCAGCCCATGTTTTGTCCACTGTTGAAACCGAAGATTTTCCACGCCCAGCATAGCCGTGATGCCAACAATGGTGCCAATGGAGCAGAAAAAAATGAGTTGAGCCGGAATGTAATAGTCGGATAGCCACTGGTTGATTTCGAGCCAACTCAACACAGCGCAACCCAAAAGCAGCAAAATCGTAATCGGGAAGCGTCCAACAACCACGTACAGGTTGCTTAAGACAGATTTTAGAGAAAATGTTTTCATTATGTTTCTAATTTTTTCGTACAAATTGGGGCAAAGGTAGTGTTTTTTTTGTGTCTTTATAGATAAAAGTCACAGTGTAGATAAAAAAAAGTTGTATCTTTGCAGCCTAAATAACAAAACTGCATGGAAATCGGATTCAAAAAAGAGTATCTGCGCGAATTGTATAAAACGGGCAAGACGACAGACAAAAAACATCGTTTTCAGCCGCAAGTGGCTGAAAAATATCGCAAAACGATTGATATTTTGGAGTCTGTGGCAAGTGTTGAGGGTCTGTTTGTTTACAATGGTTTGCAGTATGAGAAATTGCATGGTGATAAAGAGGGGCTTGAATCGGTCAGGGTAAACAACCAATATCGAATTGAGTTCACTACAAGCCAGGTTGTTTCAGAAACGGTTGTAACAGTGTGTGACATAGAAGAGCTTTCAAATCATTATAAATAAATAAGTTATGGGAAATTTAGGATTTGGATTTCGCCCTACACATCCGGGCGAAGTATTGTCAGATGAAATTGAATATCGCGGCACTTCAAAAAAGAAACTTGCCGAACAAATGGGGTTGTCTTACAGCATTTTAAATGATATTCTTAAGGAACGCCGCCCGCTCACGGTGGACACGGCGATGCTGTTTGAAGCATCTATGAACTTGCCTGCCGATGCGCTGATGCGTATGCAACTGAAATACAATATGCAAATGGCAAGCAAAGATAAACAATTTTCTAAACGCCTCGCAGAAGTGCGCAAAATGGTGGCAACATTGCTGTGACTAAAAATGTAGGGGCGGAAATCTCTACCCCTACATCACATAATATATAAATTTTAGAAGAATATGAAATTATTGGAAGGAAAAACGGCTATCATCACGGGAGCCGCCCGTGGCATTGGCAAATCTATTGCCATTAAGTTTGCACAGGAAGGTTGCAACATCGCTTTCACCGATTTGGCGATTGACGACAACGGCAAGGCAACCGAGAAAGAAATCGCCGCTTTGGGCGTCAAAGTGAAAGGCTATGCCTCCAACGCCGCCAATTATGACGAGACTCACGCCATTGTGGACACGATTGTAAAAGATTTTGGACGTGTGGACATCCTCGTCAACAATGCCGGCATCACGCGCGACGGCTTGATGATGCGCATGGACGAAAAGCAGTGGGACATGGTCATCGGCGTCAACCTGAAGTCGGCGTTCAACTTCACCCACGCGCTGGTGCCGGTGATGATGAAGCAAAAAGCAGGCTCAATCATCAACATGAGCTCCGTAGTGGGCGTTCACGGCAATGCCGGACAAGCCAACTACTCCGCCTCCAAAGCCGGCATGATAGGTTTGGCGAAGTCCATCGCCCAAGAAGTAGGCTCGCGAGGCATCCGCGCCAACGCCATAGCACCGGGCTTCATCGAAACGGCGATGACCGAAGCCTTGTCGGAAGAAGTGCGCGCCGAATGGGCAAAACAAATCCCCTTGCGCCGCGGTGGCACGCCCGAAGATGTGGCAAACACGGCACTCTATCTGGCATCCGACCTCTCGGCGTATGTGACCGGGCAGGTGATTCAGGTAGATGGCGGGATGAACACCTAAAAATTATACCTCAGCAGCCCGTAGAAGTCCGTTTTCTCGCTGCCTTGAATTTCTTCCAAGCCCGAACTGATAACGGTGCGGTCGAAATAGTGCGTGGAGGCACATTTGAGGTAAAACGTCAATCTCGGCGTGATGCGCCATTTTGCTACCATATAATAACGCAACCCTTCGCCGTAGTAGGTTGGGAAGTTGAATGCGTAGAGGATGTTTTTCTCGTAGATGCTGATGCGCGTGTTCCAGTCATCGGTTTTGAAATAGCCTAACGCGCCGTCAATCTGTAAGTTAGCACTGCCAATGTATGATGCGGATTGGGTGATGCTGTGGGCTTGACTGTGCGTTTGACTTTGCGTTTCATTTTGCGCGGCTTCAAAGTCGTAAAGCACGAAATCGGCTTGTGTCTTGAAATGCCAGCGGTCGCTGAGGTTGAAATTCAGTTGATAACGCACATTCTGCTGCGTGTAGGGCGATATATCCTTGACTTTCTCTTTCTGTTTGTAGCGCAACGACATACTCACCTTGTCCGAGGTGTGGTATTTCAACTGCACCGAACTTTCGTGCCCCCACGATGGCACATTGACCTGATATTTCAGCCACGGGAACGAAAAATAATCATGGTAAGCAGCTAATTCACAGCGGATTGGCAACTGAATTTTCACTCCCGTATAAAATCCCGTTTCGTTCTGTACGGCAGTTGATTCACCAAAACTTTTGCCATACAGCGCGTTGTAGGCGCGGTCGTAATGCCGAAACGCGAATGCCCAATCCATAAACGATGTGGGCGACACGGTCAGGTGGTTGACAGTCGCCGGTTTGCCGCCTTTGTCCACCGCCGTTTCGCCCTGAAATCGGAATTTGCGCTGCTGAAAGCCGTAATTAACACCCACATTCCAATAATCATCGCCCCGCAGTGTGAACACATTGTAGGGATGCGCGGTGGGGCTGAGGGTTTTGTCATCAAAGTTGTAATAAATCGCCGTGATGCCCAGCGAGAGGGTTTTGTTGCGCCATTGGGCATTGCTTCCGAACAGTTCGGTGCGGGCGGCGGCGCGTTTTTGCAAGTCGCCAAACGTGCGGTGGTAGCCGTCCGTTTTGATGGTCAGAATGGTGCTGTCGGTGGCGTTGGCATCCTGGTTGCGCTTGGAATAGAACAAGTTAACTCTCAGGTCGTTGAATTTCAGCGTGCCGGCAACGCCCGAAAAATAGGAACTCTCGCCGGTGGAAGTGTGCCGTTTGATGCCGCCGGTTGGGGTAGCCATATTGACGGCATCAGCGGTTTTGCCCATCGAAAAATTGGTGTTCATCACCAAACCCTGCCCGAATCCCAGCCGGTAATTGCCGAAATGCAGGTCTTCCAAAACACCTAAATGCTTGAAATTCAGATTGAAACTGTAGAAATCGAAGCCTTGACGGGTTGGGAATGGTTCGCCCGCATCTTTTTCGCCACTCAGTCCGAACTGCATTTTGTCGCCAAGGCTGATGCCGTAGCGGAAATTCAGGTAATAGGGGTCGCCCGGATAGTATTTGTTGGGGTGCGCGGTGCGTTCGGCATCAGAGACATCGGCATATCCGGCTTTGTCTTGCAGCGTGCGGTCGTAGCGCAGCAGCAATTCCTGCTTGGCAAATTTCAGCGTTTTGGGCTGGCGAATTTCCGGCTCTGCCACGGCTCCCACATAGACGAACGGCAGCAAATAAGCAATGGTTTGCCTGTCCATATCCTCCACGTTTTTCAGTTCGTAAATACTTGTCAGCGGACCGTAGCGATACACATAATAGAGCAAATTTTCAATTTGCATCGCTGTGAGAAAAGGCAACCGCTCCAGTTCTTCTTTCGTGACCGTGTGCAGGTCGTAAGGATGCTCCGAGAGATAGGACAAGTCATCGAACAAGTTGGCAATCGCCTCATCATCAGTCACTTCATCGCTGTTTGCCAACTCTTCCAAATAGCGCATCCACTCGGAATTGGTTTCACTCTCAGCTTTGCTTACGTTTGGCAAGCAACATACTGCAAAAAACAGTAATAATTTGGTTTTCAAACTCATATAATCATATTTTAAGTCAAAAAAGAACGCGAATTGTTCACAAAGGTACGGTTATTTTTTGGATGTACAATATTTATCATTACCTTTGCGCGAAAAATTTCACAAAAAAAAAATAACACGATGCAAATTAAAATATTTGAATTTAACGACATTCACGTCAACACTTACCTGCTTTGGGACGACACAAAGGAGGCTGCGATTATTGATTGCGGAGCCTCCACAGACGCAGAACGCAAGGCATTAAAAGAGGTTATTGATGCCAATGGTTTGCAACCTAAGTTGTTGCTAAACACGCATTTGCACTTCGACCACACGATAGGCAACCGCTTTGTGCTGGAAACTTACGGACTGAAGCCGCAATATCACGAAGCGGAAGATTTGTTGATGCCCGGGCAACGCGAACAAGTCATCTCATTTGGACAGGTCGATGACTTTGAAGAGGGCATCCGCGCCGACCACTACCTCAACGATGGCGACACCGTCCGGTTTGGCAACACGCAACTGCAAGTGCTGTTGACCCCCGGACATTCGCCCGCAGGCTTGTGTTTCTACTGCAAAGAAGCCGCCTGCGTATTCACCGGCGACACCCTCTTCCGCTTCGACATAGGGCGCACAGACCTCTGGGGCGGCAGTCAAGAAGCACTGCTGGACGGCATTCGCACCAAATTAATGACTTTGCCCGACGAAACAGTCGTATATCCGGGTCACGCCCTCCATTCCACAATCGCGAAGGAGAAAAAGCATAATAAATATATCCGATAACGGATATAGTGATGTTAATTTTGCACCCATCGCATCTTTGTTCCTGTTTGCAGGAACATTCTCCTCGTTTGCTCGCATTTAGCTTCCGAAAATTTATCGCTAATCAATTCTCTCAAAACGGACTTGACAAATTGCACGCAAAAGTCATTGAGCCGCTCGTCTATGGATTGTTTACAGACATCTATGTCATAGCATTCCAATAAAATAGTAACCCCAAATAAAATTTTACGCATTTTTAACAGAAATAAAACCAAAAAACTTTGGTAGTTTCAAAAGTTTTATTGTACCTTTGCGCCCGATTTAGGAAACAACAAAAATAAATACATATATAACAATGAAAAAAAGTCATTATTTGTCGCTTGCAGCCCTTGTGGGTTTGACACTTTTCGCATCGTGCGGGAAGAAAAAGCAGGTAGAAAGTGCTGATGAGGCACCTGAAACAGTGAAAGTGAGTACGACTATCGCGCAACTGCAAACGGTTGCCGATATTCAGACTTACACCGCCAACGTGCAGGCGGAAGTCATCAACCAAATTACGCCGCTGTCGCCGGGGCGCATCGAAAAAATCTTTGTCGAAGTGGGCGACCGTGTGGCGAAAGACCAACTGCTGGTGCAGATGGAGTCGTCTAATTTGCAGCAGCAAAAGACGCAGTTAGCCAACTTGCAGCGCGATTACAACCGCTACAGCGAACTGTTGGCGGTGGGTGGCATCGCGCAACAAACGGTTGACCAGCTGAAAACGCAGATTGACATGCTCGTAACGGCGATTGACAACATCGAAACAAACACCCAGCTGCGTAGCCCCATCAAAGGCGTCATCACCGCCCGCAACTACGACAACGGCAATGTGTTTGCTCAAACGCCCATCCTGACCGTTCAGCAGCTCAATCCGCTGAAGGCTGTTATTAATGTGTCCGAATCGGATTTCACCAAAGTGAAACACGGGATGCCGGTATCAATTAAGTTGGATGTGTATGGCGATGAGGAGTTTACGGGACGGGTGAGCGTGATTTATCCGACCATTGATGCCGCTACACACACGTTTGGCGTGGAAGTGGCGATTCACAACAGCAATTCGCGCGTGCGTCCGGGTATGTATTCGCGCATCTCGCTGAACTTCGGCAACAAAGAAAGCATCGTCATCCCCGATGGTGCCGTTCAAAAGCAGGCCGGCGCGAACGACAAATACGTCTATACCGTAGCCGGAGGCAAAGCGCACTATCAAAAAGTGGAATTGGGACAACGCCTCGACACCAATTATGAAATCCTATCCGGCATCACACCCGGTCAGGAAGTAGTAACAGCAGGGCAAACGCGCCTCCTCGAAGGCACGCCCGTAGAGATAATTCACAATTAAGAGTTATGAGTTATGAGTTATGAGTTAGCCCGGTGCTGATTTTGTAACTCATAACTCATAACTCATAACTCAAAACTAAAAGAAATTATGAGTTTATATTCTTCAGCGGTTAAAAAACCGATTATGACGGCACTGGTCTTCGTTGCCATTGCTATAATGGGGCTGTTTTCCTTGCAGACTTTGCCTGTGGATTTGTTCCCCGAAATTGAGACTAACTCTCTGACGGTTATCACAGCTTATGCCGGTGCCAGTTCATCGGATATTGAGACCAATGTGACCCGTCCGATGGAGAACACGCTCAACAGTTGCGAAAATTTGAAGAAAATCACATCGCGGTCGGTGGACAATATGTCGCTCGTGACGTTGGAGTTCAATTATGGCACCAATATCGACATTGCCACCAACGACGTGCGCGATAAGATTGAGATGGTGCGAAATTCGCTTCCTGACGATGTGAGCAACCCGATTATTTTCAAGTTCAGTACCGACATGATGCCTGTGGTCATGTACACGGCTACGGCAACGGAAAGTGTGAACGGGCTGTACAAGATTTTGGACGACAAAGTCGCCAATCCCCTCAACCGCGTGTCGGGTGTGGGTGCGGTGAGTATCAGCGGTGCACCGCAGCGGCAAATTCAGGTGGAAGTGTCGCCCGACAAGATGGAGGCGTACAACCTCACGGTGGAAAAAATTGCCAACGTGATAAATACGGAAAACCTGAACGTGCCTGCGGGTAGTTTCGATGTGGGAACCAACACCTATTCGCTCCGTATCGAAGGCGAATTGAAACGAAGCGACGACCTGTTGAGTTTGGTTTTGGGTAGCCAAAACGGACAAAATATCTATCTGAAAGACGTTGCAACGATAAAAGATGCCCTCCAAACCCGTATTCAGGAATCCTACACCAACGAAGTGAAAGGGGCTATGATTGTTGTGCAAAAGCAATCGGGGTCAAACTCGGTTGCCATCGCCAATAAAGTGAATGCGTTGATGCCCGAACTGCAAAAGACATTGCCGCCGGACGTTAAGCTGTCCTTGATGATGGACACATCCGATTTTATCAAGAGGAGTATCAGTTCGCTGGCAGAAACGATTATTTTGGCACTCCTGTTTGTGATGTTTGTTGTGATGTTCTTCTTGGGTCGTTGGCGTGCCACAGCGATTGTGGTGCTTGCCATCCCCGTTTCGTTGGTGGCGTCGTTCATCTATTTGATGGCGAAAAGCGGCAGTTTGAACATTATTTCGCTCTCGTCCTTGACCATCGCGATTGGTTTGGTGGTGGACGACACGATTGTGGTGTTGGAAAATATTACCAAGCACATCGAAAGAGGTGCTACACCCAAGCAGGCAGCCATTCACGGCACCAATGAGGTGGGTGTCGCGGTTATCGCCTCCACGCTGACGATTATCGCGGTGTTCTACCCCTTGACATTGGCTACGGGTATGGCAGGGGTGATGTTTGGCGAATTGGGCTGGATGGTTACCATCATGGTAACGGTGTCGCTGATTGCGGCTATGACACTCACGCCGATGCTTTGTTCGCAGGTGTTGCGACTGACAAATACGCAAGGCAAGACGTTTGACAGACTGTATGCGCCGATTGGTCGCTCGCTCGACCGCTTGGATGCGTGGTATGGTCGCGTGGTGAATGCCTGTGTGCGCAACCGTTGGGCAACGTTCCTTATTGCAGCAACCTCCGTTGTTGTCATTATGGTTCCGGCATGCAACATTGTGGAGTCCGACTTTATGCCCTCTTCTGATAACAGTATGATTGAGTTAGACGTTTATTTGCCAACCGGAACACGAATGGAAGTGGCTCGTGCGGCTGCCATCAAGATAACCGACATCATCAATGAAAAATATCCGGAAGTGGTTACCCGCCAGTTTTCGGTGGGGCAAGCGGACGAAAACAACACGTGGGCATCCATGCAAAACAATGCAACAAACCTGATTTCGTTCTTCCTGCGCACGACCGAACCGCAAGAACGCACACGCAGCATCTACGAAATATCGGAGGGCTTGCGCGCGGATTTGTCCAACATGCCCGAATTGTATAAATATATCGTCTCGCCGGGTGGTAATGGCGGTATGGGTATGGGTTCCAGCACGGTGGACGTGGAAATTTATGGTCAGGATTTGGCTTTGACGGATAAGATTGCGCAGGAACTTAAACTCCGCCTGGCAGACGTGAACGGGCTGAAGGACTTGAACATCACACGGCAAGACTATCGCACCGAGTTTCAAATTGATTTCGACCGCGAAAAATTGGCAGAAAACGGGCTAAACTCCGCAACAGTAGCAAGTTATGTGCGCAACCGCATCAACGGCTCGTTCACCACCAAATTCCGCGAAGAAGGCGACGAATATGACATCGTGGTGCGCTACGCAGAACATTTCCGTCAATCTGTCGAGGATATTGAAAACATCACGATTTACAATTCACGAGGCAATGCCATCCGTGTCAAGGAGTTAGGGACGGTGGTCGAAAAATCGACCCTGCCGCAGATAGACCGCCAAAACCGTCAGCGTGTCAATAAAGTGCAAGGCTCTATCTTTGAGGCCGCTCTGAGTGAAGTGGTGGCGGATGCGGAAAAAATCATTGATGCACTGCGCAAAGACGGCACTATACCTGCTGAAATCGGCATCGGCATTGGTGGTTCAATCGTTGACCAGCAGGAATCCAATGCTGCGTTGGGACTTCTGATGGTTCTCTGCGTGCTCCTCGTCTATATCGTGATGGCGGCGCAGTTTGAGTCGCTCTCCTATCCGTTCATCATCGTCCTGTCCATCATCTTCGGGTTTGCCGGTGTTTATTTGGGCTTGATGATTTGCGGACAATCCATGAGTTTGATGGGTATGATTGGCTGCGTGATGCTGATTGGTATCGTGGTGAAAAACGGTATCGTGTTCATCGACTACGCCAACCTCAACCGAGAGCGCGGCATGTCGGTAGATAAGGCAATCATCGACGCCGGTCGCAGCCGTCTGCGCCCCATCCTGATGACCACCGCCACAACCGTCTTAGGCATGATTCCAATGGCAATCCCGCGCGGCTCCGGCTCCGAAATGTGGCAACCGCTGGGCATAGTAGTAGTATTTGGCTTAACATTCTCAACAATCCTAACACTGGTATATGTCCCAGCCCTCTACTCCATCTTCGGCGGCAACGGCGTGAAACGCGCAAGAAAAAAATATGCAAAAAAAATCACAGTGGCAAACGAAACACGCAAGCCCCTAATGACAAGGCATAATTCGTAATTCGTAATTTTTAATTCGTAATTAATATGAAAGCAGTATTTATAACATACAATCAGGCATTCAAGGATGAGCTGATAACGATATTAGACCGCATGAGCCTCCGTGGTTTCACCATGTGGGACGAAGTGCAAGGGCGCGGCTCGGAAAAAGGCGAGCCGCACTACGGCGACCACGCCTGGCCCACAATGAACGGAGCCATCCTCACCATGGTGGAGGACAGCAAGGTGCAACCCCTGCTGGAGCGCATTCACGCGCTCGACAAGGGCTATGAGTTGCAAGGGCTGCATGCCTTTACTTGGGCGATAGAGGGGATGGTGTAAGCCATTCTAATCTTAAAATGACTTACTTTTTCTGCACTTTCATTTTGTAATTGATAGTGTATTCCACGCGGCGCAGTTGGGGGTATAGTTCCTCTTTTATGAGTTTGAAGGGGATGCCGTTTCGCAGTTTCATTAGGGCTGCTTCGCGGGCGTCCGGTGAGGTGGTTTTGCTTATTATTTTTAGGATTTGGGGCTTGTCTTTCCAATTGCCGGTTTTTATTAAGCGGGTTAGTTCTGCCCAATCTTCGCCTACGGCATTGGTGGTGAAAATGTCGTCGCCGAGTTCAAATTTTGCCATTTCTCTTGTCAGGAATTGCTTCCAAGCTTTCGCTCGGTCGTCGGCTATACGCTTGTTCAGTGCAAAAGGTCCGTCGGGCGATGAATAGCTGCTGAGTTGTATGCCGGTGATGACTACTGTGGTGTCGTCGTTCAACGTGGCTATGGTTTCTTTGAGTTTTGCCAATACGGCTTCATTTTGTGCAAACGTTTGGTCGAGTTGCAAGCTGCCCGGCTCAAACATGAAATGGTCGCTTATTTTGTGGTTGGTATAAGGGACGTTGGGCGGTATCACTTTTTTCTCTTTCTTCCGCTCGATGTTCTTTGGCATGGGTTTGAGAGCGGGCGTGGCGAGCGCAACCATTGCCGGTGGGGGAGCCACCACCACGGGCAGATGGACAGGCGTGCTGCGGATATCGGGTTGGGGTTTGCTTTCGGGCGGTGCTTTCGCTGCTTTGTTCGTTGGGACACCGAAGTGCAACCCTATCTTGATGCCTGCTGCGAGCGGGTTCAGTTTGTCGACCAGGGGTTTGCCGCCGGTGGTGGATGCCATTATCGAATTGGGCAGGTAGTTGTTGCCATCGAAGTCTTTGTAGTCAATCAGGGGTGCGGTGGCGGTGGGTTTGCGGATGTTGTTAACGCCGTAATCGGCATACAGACCGGTGCTCAGGGCAACTGTGTTGCTCAATCTCCACCTTACGCCCACTTCCGCCGAAGCAAAAAACGCCGTCTTCAATGCCAAATCGCCCTTGTTGTTCGAACCGCTGAACTCGCCGAAGCCATCAAACAGCGGGTCGTACCGAGTCCAGTCGCCTAAGGGGTAATATCCAAACGCGGTCAGTTTGTTGGTGCTGTTATTGAACTTCGCGCTCAGCGGAATGCCGGCTTTGCCGCCCAGTGCCGCATAAAATTTGCCCGTTTGGAAATGCAGCATCAGCGGGATATTCAGCAGGATAGCCTGCTGCCGGTCGCGGTAGTTGTCAGTGGTGTAGTTATATTCAAAATCTTCCGTGCCGTCGTTGCTCCAGTACTTTTCTGTCAACGATGCCAGCGTGTAGTGAGCATTGAACAGCGCGGCTTCCACGCCCGTGCCGATGCCCCAGTGTTCGCTGAAGCGAAAAGTGTATCCCAGCCCCGCAAAACCACCCAAGCCAAGTGTAGCATCGCCTGCGGTGGGAGTGTAGTTCAAAGAAGACAAACCACCTCCAACAACAAACGAAAATTCGTGCTGCACAGGCTGTGCCGTTGCCGCTACTGCCACACCTAACAAAGCAATAATGAGGCTGTTTCTATAACTCATAACTCATAACTCATAACTCTAATAACTAAACTCTAAACTCTAATAACTAAACTCTAAAATATTATTCCACTATCACCTTAATACTCGCGCCATCCACCTTTATCAGATATATGCCGGTTGCTTGCGGGGTGATGGTTGCCGTTCCACCGGACAGTTTCTGCGTGCCGACGGGGACACCCGACATATTATATAGGCGTACTTCGCTGCCATCGACTGCACTGCTCTCGATTGTTATCGGGCTGCCGAGCGGGGCGGAGTTCGGATAGACTTTCAGAGTCGGTGTCGACTGTAGTTTTACGCAATCGGGACAGACGTGCAGTTCCTTCTCAACAGTGATGCCGTTGATACTCGCGGTGGTAAGCACCACGCTGTACTTGGCATTGGGGTCAAGCAGGTCGGTGCTCTTGGGACCGGCACTGTAGTCCTGCTTGGTGCTGATGAG
>BNTU01000046.1 GCA_025996835.1 Bacteroidia bacterium
TTATTAGGAGACGTCATTTTAAATCAAAATGACATACTAACTCAAATCAAATACAATGATGCGAGTTTTACCACTACCTGGTCATTGGATTTACACTATCCCGATTGGAAAGCCAGTAAATATTTTCCGGGGGAAGAATTTTTCAGCTATTGCGAGCAAACGCCTATTTATCCGTATCATGTTCCCTATCGTTGCCTGTATTCCCGGAACATCAACAACTTGTTCATGGCCGGACGAAACATTAGTGTCACTCATGTGGCTTTTAGTACCATACGAGTGCAAGTAACTACCGGTATGATGGGTGAAGTTGTCGGTATGGCGGCATCGGTTTGCAAAAAGCATGAAATCATGCCACGACAGGTTTATACCGAACATTTGGGCGATTTAAAGACGCTGATGAAAGCAGGAGTGACGTTAACAAGCAATCAATAATCACAGCAAAATAAATAAATGAAATGAAATCAACTAATTTTCAATTGGGTCGCCGGTCTTTCATAAAAACGTCCGGTCTGGCAGTTGCAGGTTTAGGGCTCCCTGCCACCTTGTTGTCACAACCCACTTCCCCACAGCTCGGTCTGCAAGCGGACAAAACGACTCCTCAGCAGTTACCACATCTAAAAGGCAATGCCGATTATATAGTTGTTGGCGGCGGCATGGCCGGTACTTGTTCGGCTATCACGGCTGCCCGTGCTGGATTAAAGGTCGTTCTCATTCAGGACAGACCTGTTTTGGGCGGAAATGCTTCCAGTGAAGTCCGCCTTTGGGTGTTGGGCGCGACAAGCCACATGGGTAACAATAATCGCTGGGCGCGTGAAGGAGGCGTGCTGGATGAAATTATGGTTGAAAACATGTACCGCAATAAAGAAGGAAATACTATCTTTTTTGACGCGCTACTATTGGAAAAAGTATGGGCAGAACCGAATATTACGCTTTTGTTGAATACGGCGGTGTATGAAATAGAAATGAAGAGTCCGACACAAATAAAGAAAATAATTGCCTTCAACAGCCAGAACTCAACGCATTACGAATTTAGTGCTCCTTATTTTCCGGATGCATCGGGCGATGGCATCATCGGTTTTCTGTCCGGTGCGGCTTTCAGGGTCGGCGCAGAAAAAGGCGACGAATTTGGTGAGAAATTCATCCTGCCGGACGATTACGGGAAATTGTTGGGACACTCCATGTATTTTTACAGCAAAGATGTGGGACATCCGGTGAAATATGTGGCACCTGCCTTTGCGCTGAAAGATATTCCCTCCAAAATACCGCGTTATAAAGATATTCACAGAGATTCCAGTGGTTGCCAATTATGGTGGCTTGAGTGGGGAGATGACTTGGATAGAGTGTATGATTCCGAGAAAATCAAAGAGGAACTGTGGCGAGTCGTTTACGGGGTTTGGGATTACATTAAAAATTCAGGCAAATTTAAGGATGTGGATAACCTGACGCTCGAATGGGTTGGCACGGTACCGGGGAAACGGGAGAGTCGCCGCTTTGAAGGGGACTATATTTTAAAGCAACAGGACATCATTGGGCAAAC
The DNA here is from genome assembly GCA_025996835.1 of Bacteroidia bacterium. Classification (GTDB taxonomy): domain Bacteria; phylum Bacteroidota; class Bacteroidia; order Bacteroidales; family Azobacteroidaceae; genus Azobacteroides. The sequence goes on from BNTU01000046.1 coordinate 1,538, forward strand.
GCCTTTTGAAGACGGCATTGCGCATGGAGGATGGAGTATTGACCTTCATCCCGCAAAAGGCGTTTACAGCACCTACGCCGGTAATGTCGCTTATCACAGTAAAGGGGTTTACACCATCCCCTACCGTTGCATTTACAGTCGCAACATATCTAATCTGTTTATCGGCGGACGGTTAACGAGCGTATCGCACGTTGCTTTTGGCTCTACCAGAGTTATCGCAACAGGGACACTATGCGCTCAGGCAGCTGCCATGGCCGCCGCGATTTGCCTGAAAAACAACCTGCAACCAAGCGAAGTTTATGCAAAAGGATATATTGGCGAACTGCAAAACCGACTTATACAAAGCGGTCAGTTTATCCCCGGCTTAAAACTCACGTCACAGGATTTAATATCTTCTGCAAAAATCACGTCCGACGGCGCATTTGAACTTTCCGAATTACCGGAAGACGGAACGTGGCGAGTATTGAAAAGGGGAAATGCCATATTACTCCCGTTTACAGCCGGGAAAATACCGCAATTTACCTTCCCGGTGAAGGCGGAAGAAAACACGACGGTGCAGGTGGATTTGTTTACCGCCAAACGCTATGGAAATTATACGCCGGATGAGTGTCTGGCAACAAAAGAATATCCGATTTCCGCAGGTGAATCCGTTCTGAAAGTAGATTTTAAGCAGTCGCTGAAAAAGGAGCAATATGGTTTGGTCATCTTTCACAAAAATGAGAAGGTTTCCATCGCTCAAACGAATATCCGGTTATCTGGAGTATTGTCTCTTTTTCACTCATGGACACAAAAGCAAAACGACGGGTACGGTATCGAAGAAGTCCCATTTTATGTGCCGGAACGCAGGCCCGGCGGGAAAAACTTCGCCATGAAAGTAACTCCGGCCATCAAGAGTTTTGCACTGTCACAATTAAATTCCGGCGTATTTCGTCCTGCCAATGGCACCGCAAATGCATGGGTAGCTCCCTTAACGGCTCAAACAGCCCAAGTGAAATGCGAATGGAAACAAGCGCAGGAAATCCGCAAAATTGTTTTATGGTTCGATTCCGATTTCGACCATGCAATGGAATCCAGCCTGTGGGGACATCCGGAAAATGTAATGCCTTTCTGTGTTCAGCAGTATAAAATCCTGAATGATGCAGGGCAACCGATTTATGAGGTATCAGACAACCATCAATCCCGCAATGAGATACAATTGGAAAAACCGGTACGGACATCGGCTTTGACCGTCCAATTAACCCGCCCCGGTGAAAATGTGCCAATAGCTCTTTTTGGAATACAGGCATTCTAAAGCTAAATTCAAACAATGCTTGTTTATAAAAAAATGTTGTACCTTTGCCACATGAAACAACGGGTTTACATAGACACTTCGGTGGTGGGCGGATACTTTGATGCGGAGTTTGCCAACGACACCGTGCCGTTTTTTGAAAGCGTGAAACGGGGCGAGATGGTTATTATTGTTTCTGATTTGCTTGAAAAAGAATTGGTAAAAGCTCCGGCTCACGTTAGAGTTTTATTAGACACAATTCCATCAGACTATGTAGAACATGTTTTTGCAACTGTTGAGTCGGATGATTTAGCTCGCGAGTACATTAAGGCAAACGTGGTGGGGCAAACAAGTTTTGATGATTGTCGCCATATTGCCATAGCTACCCTTTGCAAAGCCGATGTGTTAGTGAGTTGGAACTTTAAACACATTGTAAATTTTGATAAGATAAAGGGTTATAATGGAATAAACTTGCTGTTCAGATACAGCACAATAGATATACGGTCACCTAAAGTAATGATGAAATATGAAAACAACAGCTAAATTGCCTGAACCGGTGATTATTCCCGGTATCATGCAGACATTGAGAGAAATTACGGAAAAAATAAGTTTGGACACGTATGGCATGACGTTTGAAGAATCTCAAGCCTATTTTAATAAGTTATGAATCACACCATTCAATGGATTTTGCGAGACCTGCCGATTCGCTTAGAGGCAATCACTTGGTGGAAACAGCAATAAATCGGAAATTTGTGTACATATTTACTTGTTGCAAAAATTTGCTCAAAAATCACTACCTTTGCACGCAAAAAAGACGATGGGGAAAAATAAATTGCGGAAATTTGCTGATATGCTCAGTTATCCTAATGTGTTTCAGTGTTCTGTTTAAGAATAAACGGGTAGCCCACAGCAATGCCGTACAACATACAAAACAGTTCCGGTTGCAGGCAAATATTGGCGGAGCATGGGTGAACATCGTTACAGAAGATAACAATGAGGCAGCAGAGTACTATAAGGAGTTTGAGAGCATTTCAACCGATAAGGTCAGGTTTTATGTTCCTGCCTATACGGACAACAGAGTACGTTTGTTTGAAATAGAAGTCTATAGCGTCATACGTATTAGTTGATTTTTTGTTATAAATTATAAATTTAAAATTAGGATGATAAAAATATGAAAATTAAATTATTATTAGTGCTGTTGCTGGGCGTTTCCCTGTTTGGGACGGCTCAAACGAGGACGGAAGTTCTGTTGGAAAAGAATTGGAAATTTTCGCGTACCGACGCTGTGGAGGCTGTCCGGCCGGAGTTTGACGACAACAAGTGGCAAACCGTAACCGTGCCTCACGACTGGGCTATTTATGGTCCTTTCGACAAGAAAGCCGGAGAGAAAGTCGGACCCGCCGGACTTCCTTTTGTTGGCGTGGGATGGTACCGCGTTAAATTTCAAGTACCCGGTTTTGGTAGTGGAAAGAAAGCCTCCATTCTCTTCGATGGAGCCATGAGTCACGCCCGCGTATATCTCAACGGACAGGAAGTGGGCTATTGGCCTTATGGCTACAACAGTTTCCATTTCGACATCTCACCTTTTCTGAAAGAAAAAGACAATGTACTGGCTGTGCGTTTGGAAAATGTCGAATCAATCTCGGGCTGGTATCCGGGGGGAGGCATTTACCGGAATGTACATCTCGTCGTCACGCAAGACGTACATATTCCCGTGTGGGGTACGCAATTGACCACTCCGGTGGTGGGACGTGATTTTGCCAAAGTGAAACTGAAAACAAAGGTGGAATATCCGGGTGCTTTACCGTCCAAACTTTCGTTGGTAACAGAAATAAAAGACGGGCAACAAAAGGTGGTGAGCCGCAGTGAAACCATATTGACCAAGTACGACAACCGCACATTTGAACAGGATTTAGTGGTAGAAACGCCCCGTTTATGGTCGCCCGCCACGCCTGATTTATATATTGCCGAATCGAAACTGTATGCCGACGGCAAACTGAAAGATACCTACACCACCCGCTTCGGTATCCGCAAACTTGAAATCATTCCTGACAAGGGGATGTTTCTTAACGGCGATATTATCAAATTCAAGGGTGTATGCAATCACCACGACTTGGGTCCGCTCGGTTCGGCAATTAACACAAGTGCTTTGCGCCGGCAGCTGACAATTCTCAAAGACATGGGGTGTAATGCCATCCGAACCGCCCACAATATGCCGGCTCCCGAACTGGTAGCACTCTGTGACGAAATGGGTTTCATGATGATGGTAGAAGCTTTTGACGAATGGGAGCGGGGTAAATCCAGAAGCGGATACAGCCTGTATTTCAAGGATTGGGCGGAAAAAGATATGGTAAATATGTTGCACAACTACCGCAACAATGCTTCCGTAGTGATATGGAGCCTCGGCAATGAGATACCGGAGCAGGATACGCCCGCAGGTCTAAGATTGGCTCGTTTCCTGCAGGATATTTGCCACCGCGAAGACCCTACACGACCCTGTACGATGGGTCTCGACAAGGTGGAAGGGGCTATAAAAAGCCATGTGGCATCCACTTTAGACGTGCCGGGTTTCAACTATCGCCTGCAATTCTATCAAAAGGGCTACGAAGAACTGCCGCAACGGATTGTTTTGGGCAGCGAAACAGCCGCTACAATCAGTTCACGCGGCGTTTACCATTTTCCCGCTGTAAGGACTGCATACAAAAAATACGACGACGGTCAGTGTTCGAGTTATGATTTGGGAGATATGGGCTGGTCGTACTTGCCGGACGACATTTTTGTACCGCACGATGATTATCCATGGTGCATCGGTGAATTTGTATGGGCAGGCTTCGACTACCTGGGCGAACCGACACCCTATCGCGACAGATGGCCAAACCACAGTTCCATGTTTGGAATTATTGATTTGGCGGGAATACCCAAAGACCGCTATTACCTCTACCGCAGTCATTGGAACCCAACGGAAGAAACTTTGCATATCCTCCCGCACTGGACATGGACGGGAAGGGAAGGCGAGACTACGCCGGTATTCGTTTATACCAATTATCCTTCGGCTGAATTGTTTGTGAACGGAAAAAGTCAGGGACGGGTAACGAAAGACGAAAGCATGACCGAGGCTAAAACCAACAACGACGAAGCCCGTCAACAACTCTTGAGCCAACGCCGTTACCGCCTGATGTGGCCGGACGTGAAATACGAACCGGGAACCCTGAAAGTGGTTGCTTACGATGCCAACGGCAAATCCGTAGCCGAAACCGAACGGCATACGGCAGGCAAACCGCATCATCTGGAACTGACCGCCGACCGGACCGTCCTTGATGCCAACGGGAAAGATTTATCGTTCATCACGGTCAAAGTGGTTGACAGGGACGGTAATCTGTGCCCCGATGCCGCCAACGCCATCCGTTTCAAGGTTGCCGGAGCCGGAACCTACCGCGCTGCCGCCAATGGCGATGCCACCAATCTTGAGCAGTTCCACCTTCCAACGATGAGCGTATTCAAAGGCATGCTGGTAGCCATCGTGCAATCGGCGGAACAACCCGGAAAAATTCAATTCGAGGCAGAAGCCAAAGGGCTGAAAAAGGCTGCACTGATATTACAAAGCAATTAATTAAGTTCAATATGTTAAAAGAAAAGATTTTTAAAGTAGTATATGCAGCCGTCGCGTTGTTTGCACCACTGAGTGTGAGTGCACAGTATAGCGTTTTGCCCGCACCGCAGCAAGTGGAATACAGCAACGGTTCTTTCAAACTGAAAGATAAACTGACTATCGCGTTCCCGCCGGAACTTGCCGGTGAAGCCGCATATTGTAGAGACGTGGCGCGCCACGTCTCGAGCGTCAACCCTATTTTGCAGAAAGGTAAAAAATCGGGCGACATAACCCTCGTTTTAGATGCCTCGGTATTGCCGGAACATCCGGAAGGATATGTGTTGGAGATTCAAAGGAAGCGAATCATCGTTAAAGCCAATGCGCCTGCCGGTATTCTGCATGGGATACAAACCTTGCGGCAATTGCTCGGGACATCATCGGGACAGACGGTAGAGACGTGGCGCGCCACGTCTCTACAATGTGGTACGATTACCGATTACCCTACCTTGGGTTGGCGTGCCTTTATGCTCGATGAATCCCGCCATTTTTTCGGAAAAGAGGTTGTGTTGAAATTGCTGGATAATATGTCGCGCCTAAAGATGAATGTTTTCCACTGGCATATTGTCGATAATCATGGCTGGCGTATCGAAATCCCCAAATATCCCGAACTGACAAAAACAGGTGCTGCCCGCGATTTCTCTGTACCCAAGAAATCATTCGCGAGTTTTTACACGCAGGAAGAAATCAGAGACATTGTCGCTTATGCTTCCGCACGGCACATTACCATTGTGCCCGAAATAGAATTTCCCGGACATTCCAATGCAGCCATAGCCTCTTATCCCTGGTTAGGGTCGGGCGATGCGTTGAATTTGACCAATCCGGCAGTAGAAGACTTCCTCAAAGACGTGTTGGAAGACGTAATCGCTTTGTTTCCCGGCAATGTGATTCACATAGGCGGCGATGAAGTGGATTTTAAATACTGGAAAACTACGCCTTCTATTGTGCAATCTATGCAAGAAAACAACATCCTGTCGCCTGCCGACCTCCAAGTTAGTTTTACGAACAAGATAGCCGATTGGCTTGCCTCCAAAAACCGCCGTATAATGGGTTGGAGCGAGGTAACAGGCAAAGTAATTCCTGATTATTGGCGTCCGATGCTTCCCGAAGACCACATTCTCAAACAACCGCTTTCGCCCAATGTCATTGTGCACAGCCATTGTGACAATCTTGCCACCACTCAGGGAAACATGCAAGATGGTTGCGATATTGTCAACTCATTTAGTAGAATGACCTATCTTGACTACTCCCGCGACTTCCACGAAGAGCGGTATATTACTTTGCAAAAAGCCCACTCTTTCCAACCCGTACCCGAAGGTCTGACGGCAGAGCAACAAAAGAAAGTGCTGGGCTTGAGCTGCCAGATGTGGACGGAATGGGTGCCTAACGAACAAAACATGAACAAGAAGGTCTATCCCCGCATCGCAGCTTACGCCGAAGTGGGATGGACTTCGCCCGACAAAAAAGATTATAGCCGCTTCCTGAAAGCGTTGGACTATTTTCTGAAAGATTGGGAACAGCAGGGGATTGACTATGAGGAAATCAAATAGTTCTATAAATTTTGTGATACATATTTAATAAAAATGAAAAAATGAAAATTACCCTATTAATCGCGTTTACCGCCATTTCTCTGGTGTGTAGTGCCCGTCCTGCCGATGTTTTTATCGAAGCGGAGAGTTTTGCTGAGAAAGGCGGCTGGGTCGTTGACCAGCAATTTATGGACCGGATGGGCTCACCTTACCTGATGGCGCACGGCATGGGAATTTCGGTAGCAACGGCTTCGACGCAGGTTATTTTCCCTGAAGCAGGTACATACTATGTATATGTGCGCACCTATAACTGGACTTCTCCTTGGCACAATGCGGAAGGACCGGGTAAATTCAAACTGTCGGTCAATGGCAAACAACTATCTGTCGTACTGGGAGTTAAAGGTGCCGAATGGATGTGGCAGGAAGCGGGGAAAGTTTCCATAAAAAACGAACAGGCTACGGTGGCTTTGCATGACCTCACCGGCTTCAACGGACGCTGCGACGCGATTTATTTCACAACCGAACAGGGAGCAGTACCGCCTTCCGATGTGAAAGCATTGGAAGCCTTTCGGCGAAAAGCCCTGCAACTGCCCGACACACCTCCGACGGCAGGAACTTACGATTTGGTCGTAGTCGGCGGCGGCATTGCAGGCATCTGTGCGGCAATATCTGCCGCCCGTCTGGGTTGTAAAGTGGCGTTGATTAACGACCGTCCGGTGCTGGGCGGAAATAACAGTTCGGAGATACGTGTCCATCTGGGCGGACGAATTGAAGCCGCCCCTTATAAAGAACTGGGTAATCTGCAAAAAGAATTTGGACCCACCCGTGGCGGAAACGCGCAACCGGCCGCTCATTACGAAGACGCTCAAAAAGCGGAAGCCGTAGCCAAGGAAAAGAACATCACGCTGTTTGCCAACTATCACGTTTCAGGTGTCGAAATGGATGGACAGAAGATTCGCGCCGTCATCGCCAAACACATTGAAAACGGGACAGAACAGCGATTCTGCGCGCCGGTCTTCGCCGACTGTACGGGCGATGGCACGGTGGGTTATCTGGCAGGTGCCGACTACCGCATGGGGCGCGAATCAAAAGCCGAATTTGGAGAATCTACAGCCCCCGACAAAGCCGATAAACTGACCATGGGTGCGTCCGTTCAATGGTATTCGGTTGATAACGGTTCATCATCAGGCTTCCCTTTTTTCAACTACGGCATTACGTTCAACGACAAAAGTTGCGAAAAAGTCACGATGGGAGAATGGACATGGGAAACCGGCATGAACGTTGACCAGATTAAAGATTTTGAGCGTATCCGCGATTACGGACTGATGGTTGTCTATTCCAATTGGAGTTATCTGAAAAACAACCTGAAAGAAAACAGTCAGTTCCGAAACCTGAAACTCGGTTGGGTGGCGTATGTATCGGGAAAACGCGAATCGCGCCGTCTGATGGGCGATTACGTTATGAAAGAGGACGACCTCCGCAAAAATGTTGCGCACGAAGACGGAACAGCCTCAACAACCTGGTCGATAGACTTGCATTATCCCGACCCGAAGAACACGGAAAACTTCCCCGGTGCCGAGTTCAAATCTATTGCCAAGCATATCAACATTTACCCCTACCCTATTCCCTACCGCTGTCTGTATTCGCGGAACATAGACAATCTGTTTATGGCCGGTCGCAACATCAGCGTGACGCACGTCGCATTGGGCACTGTCCGCGTGATGCGCACCACCGGCATGATGGGTGAAGTAGTTGGCATGGCGGCATCGTTGTGCAAACAACACGGCATACAGCCCCGCAGCGTCTACCAATCCCATCTGGATGAGTTGAAAGCACTGATGCAGGAAGGCGTAGGGCAGAAAGGACTGCCCAACAATCAGCATTACAACGAAGGCGGCACACTGACAAAACCACCTGAAATGAAGAACTAAATTCTGCATTCACTTCCTTTATAGTTTAATCCTGCATTAAAGATATTCACGATTTCTTGCCAAGTCTTCTTTGCCAAATCGAAAGACCAATACCGTCCGTTTTCTAACATTTGATTGATAAGCAGACCGGATTCTTCTTTATCAATTTCTTGTTGGATAGCGTTAGCATAGTAAACAAGTTGGTCTGAATTTAATAACGGAAGTAAATCATAAGCCAGCCATATACCACCGACCAGATACGTGTGAAAGTCCTCACGGTCATATACCTCTTTATACTTTTGGGACGAGAACTCGCGCTCAACATTGGCATCGAAATAATTTTCCAAAATAAAGCACATATCATCTGCATCTTTAGCCGTTTTATAATGCCTGTCTAACCACGCATTGAATTTTAGCAGAAATAAGCCATGCAGGGAGGCAATCCGTATATCAAACTCTCCGTCAATAGTTACAGTTATGGCATTCTGCAAAACGGCATCAAATCCTTTGACCGACATGGCAATGTCGTCTTCGGGCGGCCAATAGATATTGTCGTCCTCTTTGGCAACTCCTCCATAAGGAACAATGTCCAATTCATAATCACCCAGATAGAAGCGCTGACGTTGATTTTCGGATTTTGTTAATTCTGCCGCCAAGAGTGCTGTTGAAACTTCCTCAAATTTTTCCCAGTTTGGAATTGCAATCGCTATATCAAGGTCTTGCGTCTTTCGTTGCGAAGCGGTATCAATCATCTGTTGCATGATAATATCCCTCGCTGTCGCCCCTATGACAAAGAAAGGCAAATCTAATCCGGCAAAGTAATTCACTAATTTTTTCAACAGGTCAATCAACAAGGGATTGCCTATTTTTTCACTCGAAATCTGCAAACTCATGGTCGTAAATTTTTTGAGCAGCTTCCACACAGCGACTGTTACCGCTTCCCATTAAATCTGCATAAATCAATAATGTGGGAACTATCCCGTTTTCCGGCCGGTCAAGCCAAAATTTTTGATATATTTTTATTTCGCCGTCTTCTTTGGGAACAACAAAACCTGCCGGTAAAAGCATTTTAGCCGGAACTTCCGAATATATATCAAATGTGCCGGGATATAAAAAATTATTTATCATATTGGCACCGGACTCGCCACCCCAAAACATACCCTCCGGCAAAACCATTGCCAACCATTTATCGCGCTTCTCATTCGTGCGAAACGTCATTTGACTCAGTAATAATCTGGGTTTTAATGTTTGATTATACGCTACCACCCAGCGTTCCAACAGTCTTTTCTTATTTTTCAAAAAACGACCTTGTCCGGTTTTTAGAATAAAATGGCTTGCCGTCAATTCTTCGATGACATTTTTTATAGTACCGAGAGAAATATTTGTTTGCTCTTGAATACTACGGTATGGAAGATTTACACTTTCCGGATGTAAGAGAAAATGAAAAATCAATTTAATGCCTGTTTCCTGAAAAGCACGGTCGGGAGTTTCCTTTACGGGAACATTCTTTTGCCCTTTCAATATTAAAAGGATGTTATTATGCCTTATCGCACAATTGCCAACACTATCTAGAACATTAATACCTTGATTGGAAAATTCCTCCATCAGTCCGGAGTAAATGTATTTCACGACCAGCAAAAGAGGCTTGTTCAGTTGGCTTTTTTGCTCAAATAATTGATGGAGTATCACGTTTGCATTGGCATTGGTTATATTTCCTTTGATTTCGCAAACGAATTCTATGCCCTTAATGCGCACAACACTCTCCCTACAGCCGTCACCACCAAGAGAAGCCAAAGTTATTTCATCCGGCTTAATTTGCTCATTCAGGCTTTGTATAGCCTTTTCTAATGTGTTATTTTCTTCTAATCCCATATTTTGTTCATTATTTTACCGTGTTCACAAACTTTGAACACCGCAAAGGTAGTGAACAAAATTGATATTTCAAAACAACAAACAACAACAAATTTCCCATTTTATTTTTTATTTCAAAGAAACAGGTTTTGTTGAATATGTTGGTTCTCTCAAAACAGGTGGTTACCACATTATTGATAGCAATAAAAAATAAAAATGGCGGTATAAATGGCAGTATAAATGGCGGTATAAAAAATGCTTAATCATAGTTATATCAGATAGATACATAAAAGAAAAAATAAAAATGGCGGTATAAATGGCGGTATAAATGGCGGTATAAATTTTTCATAAATCAACTGATTATCAGTTGATTGCCGACACAAATATGTTCGCGGGGTTTCTTACAGTTACATCTCGATACATGGATTGTGTTTACCCCCAATATGTACATATTTACGGTGACCAGCTACCCCCGTATGGGATGGGCTCTTTAAATAGGGATTTGCCAATTTCAAATTCAGCCACAGCAATTCTGATTTTAGGGTCATTGTCCGGCGACAAATCGCTGGAACTTTGCGAATATTATGGGCATCCGAGCAACCGGTTTTGGAAAGTTCTTACTTGTTGCAAAAATTTGCTCAAAAATCACTACCTTTGCACGCAAAAAAACGATGGGGAAAAATAAATTGCGAAAATTTGCTGATATGCTTAGTTATCCTAATGTGTTTCAGTGTTCTTTTGCGGACTTGCAGGGGACTGCGGGGCAAGTCTGCAATGACCATGAGATGCGGGGGCGGTGGAATGAGTTGTATTTCAAAAACGACCATCCTGTTGTGCTGGAATTGGGCTGTGGCAAAGGCGAATATACGATTGGGCTGGCAAAACTTTTCCCTGAACGCAATTTTATTGGGGTGGACATCAAGGGTGCGCGGATGTGGTCGGGTGCAAAGGCGGCTTTGGCGGACGGGCTGACCAATGTGGCGTTTTTGCGCACCAATATTGAACTTATCAACCGTTTTTTTGCCTCGGGCGAAGTGTCGGAAATATGGCTCACTTTCCCCGACCCGCAGATGAAAAAGGTTAATAAACGGCTGACAGGCACACGTTTCATGCAGTTGTACAGCGAAATTCTGACCAAAGACGGGCAAATTCACCTGAAAACGGATAGTGCCTTTTTGTACGCCTACACCAATGCCATGATTGAGGCAAATGAGCTGCCGGTACTTCAAAAAACGGATAATGTGCATGCTTTACAGGGGATTGCGGGTCAAGCCCGCAATGACAAGACCCGTCATTGCGGGCTTGACCCGCAATCCCCTCTTGCCATACGCACCTATTACGAGCAGCAATGGCTTGACAGAGGAATAACAATTAAATATATAAATTTTGTGAACACACCTAAAAAAAATTATGTGGAGCCGGACGTAGAAATCGCGCCGGACAGTTATCGCAGTTTCAATCGCTCGCGCAGAAGTCAGATTGGAATGCAAGTCGTCAGTGTGCTGGTGCTACTTTTTGCCGGATTTTTGTTTGTGAAAAGCAGCAAAGTCCCGAAAGAAGAGGCAGAGGCAGCACCGGAAAATGTGGCAGCCATACCTATGTTGGCGACCTCCGTCCCCTTACCGACGGAAGTGGAATTTGCCGGTCAAACCATTTCGTTGAAACGCCTCGATATGCGGGAGCGATACGACCGCGAAATGAATATCATGCCGTATTATCATGCTTCCACGATGCTGACAATCAAGCGAGCCAATCGCTTTTTTCCTGTCATTGAGCCTATTTTGAAGGCAAACAACATCCCTGACGATTTCAAATATCTGTGCGTCATCGAGAGCAATTTGGACGTTCGTGCCATTTCGCCCGCCAAAGCCGCCGGTTTGTGGCAATTCATGGAGGGCACGGCGCGCGATTTTGGTTTGGAAATTCGCGATGGGGTGGACGAGCGCTATCATGTGGAGAAATCGACCGTGGCGGCGTGTAAATTTTTGCGTGCTGCCTACATGCAATATGGCAACTGGGTGAATGTGGCGGCTTCTTACAACGCCGGCACGGGGCGCATCTCGTCGGAACTGCGCCAACAAGCCGCAACATCGGCTTTCGACCTGTTGCTGGTGCAGGAAACATCGCGGTATATGTTTCGCATTCTGGCTGCCAAAGAGTTTCTGAGCCACCCCAAAAAGTATGGCTATCGGCTAAAAAAGGAAAATCTCTACCCACAAGTACCTGTGGAATATGTGGAAGTGACCAATATACCGGATATAACGGCTTTTGCCAAACAACACGGCAGCAGTTATGCCACTTTGAAAGAATTTAACGCATGGCTACGCGACACCAAATTAACGCCGACCGCAAAACACAAAACGTATCAAATTGCCATCCCGAAAAATGAAGATTTGCAGTTTGATGTCGAAAAAATGACGGTACACAATGCAGAATGGGTGACGGATTGACATTGGTGGTGCTGCTGGGACCAACCGGAGTGGGAAAAACCGAATTGAGTTTGCAGTTGGCAGAGCAGTTGGGTTCGCCCATAATATCTGCCGATTCGCGCCAGATTTACAAGGAGTTGCCCATCGGCACGGCAGCCCCCACAGCGGCAGAACAGGCACGTGTGAAGCACTATTTTGTAGGCGAACTGTCGCTCAACGACTATTTCAGTGCCGGACGATTTGAGGAGGAAGCCATCGCACTCATTGCCCAACTGCACCAAACCCAAAGCACCATCCTGATGTGTGGCGGCTCCATGATGTACATCGACGCCGTATGCAAAGGCATTGACACACTCCCCGACATTGACGCGGAACTGCGAGCCAACCTCTGGGCGCAGTTTGAAGCCGAAGGTTTGGAGCCTATCCGCCAACAGTTGAAACTCTTAGACCCCGATTTTTATCGCCAAGTGGACATCAAAAATCACAAGCGGGTCATTCACGCGGTGGAAATCTGTTTACAAACGGGGGTCCCCTACTCTACCCTGCGCACCAACAGCCACAAAAAACGCCCGTTCAAAATCATCAAAATAGGGCTAACCCGCGACCGCGAAGACCTCTACAACCGGATAAACCAAAGAGTGGACACGATGATGGAAAACGGACTGTTAGAAGAGGTTAAAGCAGTCTCTAACTTACGCCAATTAAACGCTTTAAACACGGTAGGTTACAAAGAATTGTTTCGCTATTTAGACGGCGAATGGACACTCGATTTTGCAGTAGAAAAAATCAAACAAAACACACGCATCTATTCCCGCAAACAGATGACGTGGTTTAAACGCGATGGTGAAATTCAGTGGGTGCAGGCAAGTTTAGGCAATCTTTTTTACTACTTAAAATGAAAGGTTGCCCCCAGATTGTATTATTTTTTACATTCCGGCTGCAATAATTAGCCCCAAGCCTGCAATGAACAGCGCAAACATGGCATAGAGATAGCCGTTCGTGCCTTGTGGCGCATCCTTAAACTCTTTCCAAATAATAACGCCCCAGAAAGCGGAGACCAAAGTGGCTCCTTGTCCCAAGCCGTAGGAAATGGCTGCGCCGGCTTTACCTGCTGCTATCAGGCTGAACGCATTTCCAAGTCCCCAGATGAGTCCGCCCAAAATACCTACCCAATGGATGTTGAAACCGCCTTTGAAGTAGGCTTTGTAACTCACCGGCGTACCTTCAAACGGTTTTTTCATCACTATGGTATTGAAAATGAAATTGCTGACAAACACACCGCAGGCAAAGATAAACATCGCAGTATAAGGCGTCATTTTACCAACGGCGGGACTGACGAAATTCTCTAAATCCATCGATGCCGCTACAAAACGATAGAAAAACGACATCAATACACCGGCTAACAGCGACAGTATGATTCCTTTGGAGGATACAGTCTTGGTTTGTTTTGCCATTTTGTTATATGCCAGTGCATTCAGTATGATAGCGGCTGTAACCAATGCTACTCCGCCGAATAACAACGCCGGATTGCCTGTTGACTGTCCGATGTAATTGATGATTACTCCCAAAACCAATGCTAACCCTATTCCAACGGGAAATGCCACCGACAATCCGGCAATGGCGATGGCTGCCGACAGGAGAATATTCGCTGCATTGAAAATAACGCCACCCAGAAAGGCACTGCCGATATTCCCCCATTCAGCCTGTGCCAAATCGGGAATAAAACTGCGCCCTTCGGAGCCGATACTGCCCAGCGTAAAAGCTGAAAGCAACGAAAACAACAGGATTCCAATCACGTAATCCCAATAAAACAACTCGTAACGCCATGTCTTACCTGCCAGCTTCTGCGTGTTTCCCCACGACCCCCAACACAACATGGTAATAAAGCAAAAAATAATTGCCAAAAGATAATTATTAACGATAAACATATTTTTTAATTTTTAACGATAAATTATTGGGACTTCTAATAAATACCAAATTTACACTTTGATTTTACAACAGAGCCGAAGTCCATTTAAACTCTGTTCCAAAACCGGGGCAAAGGTACACAAAATTTCTATACAATCCAAACTTTTTTGTTGTTTTTCAGAATAAATTCATTTACTTATATTCTTTACAGAAAGGAATATAAGAGGACCTATCAGGGGCAGAAAAAGCACTACCAATAGCCAAATAGGATTTATTCTTATTCCGGACTTTACCTCTTTATATATCTTAATCGCTGTAAGAATATAGACTAAAAGAGATAAAACGATAGCTAATAATACTAAATATTTCATATTATTTCATTTTTTAATTATTTGTTTTTGCAAACCTTTCAAAATTCGACGCAAAGATAAAACATATTTTTCAATCTACCAAATATTTTTCACGTTTTTTTATCTATCATTTTAAAGATACGCATATTTATCTAATTGACAATGGTTTAATTTAATGAAGATGTGTCGAGCATTTGACACACCCTCATTCTGCATAAATTATTCCAAATGATTCAAACCCTTTGCGGCAAAATACTCGTTCATGGATTCCCTGAAAGCATCCATCATAAAATCTGCTGTAAAAATGGTAGACGTTGTTGTATCAAGATAATGATTAATATTCTCAATATCTTTTTTCAATATATTGTAATATATTTCCGGTACGCCTATCGTTTCAAATTCTTTTTTACTGATGGCTACTTCTAAATGATTGTTTTTTACAAGACAATGTTCGTGAACTAATAGGTCAAGATTTTTCGCCAACGTTTTTTGTTCCGGTGAACGCAAACTGTCGGGTATCATCCCCAGCATCAAAATTGTCTGCCTTGCTTCTTTTTCAGCTTCCGCTATATCTACTGCGTTGTTTGTTCCTTTTACACAAGAATAAAAGAAACCAAACGCAATAAATGCCATTAGTATAATAATTTTTCGTTTCATAAGATTAATTCTTTTCTGTAAGGTGCTGATGCTTGTGCCCCCATTCTTGTTACTGAGATGGCTGCGGCTTTGCAAGCCATTTTGACTGCATCAAGCACAGACATTCCTTCGGAAATACCGACGCACAATGCACCACAGAAAGTATCACCGGCAGCGGTAGTGTCCACTGCCTTTACTTTTTCGGCAACTACTTCGTGGAAGCGGTCGCCTTCTTTGATGAGTGCTCCCTGTGCGCCAAGCGTCAGCACAACGATGTCCACCCCTTTGGCACTGATAGCGGTTGCGGCGGCTTTTGCCGTTGTCCAATCGCTTACCTTTATGCCCGACAGAATTTCCGCCTCGGTGCTGTTGGGAATGATGATATGCAGACTTTGCAGCAACTTATCCGACAATTTTTGTGCCGGCGCTGGATTGAGTATCACTTTTATGCCTTTGCGGGAAGCCATTTCAGCCGTATATTCCACCGTTTCCAAAGGAATTTCCAACTGCATCAGCATGATAGACGCCGATTCGATTTCAGGTTGCGCTGTGTCGATGTTTTCGGGACTTAATGTACCGTTGGCACCGGAAGCTACCACTATGCAGTTTTCACCTTTCGCATCGACAGTGATAAGTGCGACGCCGGACGGATTTTCCGCATCGGAAAAGATATAATCCGTTCCGATACCTTCGGCTTTGTACAATTCTACCGATTGCTTCCCAAAAAGGTCATTGCCTGTTTTGGTTACAAAACTTACTTTACCGCCCAGACGCGCCGCAGCAACCGCCTGATTGGCACCTTTACCTCCGGGATTCATCAGAAATGTTCCGCCGAGAATTGTTTCGCCCGGTGCCGGAAGCCGTTCCGACTTGATTACCATGTCGGTATTGCAGCTGCCTACTACTACTATCCTGTTATTATCCATTTTTTTAATTTTTAAATTAATTCTTTTACTTCTTTGCCTCGTGCATCATCAAGTCCTCTATCACTGTTGTCAATTCTTCAGGTGAGGTTTTCCATGTCAGGTATTCGTGCTTCCCGTTGGGGTCGTCCTGCCATGAATTGGCACCATTTGCTTCTATCTTAATCTTTCCCTTCACGGTGTTGAAATACCTGTCGGTGCCGCGTACGGCAACCAGCACGGCTGTCTGGTCCCAACTTTCGCGCCCTTTCGGTTGTGTCTGACCGCATATTGTATAAACTTCTTTTGCCGGTGTGTTTTGTATGCCGGATTCTCTCAAACGTTTCCCTGTAACTATTTTATCGCCGATTTCCCAGCCGCTGAAAATAATGCGGGTTGGCCATTGCTCACACACAGTTGCCGAAGCAGGCACGTCTATATAAACATTGTATTCGCGTCCTTTGGGAAATTGACCGGCCATTGACACTAAGTGTTTCACTTTCTTTTCAACCAGTTGCTTGCCGTCTAAAGGGCTGTATTGGTCGGGAGGCGATTGCAGCAATGCGGTAAGATTGGTAAGAAAGCCGACCGTAACCACCACTACGGATGTATCCGGTTCGCTTGCAAGTATGCGGCGATAAATCTGCACGGCATCAGGCACATCGGAGGTTTCGTTCAAGCGATGTGGAAAATGAGCAGGCAAATCTTCCATCACCTGTCCGCCCTTCGCATTCATCCCTGTGAGCGGAGCACCAATCGGCAGGTAGGGACGTCCATAATAGTGATTAATCACATCAATGCAAATACTTGTAAACTTATATTGGTTACTTGCAACGGTAGCCAAAATGCGTACTTCGCCGCTGTCAGCCAAAGCATGAAGGAGAGTCAACGCGCCCACATCATCGTAATCGGGTCCCAAATCCGTATCGAAAATCACCGAAGGTGGATTAAAAAGGTCGGAAGAATAGATGACCGGTATTTTTTTTGTCTCCTGCCCGTAGGCAAACGAACAGGCAAAGCATGCGACCAAAAGCAAACTTATTATTTTCACTAACTTTAATTTAACTGTGTTCATATTAATTATTATTTAATCGGTTCGTGCATCATCAAGTCCTCTATTACTTTTTCCAGTGCGTCCACCGGCATTTTAAAGGTCAGGTATTCATGCTTTCCGTCAGGCTTGTCTTGCCACGAAGTAGTCCCGTTTGTTTCCATTTTAATCTGTCCTTTCACGGTATTGAAATATTGAGCAACGCCGCGTACCGCAACCAATACGGCTGTCTGGTCAAACGAAGCCCAGGTTTCATTATTTTGCATACATATCATATACGCATCTTTTGCCGGTGTGAGTGTTCTTTCGGGAGCGACTAATCGTTTGCCGGTACGTACTTTCCCGCCTATTTCGGCACCACTGAGGATGATGCGGGTAGGCCACCGGTCAAACACAATTTCAGAAGCAACAGTATCCGTCAGAACGTTATATTCACGACTCCCTTGGGGAAACACTCCGGCCATTGAAACCAAGTGTTTCACTTTTTGGCTGACTAATTGTTTGCCGTTCAAAGGACTGTATTGGTCAGGCGGCGATTGCAGCAAAGCGGCAAGGTTGGTCAAAAAACCGACCGTAACCACCACCACGGAAGCATCCGGTTCGCCTGCAAGGATGCGACGGTAAACCTGCACGGCATCGGGCGCATCGGCAGTTGCTTTCACGCGATGCGGGAAATGAGCCGTAAATGTTTCCGTCCAGTTTTTAACGGGCCAGGCCGCCTGATTCGGTCCTGTGAACGGAGCGCCAACCGGCAGGTCGGGACGTCCGTAATAAGTATTTATCAAATTTATGGATGGTACGGAATATTCATGTTGGTTGCTCGCAAGCGTAGCCAATATGCGTACTTCACCATTGTCTGCCATGGCATGCAGAATCGTCAAAGCACCCACATCATCAATATCCGGACCCATGTCCGTATCGAAAATCACCGAAACAGGATGGTAGGGGTGCTTATGTGTTTCCAAAATGTTAGAAAGCGCAGATACCATAATATGGTTGTAATCGGGATGGAGATAATGAAATACCTTAGTGGAACTCTTTTTTACTTTCAAATCTCCTTTTAAAACGGGAAATTTGGCAGAACTTTCGGATACCTCCGAAAGACGGACAGGGTCAAATGCAAACACCTTTACCTCTTTCTTGCTGATTCCCAATTTTTTGGCTTCCTGTGGAGAGCAGGCAATATAGCCGCCATCCTGCCGTGCATAAATTTTGCGACCGGCGGCATGGAAAAAAGCAGGAGTACTCCAAATCCATTTTTCCTTTGTGGTAAGCGTGTCGGGCGTGCGGTCCAAGTATGGAATAGGGTCTTCGGTAGATGCGGTGAAAGCATAATTGAAAAAATTGTGGAGCCGTGCAGAAACGTTTTTCAAACATTCTGCCTGAATGGGGACGATGAAGCAGGTATTATAGGTATTGTCGTTTTTTGCCAATACATCTTCCTTTGTTGCCTGCCGGTATTCGCCGTTCGGGATGCAGGGACACCAATAAACAGGCAAATCGCTTTTTAAGAGACAACGATAGGCATGGGGGTCTAATCCGGCATTACACTCATCCTGTGTGCCGCTCGGTCCGTTGCCGGCACTGATATATACGGCAGAAACTTTTTGCCGCAACAGTTCCGGGTCACGGTTGTATGCCGCAGCAAAATCAAGACAACTGCCCGTTAAAAACAGAACCACTTTCTCGTCGGATTCGCGAAGGGATTTAAGAATCAGTTCTACCCCACCCTGAAATTGCGCTGCCTGCTCTGTGGCTTGGTCTTCGGGAGAACGCAACCGATGACGCAACCCAACAGCATAAGGAGGTACGGGACGACCGGTAATAGCCGCCATTTGCTCCAGCGGCACGCGCCCAAATTCCTCCGATTTACGCGAATGGTTCGACACATCAAATATAAACGCCTTT
>BNTU01000047.1 GCA_025996835.1 Bacteroidia bacterium
CGATGTTTTGTTTACGGCTAAAATGCCCAACCCACCGAAAAAGCGTTTGGGCTTTTGCAGCGCGTTGGCATCCACTCCACCCGACAGCACCTTGCCCGAAGCGGGTTGAACGGTGTTGTAGGCACGTGCCAAGCGGGTGATGGAATCCAGCAAAATCACCACATCGTGACCACATTCGACCATGCGCTTAGCCTTGTTGAGGACAATGTCGGCGATTTTCACATGACGTTCTGCCGGTTCGTCAAACGTGGAAGCAATCACTTCGGCATCCACGCTGCGTTGCATATCGGTAACCTCCTCCGGTCGCTCGTCAATCAGCAGCACAATCATATACACTTCGGGGTGATTCCACGAGATGGAGTTGGCTATGTCTTTGAGCAGCACTGTTTTACCGGTCTTTGGCTGTGCCACAATCAGTCCGCGTTGCCCTTTCCCAATCGGAGAAAACAAATCGACAATACGGGGCGAAAGTTTGTCCATCAACTTGGGACTGAGGCTTTTCACGAGATGAAATTTCTCATCGGGAAACAGCGGTGTCAAATGGTCGAACGGCACACGGTCGCGCACGGCTTCGGGACGTAACCCATTGATTAAATCAACTTTAATTAACGGGAAAAACTTTTCTCCTTCTTTCGGCGGGCGGATTGGACCCTCCACCACATCGCCCGTTTTCAAGCCAAACAGTTTGATTTGCGATTGCGACACATACACATCATCTGCCGAAGAGAGGTAATTGTAGTCCGACGACCGCAAAAATCCGTAGCCTTCCTGTATGATTTCCAACACGCCAACCCCTGTGAGAATGCCCTCAAAGTCGAATGCTTTGCTTTTGTTGGCATATTGATTGGGGTTGGGGTTGGGGTTCGGATTGGGATTGGGGTTGGAAATGTTAGGATTGTTCAGAATGTTAGGATTGTTCGGAACATTAAAATTGCCGGAAACATTCTGATTAATGTTGGGCTGATGCGGCTGAGTGGCTTTCTGCGCCACCGGATTGTGTCCCTTTTTCGGCGGGTTGGGCATTTTAGCCGTAAACAAAACATCGTCCATGACCGTCTTTACTTCCGGGCTGTGGCGAAAAACCACTTTTACGGGTGCAACGGGTTTTTGTTGTTCTTCAATAGCCGTAGAAGAGGCTACAAACGACGGCTTTTCTGTTGATGCGACCGGTTCGTCGGCGATGCGTTCGCGTTTCCTTTTAATCACTTTCGGCGCATCGTCTGCTTTCATTTCGCTGACTTCCTTTGGGTTAGCGTTTCCAACGGTGGGTGGGTTGCCCTTTTTCTTAGCGGCAACAGGCTTCGCTTTTGACTTGGCTTTTTGCTCGCCTTTTTCTTCCTGTTGGGCTTCTCCCGTTTTCGTTCCCTTTTGAAGCGTTTTTCGATTTTTCGAGCCTGCCGGACGTCCGCGTCGCCGCTCAGGCATCTCTGTCGGCATATCTTTTGACAGAATAGCTGCGTTAGCGACTGCTTGCTGGTCTAAAATCTGATAAACAAGCTCGTCTTTCGAGAGTTTGTCCACCCTCTTTAAATCAAGTTCCGTGGCTAAAGCAAGTAAATTGCTCTGTTCCATGCCTTTAAGTTGCAAAATAGTGTATTTCTGCATAACAAATATAATATGTAATTTATCTTCTTTTTCTGAAAATTGTGTAGGAATACGTTAAACACCACTTATGAAGTGGATTGGTATTTTTACGCCGCAAAGGTACAACATTTTTTTTAATTACCAAAAAAAATACTATTTCTATAATTTGCCGGGTGAAAAAAAAAACAGGCTCTATAATGTTTGATGTGGAAAAATGTGAGCTTGCGCTAAACTCGGGTTTTTAAGCTAATTAATGCAACATTGTTGCATTATTAAAAAAAAAGTTGTACCTTTGCGCCCATAATAATAAATAATTGATGTTATGGATAAGCAAAAAAGGAACACGAAGAGTAAGCAAATTATTATGAATATTTTGGCGCAATCGCCTTCTGCGCTGTGTCATGAGGATATTGAAGGGCTGTTGCCGGAGAAAATGGACAGGGTCACCATTTATCGTATTCTGCAAGGTTTTTGTGAGGAGGGCAAGGTGCATAAAATCGTTGGTGAAAACGGGAAAACTTATTACGCCTTGTGCTATGAGTGCTCTGAGGGGCATCACAACGATAATCATTTGCATTTTCGGTGCTTGAAGTGCGACACGGTTTCTTGCATTGAGGCACCAATCACTATCCCAAAACTGCCATCAGGATACAGTATATCCAACATTGCCTGTCTTATTTCGGGTTATTGTCCCAAATGTGTCGTTCAAGCGGCGATTATCCTGTTGCTGTGCGTGGTGCCGTGCACTTTGCCGGCGCAATCTTCCGCGCATTATGATTTGGAGGAGGTGGTGGTTGCGGGTAGCCGTTCCAAATTGGAGGACAAGAGTGTGGCTAATGTTACGAAATTAAATTTGACTAACAGTGCGGAAATATCGGGGCTTTCGCTTTCGCAGAAGTTGGCGGGAGTTGCCGGAATCAGCAATTTCAGTACCGGCACCGGCATTGGTAAGCCTGTTATTCGCGGCTTGAGCGGCAATCGCATTGCGGTTTTTGCGCAGGGCACTCGCATCGAAAATCAGCAATGGGGCGATGAACACGGCTTGGGGTTGGACGAAAACGGCTATGAGCGGGTGGAAATCATCAAAGGTCCGGCTTCCCTCCTGTACGGCAGCGATGCCCTGGGCGGCGTTTTGTATTTTTCCGACGCGCTCTATGCCAAGGGGAACAGCCTCGAGGGCACGCTCGGCTCGGAATACAACAGCAACACCAACGGCTGGCGCAACACCGGGGCGTTCAAACTGTCGAAAAATCGCTTCCACTGGAACGCTTTTGGCGGCTACACCACGCACGAGGACTATCGTGACGGTAACAACGACGTGGTGCCCAACAGCCGCTTCCACACCGGCGATTTCAAAACATCGCTGGGCTATACCGGCGAAAAATTGAGCAGTGCGCTGAAATACAGTGTTTTGAGCGAACAATACGGTTTAGTAGCCCCCGATGACGAGGGTGCTCCCTTCCAAAAATTGACCACGCACATCGTCAGTTCCGAAAACACCCTGTTCTTTGACAATGCCTCCAAACTAAAATTAAATGTCGGCTATGTTTTTAACAATCGCAAGGAATTTGAGGACGGGGATGTTGCCGCTCTGGATATGAATCTGGGCACATTTTCGTACGATGCCAAATGGTATTTGCCCCAATGGAGCGAGCAGTGGACATTCACGCTTGGCACGCAGGGGATGTACCAAACCAATGCCAACAAAGGCGAAGAAATGCTTATTCCCGATGCCACGACTGCCGATATTGGCGTGTTCGGCGTGTCGGAATACTACTATACCGAAAAATCGCATTGGCAAATCGGGCTGCGCTTGGACGGACGAAACATTGATAGTGAGGAGTTTACGGGAAACTATACGGCATTCAACTTTTCCACGGGGATTGTGCAGTCGTTGGCTGAAAATCTGTCGTTGCGGGCAAACCTTTCTTCGGGCTATCGCACGCCTAATATGTTTGAACTGTTGAGCGATGGCGTTCACGAGGGCACCAACCGCTACGAAATTGGCAATCGCGCGCTGAAAACGGAAAACAGTTATCAGATGGATGTTTCGTTGGATTTCAAAAATGAACACGTTGAGTTGTTTCTTAATCCGTATTTCAACTATATTCGGCATTATATTTATTTGCAGCCTTCGGACGAAATTTTGGAAGAACAGCCGGTTTACTATTATTCCCAAGCCGATGCCTGTCTCTACGGCGGTGAGGCGGGCTTTCACTTCCATCCGCACCCGTTGGATTGGTTGCACGTGGAAGGCTCGTATAGCAACACTTTTGGCGAAAAAACCGACCGGCAGGATTTGCCGCTGATGCCGACGCAAAAGTTGAGCGCGACCGTCAGAGCCAATTTTTCGCCTAATAATTCGACAAGCAAAATCCTCCGCAAATTTTCTGCCTACCTGCAAGAGCAGTATTCATTCGCCCAAAACAGCATCGCCGAATATGAAACGGCGACACCTGCCTACAATTTGGTCAATGCCGGATTGGCGTTCGAGTTTCAGTTCGGCAAACAACAAATCAACCTCAACGCTGCCATAAACAACATTTTCAACACGGCGTATTACGACCACTTATCGCGCTACAAGCAGGACGGCATCTGCGATATGGGGCGCAATGTGCAGTTGAAAGTGGGCTTGCCGTTTATGTTTCGCCGCTGACAATTACCTCTGCCGACAGTTCCTTGTCCGCCACTTCTGCCAATAGCAACCGCGACAATAAATACTGCTTTTCATTGTCGTGATTGAAAGGCACATACAACGCTTTCTTTCTGCTTGAATAGTGGAAAGAATGACCGCTGGCGGCAAGTTTTTCCATTACTACGGCAATTGTATGTGCTCGTGCTGTGGCGAGAACCCGCAATTTTAACTTCAATTTTGCATTTGCATTCATTTGTGCTCGTTTTTATTTGAACGTATTTATATTAAAAACTTCGTTTGGGGACATAAAAAAAAGCGTGAAACCTAACCTTATCGTTGTACAAGGTGTTCCACCACCTATTCTTTTATAATTCCCCGGATAAATCAAGCCCACGCAAACGCGCAAGCACTTACTAACCTATTCTCCGGGGTTGTTTTGCCAAAAAAAATGGCAATGTTGTGGAACTTCGTACAACCGGAATAAATAGCAACCGCTATATATTATTTCATCATGTCCTTAAAAATGTGCGAATTAACGCAATTGTATCATGTTTTCATAAAATTTTTAATGAGTTTTTTTTTACTAAAAAATTTTTCGGCTGCAAAGGTAAATTTTTATTTTTGAATTAACAAATATTTTTTTTGTGGTATCCTTTGGTCAGGGTAAGCTCGCTATGTCAAAATTTAGTTGTACTTTTGCAAACAAAAGATAATTATACAATCGTATGCAAAACGGCATTCAGACCCCCAAACAAGCACTCAACCCGGCTTTTCTCAAGCAAAAGCCGAATAGAGCGGAAATTGAAGTGTTCAAAAAAGAGTTTGTTTCTCTGCTTGAACGCATCAATCTTAAAGAAACGGAAGAATTTCACAAAAACTTGATGAAAGACTTCCTTAATGCCGTTTACTATAAAGACCAACACTATATCAACACCAAAGGACGTGCAGACCTTGTTATTCATAATGGAAAGACATCCGATTCGCCTGTGGGCGTGTTGATTGAAGTGAAAAGTCCCATCAATAAGACGGAAATGGTGACAAAAGAAAATCTAAATGTAAAATCGTTTCAAGAACTTGTTTTGTACTATTTGCGCGAACGAAAAACAAGCAAAAATCTTGAATTACGTTACCTAATTATCACAAATATCTACGAATGGTTCGTGTTCGATGCACGAAACTTTGAGGATATTTTTGGAAACAATACAAAATTGAACAAGCAATTCACAGAATTTGAAAATAAAACTTCGGCGGCAAAAACGACCGATACATTTTATAAAGAAATTGCCGCTCCTGCCATTGAAGATGTGTTGGATAAAATTCAATACACCCATTTTGACATTCGCGAATACGAAAAAACCCTTCGCAATGCCAACACGGAAGACGACAAACAATTGATTGCCATGTACAAATTTCTGTCGCCAATTCATCTGCTGAAATTGCCCTTCGCCAACGATGCCAACGAACTGAACCACGAGTTTTACGCTGAACTGCTGCACATTATGGGTTTGGAAGAAGTGAAGCGCGGCGCACAAAAGTTCATCGAGCGCAAAAAAGCGGGCAGCCGTGACAGCGGCTCACTTTTGGAAAATGCGATTGAACGCATTGAAATCAAAGGAAAATCGCAAAATGCTGATGCTGAGCCATTTGACATTGCGCTCAACCTCACTATTACATGGATAAATCGCATCTTATTTCTCAAACTGCTGGAGGCGCAAATTATAAAATACAATAGCCCTCCTGGGGGGGGGGCTGATTTTGCTTTTCTCTCGCCCGAAAAATTGCACGATTACAACGACCTCGATATGCTTTTCTTTTCCGTTTTGGCAAAAACGGAACCGGAGCGTATGCCTGCACTGCAAGCCAAATTTTCCCATGTGCCATACCTCAACAGTTCGCTGTTTGAAATGACCGAAATGGAGAACAAAACAATCTGTATCGACAGTTTGGACAATAATATTTTCATTGATTTGCACCCAAAATCGGTGTTGCACGGCAGGGGCAACGCGGGTGT
Organism: Bacteroidia bacterium; assembly: GCA_025996835.1. Classification (GTDB taxonomy): domain Bacteria; phylum Bacteroidota; class Bacteroidia; order Bacteroidales; family Azobacteroidaceae; genus Azobacteroides. The sequence goes on from BNTU01000047.1 coordinate 6,231, forward strand.
TGCCTCCACAATGCGCCCCTTGGAACATTTGTTGCGCTTTCTCGATGCCTACGATTTTAGCAGCGAGGGGTCAGAAGAAATTCAGGAGGAGAACAAACCGCTCATTTCGGCATCGGTGCTGGGACTTATTTTTGAAAAAATCAATGGCTACAAAGACGGCTCGTTTTTCACGCCGAGTTTTATCACGATGTATATGTGCCGTGAAGCGATTCCAAAGGCGGTTATTCAGAAATTCAATGATGCGAAAGGCTGGAATTGCCAAACAATTTCCGACCTTTACAACAAGATTGACACTATTGCCGAAGCCAACCGGATTTTCAATTCCATTCGCATTTGTGACCCTGCTGTTGGGTCGGGTCACTTCCTTGTTTCCGCTCTGAATGAGCTGATTAGGATTAAATCAGAATTAGGCATTTTGGTGGATAAGACGGGTAAACGCCTCCGCGACTATCACATCACGATTGAAAATGACGAACTGATTGTGACGGACAGTGAGTCGGGCATTTTCCAATACCACCCCCAAAATTTGGAAAGTCAGCGAGTGCAGGAAACGCTCTTTTTTGAAAAGCAAACCCTTATTGAAAACTGCCTTTTCGGTGTGGACATCAATCCTAACTCCGTGCAAATCTGCCGGTTGCGACTGTGGATTGAGTTGTTGAAACATGCTTATTACAAACAGCCCCCTAAATCCCCCTCCGGGGGACGGGGTGCTTTGGAAACCTTCCCAAACATCGACATTAACATTAAACATGGCAATTCGTTGATGAGTCGGTTTAATTTGCACGATAAATTTACAGGAACGTCCGGAATGGAACATACGGTGAAACGCGAAACGCAAAAATATAAAAATGCTGTTTTGTTATATAAATCTACCACCGACAAGGCTACAAAGCAAGAATATGTACGGCAAATAAATGAAATTCGCACCATTTTTCTGCAACTGAATGATGCCAAAAATGATAAAGATTATGCAGAACTGAAACAGGCTGAAAATGAGTTGTTTCTACAGACCCATGGCTCATTTGCGGAATTTCAGGACGAAACATGGCAGCAACGCACCGCAGAACTCACAGACAAAGCAGCCACGCTGGACAAAATCTACAAAGACAAAGTGCGTGCCTCTTTCGAGTGGCGGTTTGAATTTCCCGAAGTGTTGAATGACGACGGCGATTTTATGGGGTTTGATTTGGTGATTGGCAATCCGCCGTATCTGAAAGAAGGCAGAGCCGAAAAAAGTGTTTTTGATGGCTTAAGGGAGTCAATTTATTATCAAGGCAAAATGGATTTATGGTATCTATTTGTTTGTTTTGGTATGAGTTTGTTAAAAGAAAATGGAATTTTAAGTTTTATTGCCACCAATAATTGGGTTACAAATGAAGGCGCAAGTAAAATGAGAAATTATATCATTGAGAACACAAAAATTTTGCAACTTGTTGATTTTGGCAGTTTTATGGTTTTTGATAGTGCAAGCATTCAAACAATGGTCATGTCGTTTTTGAATCAGAAATGTGATAAATATTCGTTTGATTATAGAAAATTGGCAGGCGTTTCAAAATATTCCGATGTATTGGATTTGTTGGACAAAAAGCCAAACACTAAGGCAACGTATTTGCATCCCACTGTTGTTTGTGAAAATTACAGAGACAAGTTTTTGACTTTCAATGCAGATGATTCTATTTTTGAGAAAATTGCAAAAGATGCTGTTTACCTAACAAAAGACGAATTAGCAAATGGCATACACCCCCATTATGATTTTGTTGATGGAAGGCTCGCATTTTCCCACAATTTAAAAATAGGTGAAGGTATTTTTGGCTTGTCTGAACAAGAAAAAAAAGATTTGAAACTTGCTGCCAATGAACTAAAACTAATCAAACCTTATTACACCACAGCACAAATTCACAGGTATTATTCTGAAAAGCAAAATAGTTTATGGTTGATATATACAGATTCAAGTTTTAAAAATAACAAAAGCATGGATAATTATCCACATTTAAAAGCACATTTAGACAGGTTTAAAAATGTAATAACCTCAGATAATAAACCTTATGGATTGCATAGAGCAAGAGAAGAAAAGTTTTTTAAAGGCGAGAAGATTGCTGCATTGAGAAAATCTGCGGGAAAGCCTTCGTTCTCTTATTCAGATTTTGATTGTTATCTTCCTGCCTCATTTTATATTATAAAAACAAAAAAGTGCAATTTAAAATATTTATTAGGTCTTCTAAATTCAAGTCTAATAGCATTTTGGCTAAAAAACAAAGGAAAAATGCAAGGCGATAACTATCAATTAGATAAAGAACCATTGATGCAAATTCCCATTAAAATAGCCGAAAAGCAAGAACCAATCATCGCACTTGTCGATAAAATCCTCGCAGCCAAATCCGCCAACCCTGCGGCAGACACTTTGGAGTGGGAAAAAGAGATAGATGCGTTGGTTTATGAATTGTATGGGGTGACGAATTTATTCTAAGGATACCTTGTATTACAAAAAAACAAAATATATTTGGATGAAAATACTTGAAAATTATTCTTTACTTAATCACAACTCGTTCAAACTCAACGTTAAAACGCGCTGGTTTGTGGAGTATGAGTCGGAATCTGATTTGCACAAACTGCTGAGCGATGAATATTTTCTCTCGCAGGCTTTTTGGCATATTGGCAATGGTTGCAACTTGCTGTTTTTGAACGACTTCAATGGGGTGATTGTTCATTCGGGCATCAAGGGGATTGACAAAATCGCGGAGGATGCCGACAGCGTTACGTTGAAAGTGGGGGCTGCCGAGATGATGGACGATTTCATTCAGCATTGCGTGGACAATGGCTGGGGCGGCATCGAAAACCTGTCGCTCATCCCCAGCGAGGTGGGCGCGAGTGCGTTTCAAAACATCGGGGCGTATGGCGTGGAAGCGGGCGATTGCATCGAAGAAGTGCACGCTTACGCCGTTGAGACGGGTGAAAAACGCATTTTTACGAAAGCAGAATGTCAATTTAGTTACCGCCACACGTTTTTCAAACAACCGGAGGAGCGTGGCTTGTATTACATCACGCAGGTGGTGTACAAACTGTCCAAAAAGCCCGTCTTCAAACTCGATTACGGCAACCTCCGCAGCACTTTGGAGGGCAAAGCCGTCAATTTGAAAACCGTGCGCGAGGCGGTCATTGCCATTCGCGAGTCCAAACTCCCCGACCCCAAAGTGCTGGGCAATGCCGGCAGTTTTTTCCTCAACGCCTACGTCTGCAAGCCCCATTTCGAGGCTCTGCAGCGGCAATATCCCGATATGCCGCACTTTTTTGAACCCGAAACCACCGACGATGGCAAAGAAATTGTCAAAATCCCCGCTGCATGGCTCATCGACCAGTGCGGACTGAAAGGCAAAACAATCGGTGGAGCCGCTGTTTACGAAAAAAATCCGCTGGTGCTGGTCAACAAAAACAACGCCTCAGCAGACGATATTGTGCATCTGGCGGAGGAAATTCAGGCTACCGTCAAAGCCAAATTCGGCATTGAGCTGTCGCCGGAGGTGAATTACATTTAATGCGGGTCAAAGTCCGCACTAACCGATTGCTGCCGCAATCTCCTCCATCAGCCATTTTGGGGTCGATGTGGCACCGCAAATGCCGATGGAAGCGGGCGTTTTTAGCCATTCGGGGTCGATGTCCCGCGCGTTGGAAATGAGGTGCGTGTTGGCGTTGGCTTTCAGACATTCGCTTAGCAGCACTTTTCCGTTTGAACTTTTTTCGCCTGCCACAAACAGCACCAAATCGTGCTTGGAGGCAAACTGTTGAATACTTTGCATCCGATTGGCAACTTTCCGACAAATAGTGTCGAAATAATTAAACGCGACCGGTGGCTCTATGCGTGCCTGTATCGCGGCAACAATCGCCTCAAAACCGTCCACCGACATCGTAGTTTGCGCAAACAAATAAATATCTTTCGTGAAATCCAGCTGTTCAATATCCGCTATGTGCTCGATGACGGTGGCTTTTCCGTCCGTTTGTCCGACCAGCCCGTTGACTTCGGCGTGACCAATTTTCCCAAAAATCACAATCTGCGACCGCGTGGGGTCGGTAGTCTGAAATTTCTCGCGGATTTTTTTCTGCAACTGCAAAACAACCGGACAAGTAGCATCAATAATCTGAATCGCATTTTGCCGAGCCAATTCATAAGTCGAAGGCGGCTCACCATGCGCCCGCAACAGCACCTTCTTACCCCGCATAGCCTGCAAATCCGCATGGTTAATAGTCTGCAACCCCTTCTTTTTCAACCGGTCAACCTCCTGACTATTATGCACAATATCCCCAAGACAATACAACACAGAAGGGTTGCTAACCGGTAACTGGTAACTGGTAACTGGTAACTGGTAACTGCCCAACTCCGCTTCCGCCTTCTCAATGGCATTCACCACCCCAAAACAAAAGCCCGAATTAGGGTCTATTTCGACAATTCTATTCAAAGGAGGTTTAAGAACCATCCTGTGGCAAGTTTTCATTTTGCTATTGAGCAATCTTTATGATTTTTTTCACTTCTTCAATGCTCAAATCAATGATGTCTGCTATCTCAACGACATTCATGCCACGTTGGGCTAACTTGAGGGCATATTTTACGGTCGCTGTTTTTTCGCCTTCCCTCCTTGCGAAGTTCATGCCGCTGGTGAAGTCCGACAGTGCCATTTCACGCATTCTGTACTCCCAAAGACTTTCTTTGTCTTGCGCTACGAAAGATATTCTTTCCTGTGCTTTTTGTATTGCCGTATCCATATTTATTACCTCCTCTAAAATTATGTTGTTTGTATTTTTATCAAAAAAAGTCAGCCAGCGGTGCAGGGGATCATTCAGAATATCCTTTTCCGCCAGACGTCTGAATTTCACCATGTCTATGAAATGTATTTCCAGTGCATCGCTGAGCAGACATTCACGGTTGAGGTCTTCCCACAGATGGAAACTTGCATGAAAATCATCCACCGGAAGGAACTCAAAATTGACGATGTTGATGTTGATTACCGCAGGCAATTCCAGATAGTCATGCCCCTTTTCGAGACTTTCCGAAAAATCACGACTCCAGTAGAACAGACTGCGTTTGTCCATATTGCCCAGATTGCTGAGTTGCACCTCTACATTCACCTTCGTCCCGTCGGCAGTTTTGGCCCTGACATCCAGAATACTCGTCTTTTTACCGATGATTTCGGCTGTGAGTGCCCTGTCTTCACGGATTTCCACCGATTGCAGATTATCCTTGCCGGTGCGATGCAACACGGCATTAAGGAATGCCAGAAGTTGCACCTCATCTCCTTTTTCCCCCATATATTTGAGGAACAGATAGTCATTCAGCGGATTAAGACGTTTATTTTTCATACAGTCAATTTTCTTTTTTACTGCTGCAAAGTTAGTGTTTTTTTTTGAATAACGAAAAAAAATAGCCTACTGTTTGCTATTGAGCAATCTTTATGATTTTTTTCACTTCTGCAATGCTCAAATCAATAATATCGGCTATCTCAACGACATTCATGCCACGTTGGGCTAACTTGAGGGCATGTTTTGCGGTCGCTCTTTTTTCGCCTCTTTTTTCGCCTCTTTTTTCGCCTCTTTTTTCACCTTCCCTCCTTGCGAAGTTCATGCCACTGGTATAGTCCGACAGTGCCATTTCACGCATTCTGTACTCCCAAAGACTTTCTTTGTCTTGCGCCACGAAAGATATTCTTTCCTGTGCTTTTTGTATTGCCGTGTCCATATTTATTACCTCCTCTAAAATTATGTTGTTTGTATTTTTATCAAAAAAAGTCAGCCAGCGGTGAAGGGGATTATTCAGAATATCCTTTTCCGCCAGACGTCTGAATTTCACCATGTCTATGAAATGTATTTCCAGTGCATCGCTGAGCAGGCATTCACGGTTATGGTCTTCCCACAAGTGGAAACTCGCATGAAAATCATCCATCGGAAGAAACTCAAAATTGACGATGTTGATGTTGATGACCGCAGGCAATTCCACATAGTCATGCCCCTTTTCGAGACTCTCCGAAAAATCACGGCTCCAGTAGAACAGACTGCGCTTGTCCATATTGCCCAAATTGCTGAGTTGTACCTCTACATTCACCTTCGTCCCGTCGGCAGTTTTGGCCCTGACATCCAGAATACTCGTCTTTTTACCGATGATTTCGGCTGTGAGTGCCCTGTCTTCACGGATTTCCACCGATTGCAGATTATCCTTGCCGGTGCGATGCAACACGGCATTAAGGAATGCCAGAAGTTGCACCTCATCTCCTTTCTCCCCCATATATTTGAGGAACAGATAGTCATTCAGCGGATTAAGACGTTTAATGCTCATACAGTCAATTTTCTTTTTTACTGCGCAAAGTTAGTGTTTTTTTTTTGAATAACGAAAAAAAATAAAATGGCAAAAAAATTTTTCCAAAAAAAATTGGTAATTAAAAAAAAATACATACCTTTGCGCCCGAAATTTAAGAAGAAGATATGAACAAAGTTATCAACAGGTTATACCCCCCCCCCCCCCAACTCGCTCGTTATCAGCGAGTTATGACTACTTTTTCGTTGATTTAAGACATGGTTTTTTGATATTCAGCTGCATAAGGATGTTTTTCATCCTTGCGCGGCTTTTTTGTTGTCCAATTTTGCAAAATGCACTTATGCGGGTGACAGTCGCTACTATATATACCCTGACCGCAAAGTCTGGTCAGCAGAATCGCTATTTAGAGCAAGGACAATTTTAAATTTAAAAAAAAAATTTATGAGAACAACAAACAAATTCAAATCTTTGTTGGCGATAACAGGGTTATTGCTGACATCCAGTGCTGCCACAGCACAATCATGGAACATTGGCTCGCCGACGGCAACCGATGTAGTAGCAACGCTTGACGACACCACCCTCACCATTACTGGTACGGGCACGGGGGTTATGGCGGATTATGAGTATAGTGCTGCGCCGTGGTATCCTTCCAAAGATGCTATTAAGACAGTGGTCATCAACGGGGGCGTGACAAGCATTGGGGATCAGGCTTTCCGGGATTGTAGCGGTCTAACCTCCGTTACCATTCCTAACAGCGTGGCAAGCATTGGAAGGAATGCTTTTGTCGGTTGCGGCGGTCTTATCGGTGCGTTGACAATTCCTGACGGTGTGACAAGCATTGGGGAGGGGGCTTTTCAGTTTTGCAGCGGTCTAACCTCCGTTACCATTCCTGACAGCGTGACAAGCATTGAGAATGCTACTTTTGCCGGTTGCAGCAGTCTAACCTCCGTTACCATTCCTAACAGCGTGACAAGCATTGGACAGGCTGCTTTTATGAATTGCAGCGGTCTTACCTCTGTTACTTGTCTTGCTACTACGCCGCCAACAATGCAATCGAGTAATTTTCAAGGTAATGATACCGATACGCTGTATGTACCTATTGCTTCATTGGAAGCCTACAAAGCACTCCATAGGGGCTATAGGGTGGCGTTTAGCGAAATAGTGGGAATAGCAACAAGCACCACCGCCATCAGCACAACAAACAAAGACGAAATTGCGCTTTATGGCATTTCCAACGGCATCGCAATAGCAACAAAAGCAGCAACATCCGTGTCAATATTCAACATTGCAGGGCAAAAAGTCTATCAATCCATTGTGGACGGCAGTGCTGAAATTGGTTTGACGCAAGGGGTTTATGTTGTGAGAGTGGGTGATGAAAGCAAGAAAGTGATTGTGAAGTAGAGTTTAGGTATTAGAGTTTAGAGTTTAGTGTGAACCTGCCCGAAGGTGTAAACTTTCGGGTGGGTTTTTTGTCTGAACCACGATTTTCATAAGATTTTCAAGATTGCCAAGATTATTTTTGCAACAATCTTAGTAATCTTGAAAATCTTATGAAAATCAAGGTTCAGACAATAAAATCATACACATCACTGAAATCACACGAAAATCATAGTTCAGACAGAAAATGTCCCTACGAGACAGCAATATCGTGCCATACAACTTCAAAATGTTCCCTACCGGAATAAAACACAGTTTGCAAAATAATAGCACCTGAAAAAATCAGTCAAAAAAAATCACTACCTTTGCATCAAAATTTACGACCACGCAACTCATAACTCATAACTCATAACTATTTTGTATCTTTGCGCCAAAAATGATAAAGATATGGAAGTGGAACACGCCAATGCCTATTGGGACTGCACAGATGAGTATGTGGCTAAGACAAAGGCTTTTGTGACGCAACACATCTAAAAAACCACACTCCCAACAAAAACGTTATTATTGCTGAAATCCAAACACTCAGCACGTAATTCAGTTGCAACCCTTCGGGTGCCACCAGAATGTACGTCATCACCACCATGGTCATAAACAGTGCCGGAAGGAAAGTGAGCCAATAGTTTTTTCCTTTACTTGCGAGATAAACCGTTATCATCCAGAGAGTTGCGGCTGCGAGGGTTTGGTTTGCCCATGCGAAATATCGCCAGATGATGTCGAAATTTATTTGGAGCAGGATAAATCCGACTGCGAACAATGGCAGCGAAATCCAAATGCGGGGCAACAGTTTTTTCTGCCCTATTTTGAGAAAATCGGCAACTATCAAACGGGCTGAGCGGAACGCGGTGTCGCCCGAAGTGATGGGGGCGACAATTACGCCACAGATTGCCAGTATGCCGCCGACTTTGCCCAGCCATGTATCCGAAATGCGTTGCACCACCACGGCGGCGTTGTTGCCATTGTCGCTCAAAAATTGGTGCAACCCGCCCATTGTGCCGAAAAAACTCATCGCGGCGGCTGCCCAAATCATGGCTACAATGGCTTCTGCAATCATCGCACCATAAAAAACTCGCCGACCTTCCTTCTCGTTTTTCAAACACCGCGCCATCAGCGGCGATTGCGTAGCGTGAAAACCGGAAATGGCTCCACAGGCAATCGAAATAAACAGCATCGGGAAAATCGGATACTGCTCGGACTTGGGATTCATATTGTGCAAGTTAGCCAAAGTCGCCTCAGGAATCGGCGCGCCGTTCCAAACCAGCGAAACCGCAATGCCAACTGCCATAAACAGCAATGCCGCACCGAAAATGGGATAAATTTTGCCAATAATTTTGTCAATCGGCAGCAAGGTCGCCAAAACATAATAAGTGAAAATGATGACAATCCACCGTGTATAATTCAACCATTCGGGCGTGAGATTGTCCAACAATTTTGCCGGACCTGCAATAAACACCGCGCCGACCAGCACCATCAAAAGGATTGTGAACACCCGCATGGATTGTTTGAAAGCCGTCCCCATGTATTTCCCGCCGAGTTCGGGCAGGCTCATACCTTTGTTGCGCAGGGAAATCATCCCTGAAAGATAATCGTGAACGGCACCGCCCAAAATGCTGCCAAAAACAATCCAAAGAAAGGCGACCGGACCATACACGGCACCCATCACGGCACCAAAAATAGGACCCAAACCGGCGATATTTAAAAATTGAATTAAAAACGCCCGTTTCCAGCCCATCGGCACATAATCTACCCCGTCGGTTTGGGTGTAAGCCGGTGTCGCGTGCTGTCTGTCGGCTCCAAAAACGCGCTCAATGAACGTGCCGTAAACAAAATAGCTGCCGATTAGCAATCCGATAGCGATGAAAAATGTAATCATGATGACTGTGCTTCCGCTGTTAATACTGTCCTCTGTTAATATTGTCCCGCCCTGCTTTCCAAACTCTTTTGCTCGTGCTGGTATTTATTTTGCACTACCATCACGTTGCTGAGTGTGCTGAAATCGGTGAATAGTTTGACTTTCAGGGTGTTGTAGTTGTCGTCCTTCTCTCGCTCGAAACCGGCAATCGTCCCTACGAGCAGTCCGGCAGGGAAAATGGTGGAGTAGCCGCTGGTCAAAATGGTGTCGCCCACTTCAAACGTTACATGGCGCGGCAGTTCTGTAAGGTAGCTATAAAGCGGATTTCCGCCGTTCCAGACCAACGGACCAAACGATTTATTGTTTTTAACCATGCAACTCGGATGAAATTTATCGTTCAATACGGGGATGACTTGCGAAAAATGGGCTGAGACCTGCTTCACAACCCCCACGATACCTCTGGGCGAAACGACCCCCATATCTACCTCAATACCATCCAGTTCCCCTTTATCCAGGGTCAGGTAGTTGTCGATTTTTGAAATGTTATTATTGACAATTTTTGCCGACACCCATTGATAAGTTTTGCCGGATTGGTCGATGTCGAGTTTGCCGGAGTGCAGTGTGTCATTTGTCAGTTTTAAGGCATTCTGGTAGGCGGCAATCTGGTTTTCCAAATCAACAATGCGTTGCGTCATATCCTCATTGATGGTTCGGAGTTCGATGTAGGCGTAAATAACAGCGGTCACAGCATAAAAACTGCCTATGACCTCTTGGGTTGCCGCCAAAAATTTGCTGCGCTGAAAACGGTTGTTGTTGACAGTCAGCATGATAGACGTAATAAACAACAGCACAAACAACACCCAATGGATGTTTTTGAAAATAAAACTGATTAAGTTCTTCAATTTATCGAATCAAAAATTTATATCTGCCTATATTTTTCAATGCAATACCGGTTCCTTTTGCCACCGAATGCAACGGGTCTTCGGCAATATGGAACGGGATATTGATTTTTTCTTGCAACCGTTTGTCCAAGCCTTTCAGCAAAGCACCACCACCGGCGAGGTAAATGCCGTTGCGAACGATGTCGGCATACAATTCCGGCGGGGTATTTTCCAACGCGCTTAGCACAGCCATTTCGATTTTATTGATAGATTTATCCAAACAGTGTGCAATTTCCTGGTATGACACCGGCACTTCCATCGGGAGCGCGGTCATACGGTTGGGACCAAACACGATATAATCTTCAGGGGGGTCTTCCAGCGTGACAGAGGCAGAGCCGACATTGATTTTAATCATTTCCGCCGTGCGTTCGCCCACTTTCATATTGTGCTGGCGACCCATGTATTCCAAAATATCCTGCGTCAAATCGTCCCCTGCAATGCGGATGGACTTGTTAGACACGATGCCGCCGAGCGAAATCACGGCAATTTCCGTTGTGCCACCGCCTATATCCACAATCATATTGCCCTCCGGTGCTTCCACGTCCAATCCGATACCGATAGCAGCCGCCATCGGCTCGTAAATCATGTAGACGTCGCGCCCTCCGGCATGCTCCGCCGAGTCGCGCACGGCACGAAGCTCCACTTCCGTACTTCCCGACGGGATACAAACCACGATGCGCAACGAAGGCACAAAGAGTTGATTGTTGTTGCCGATTTTCTTTATCATGCCGCGAATCATCTGTTCGGCAGCATAAAAATCGGCAATCACACCATCGCGTAACGGACGGATAGTCTTGAGATTAGGATGCGTTTTCCCGTGCATCCGTTGTGCTTCGGCACCAATGGCAATCAACTTTTCTGTACGGCTGTCCAACGCAACCACTGACGGCTCGTCAACCACGATTTTACCATTTTGAATGATGATGGTATTAGCCGTACCTAAGTCCATCGCGATTTCCTGTGTAAATGAAAATAAACCCATTGTATATTTTATGTATATTTAATGTTTAAAATGACGGATACCCGTCGTAACCATAACTAATTCATTTTTGTTGCAATAATCCACCGTCAGGTCATCTCTGACCGACCCGCCCGGCTGAATCACTGCGGTGATACCCGCTGCGTGTGCCACTTCCACGCAGTCGGGAAACGGGAAAAAGGCATCGGAAGCCATCACCGCACCATGCAAATCGAATCCGAACGCACGGGCTTTCTCGATGGCTTGCTTGAGTGCGTCAATGCGGGAAGTTTGACCTACGCCGCTGGCACACAGTTGTTTATCTTTCGCCAAAACAATGGCGTTGGATTTTGTATTTTTCACTAATTTGTTGGCAAACAGCAAATCCTCCACCTGTGATGGGGTAGGGGACTTGGTTGTCACCACAGTCAAATCAGCCTTCGTTTGAATGCTTGCATCCTTGTCCTGCACCAGCACGCCATTCAAAAGTGAACGGAACTGCGGATGGTTGGCAGGGGATTGCGGGTCGAGCCCGCAATGACGGGCGGCTTCGCCGCCCACAGGACTGCCCTGGTTGGCGGCGGAGCCGCCAACAGAACCGCTCTGATTGGCGGCGGAGCCGCCAACAGGGTCGTCTTTGCGGGCTTGACCCGCAACCCCCTGTTTAAGCACCAGAATGATGCGATTTTTCTTCTGCCGGAGAATTTCCAACGCCTGCGCATCATAAGCCGGAGCGATGATGACCTCCAGGAAAAGTTTGTTAATCTCCTCAGCCGCAGCCACATCAATTGCCGCGTTGCAAATCAGCACGCCGCCGTAAGCAGACACCGGGTCGCCGGCGAGAGCAGCCTCCCAAGCCGCTTTCACGGTCGAACGCGAAGCAATGCCGCACGCATTATTATGTTTCAACACGGCAAACGTGAGTTCGTCAAATTCCGAAATCAAATCAATCGCCGCATTTATATCCAATAGATTATTGTAAGAAATTTCTTTACCGTGAAGTTGTTCAAACAGCGCGTCAAAATCGCCGTAGAACATCCCTTTTTGATGGGGATTTTCGCCGTAGCGCAACGGCAACACCGTGTCGAACGCCTGCCGGAAATAGCTGCCTTCGCCACCGTCAAAATAGTTGAATATCGCCGCATCATAGCCTGAGGATACTGCAAACGCCTCTTTAGCAAACCATTTGCGGTCGTCAAGTGTTGAATTAGCCCCCTTTTCGGTCAGCAATTTGTGGAGTGCGCCGTATTGATTTTTGGAGGCGACAATCACCACGTCGTTGAAATTTTTGGCGGCGGCGCGAATGAGCGAGATGCCGCCGATGTCGATTTTTTCGATAATGTCGGCATCGGATGCGCCGCCGGCAACGGTTTCGCTGAACGGATACAAATCGACGATGACCAGGTCGATTTCTGGGATGTCGTATTCTTTGATTTGCTGTTGGTCGGTGGCGTTGTCGCGGCGGTTGAGGATGCCTCCGAAGACTTTGGGGTGCAGAGTTTTCACGCGCCCGCCCAGGATGGAGGGGTAGCCGGTCAGATTTTCGACAGCGTTGCAGGGCATCCCAAGCGATTCGATAAACGTTTGAGTGCCTCCGGTGGAGTAAAACTTCACCCCTTCGCGATGCAATAGAGTGAGTATTTCGTCCAATCCGTCTTTATGAAAGACGGAAATGAGAGCTGTTTTTATTTTTTTCTGACTTGCCATTGAGGATATTTCTGTATTTCGCGCTGCAAAAGTAAACATTTTTTTTGAATTACGCACTATGATTTTGCAATAATTTTTGAAAAAAAATAATTTAACCATTTTTAACTTCTATATCAAAAATAATTCGTACCTTTGCAGCCGAAAAAGCCCGGGTGGTGAAATTGGTAGACACGCCACTTTGAGGGGGTGGTGCCGGTTACGGTGTGTGAGTTCGAATCTCATCTCGGGCACAATTCACTTTACTCTCACTATATATTTAAGGAGAAAAATCCTGATTTTCGTTTGAAAATCAGGATTTTTCCATCGTTGTGACCGCGACAGGATTCTAACCTGTAACCTTCTGATCCGTAGTCAGATGCTCTAATACAATTGAGCTACGCAGCCAATATTTTAGTACGTTAGCGGGTGCAAAGGTACAACATTTTTTTGAAACCACCAAACTTTTTTCATCTTGGGCATTTATATGCTTTAAATTTGATGTAGCAGTCACTCAAATTGGTGCGATAGATTTCGTTTTCCCAGATAGCAGTTTCACCCGGTTCCAGGTCGAAACTTTTTGTATCAATGGTGCGTGGCGGGTGGTTTGCGCTGCTATACCATAGTTCAACTTCCAGCGAAACGATGAAACTATTTTTATTGATAAACGTGAAGCCATAGAGGTCGTAACCACTATTCTTGTTTGCCTCATATATCGCTGTTCTCGTTTCCACGCCCCGTACTTCTACGCAACCGCCCGCTTGATTTTGATTGCTCTGATTTTGAGCAACAACCAATGTCATGCCTGAAAAAAACAGACTTACTAACAAAATTACTCGTTTCATTTTTATATCCCTGATATGTGTCGGGCGCAACCATTTAATTCAGGGTGCAAAGGTATGAAAAAATATTTGAATATCAAAAAAATGATGTAATTTTTCTTTTTTTTTCGTCACATAAAACGTGAAGCGGAGGCAGAATTACGGCTCAGGCACATACCCAAAATAGTACTCATACAGGATACCCGTCTCGGAGGTGGGAAGCTCCGCAGAGAGTCTGCCTACGCCGACGAGGCTAAAATGGTCCCTGTCAGCAGACGGAATGGCACCCGTGCGGTAGTAGGGTCCGTCAATAAAACGCTCTACCCAGTTATGAAATGCCCGGAGGGGATATGCGCTACTGGATATGTAGGTCAAGTTCCACAAGTAGGATGCCCGCATTTCCGCCATCCAGTCTTTCATCTGCGCCACCATCGCCAGATACGCCGTCTGTCGCTCGGCAAACGTAGCGGTCTGTGCGGACGTGTTTGCAGGGGCCGGGGCGGACGCTGAGCAATA
>BNTU01000048.1 GCA_025996835.1 Bacteroidia bacterium
CACAAACTTTTTACTGGAAGAGCTACATATCCATGTGTAGCAGAGCCAAGACATCTGTTTACCCTCCAATGTCGCTCTTGCAAATATGAATGTTTCCACGAAAAAAAAAGAAAATAGTACATGAAAATAGCGATGAAAAAGATTTTTTTTATGATGGCAGTGGCAGCACTGGGTGTTGCATCTGCAAGTGCGCAAAAGTGGTCTTTTGGTTATGGAGGTGGGTTTAATGAATCAAATTTTTCCGGAGATTTAGGTGATGAAGTTGAATCCACGGGAGGATTACAATTGAAGAAGCATGAAACTAAATGATTTGAAAAAAGTAGAAAATTGGAAAGAGTTAAGATACAATAAACGCCCAGAAGCTTGGGGTGTGATTATTGTTTCGAGTATTATTTGTGGCATTATCCTATATGGGATATTAAGCAACACTATAGACAAACATAGCGGATTTGCAATTGCGGGATTCGTGTTTTTTGCTATCGGTTTGATAGTGGGGCTTTGGATGCTAATAAGCAAAAAAGGCGCACCCCAATATGTATATGAAAAGGGGTGGAAGTATCAATTGTATAAAAAGGGCAACAAGTACCTTTTTATTTCGATTGTTGGAGCAGTTGAAGCATCCAAGGTTGTATGTATCTTGCTCTTACTTCATTGGTTCAAACTATTTTTGCCGGAAAAGCAGTCGTTTAATAAACAAGAAATTGCAGTTTCCATAGTAATGTTTTTATTTATTGCTTTAATAGCGGGATATAGAGAGTACAAAAAATATCTTTCTATACAACAATGAGCAAGAAGTTTCATTTTGCGAAATGATCACTAACTTTGTCAAGCGTCGATGATTTTGCAAAAACAGTAAATTTTCAAGATGCGCAAACCACAATGAACTTAAAGAGTTATTTCCGAGTGCTAATTATGTGGGAAAAAACCGGTATGTTTTCAATCTCTAAGTTCGACCCCTTCGGGCATAGCCGTCAGGTTGAGGCTGAAAGCCTTCGAGCACTAGCGTAGGGCATCGCCCTTAACCTGACGGCTATGCCCTTCGGGGGTGCTGTAGGTGGGGGTGGTCGCCCCACCCCGCACTGCGCTTCGCTTGTACGGGGTTATCAAAATTGTACCCCATACGGGGTATTTAAGACTGTAGGTCTGAGTAAAAAAAGGAAATTTGTCGTGCACCCCTTTCTCTTTTGTTTTGAAATTATTTGTACCTTTGCCGCAGAAATTGCGAGATGTTAAAATTATTGGTTATATGGAAAGTAAAAGAGTAACAAGGCATATTGACAGACTTCTTTTAGACCCGAATAATTACCGGTTCATTGATAAGTCGGATTATAAGCCTGTGTCTGAAGAACAAATTTCAGACGATCGGGTACAACAACGAACATTTAATTTCATTGCAGGAAAAAACAATGAAAATATTAGTGACTTGATTGTAAGTTTTAAAACCAACGGTTTTCTTGATATTGACCAAATACAAGTAAAGGCTGTCGGATATCAATATATTGTTTTAGAGGGAAACCGACGCACTGCTACTTTAAAGTTTCTCTATGATGAATACAAGAAAGGGAATGATGTAGGAAAACTCACTGAAAGTGATTTTAAAAGTATCACTGTTGTGGAAATCACAGAAGAAGACCCTGCTCAGCATTTAATTACTATGGGACTTCACCACATTAGTGGTAAAAAAAGATGGAGTGCTGTAAATGAATCGCAATTAGTTTCAGATTTGCTAAATAAATTTGAAATGTCTGAAGACGAAATTTGTAATTCTTTGGGAATAACCAAACAAAAACTTCGGAGGAATTTAAGGTCTTTATCTCTTATTGAACAATATAAAGAAAGCGATTATGGCGACCAATTCAAGACTGATATGTATTCCATTTTTGAAACTACTGTTGGAAATCCGATTATGAAAGATTGGATTAATTGGAATGATTTTGATTATAAAGCGGTTAATTTGATTAATCTTGAACGTTTTTTTTCGTGGATTTCGCAAACGGAAGAAATTGAAATAAATGATAATGGAGAAGAACATACAGTTATCAAAGAACCCATTATCAGTCAATATCGACAAATTAGAGACTTGGCAGCTTTTATAAACGATGAAAAAGCCGTAGAGCGAATGGAAAAAAGTCGCAGTATAACAGAGGGATACACATTAAGCGATGAAGTTGGAGAAACAAAACTTAGAAATGCATTGGGGAACATAAAAACTGATGTTCAAGCAGTCTTTAACTTCAGCGAATATATGACAGATGAGGACTTTTCTGATGTATCTAAATTAAAAGATAAGTTGGACAAATTAACGCCTACAAATTTTGCTGTAATCAAAATGAATGAAAAAAATACAGCGAAGTATTTTCAAAATATTGATACCCATTTTGAACATATAAATATAATACAGTATAGAAAATTATTTGACATTAATATAAAGCATTTATCGCGTATAAACATTTTTGCGGGAGGCAATAATCTTGGTAAAACTTCCATATTAGAATCGTTTTACTTGTTGTCCCAACTTAATGATTTAAATGCGCTTTTTGAGTTAGAACGATACAGAGGAAAGTTTTACAATGAATTTCAGTCTAAATGGCTTGACAAAAACCTTGCGAGTAACATTGAAATTTCAGGAAAATTTAATACAACCTTATCCGATATTTGTATTCAAAAAGAAGATACGGCAGAGAATATTGATAAAACCAATTATTTATCTACTCTTAAAGTAGAAGCAAGAGTGAATGGAGCAGATTTAGAAAGCAGTATTCATTTGTATAGTAATAGAGAACCTGATTTACGGTATACAAAAATACAAGTGCTTTGTCAAAGTTCTTTTACAAGCCCATACAGATACAATATTGATTTGTTGAGTAAAGCACATAGTTATGCCGTTAAAGAAAAATATTATGATGAGATTGTTGATTTCATTCGTAAAAATATGGATTCTTCCATTGAAAAAATCACACTGGTGGAAGATAATCGTTTTATGGTAACTTCCAATAAATTAGATACTGCAATTGATATTACCAAATATGGCGAAGGAATGCAACGAGTCTTTGAAATTGCGCTTTTAATGGGATATAATAGAAATGGAATACTTTGTATTGATGAAATTGATTGTGCAATTCATAAATCGCTTTTAGTCCGTTTTTCAAGATTTATTCAGCAGTTAGCCAATAAATTTAATGTTCAGGTTTTCTTATCAACACACAGTAAAGAATGTATTGATGCTTTCATTGAAGCAAAATTCAATGATAATAAAGATATTACAGCATATTCACTTACAGAAGAAGACGGGAAAGTTGTTTGCAAATATGTAAGCGGAGAGCGTTTGGAGTCATTAATTCAATCTATTAACTTTGATATTCGATAATTATGGTTAAAAATATTGTTTTCATATTAACAGAGGGCGACCACGATTCCGCTTTCATTTATCGGATATTAAAAGCAAATGGAATGACAACCCTTCATAAAATTGCTATTAAAGAATATCCTTCCCCCTTAAATGAATTAATAAAAAGTGGAATATCGTCAGTTCCAATAGAAGAATTAAATATGGAAGTTGCTCGTTCAAAATTTTTGCCTTCGTATGTGATGCAAAACAGCGATGACATAGTATCAATATATAGGGTGGGTGGTGATTCTAAAGAAGATGTGAGAGTTGACTTTATAAAGAAAATCAATGCGCTTAATATTTCGGACCCCGATGCTATAAATGCACTTATAGATGCAAAAGTATCTGTATTATTCTTTTTTGATGCTGATGATAAAGGAATTGAAAGTAGAATAAGCCAAATAAAAAAAGAATTGAAATTGTCTTTCCCTGAATCAGAGGCAGAAAATATTGATAAGTTAGTGAATAAAGAAATACTTCTTATTGAAGATGTTAATGTAGGAGGATTTATATTTTCAGAACTGGGAAAAGATACTGGGCTATTGGAAGATATTTTGATACCATTAATGAAACAGGGCAATGAGGATATTTTTATAGAGGCAGAAAAATTTCTTGATATTCACGAATCAACTGCATTATTTAAGGGCAAAATAATTTACGATGAAACTAAAACCATAAAAAAGAAAGTAAATGGAGAAAAATATGCATATAAAAAATCCTTAGTTGGAACTATTGGGCAGTTGCAAATGTCGGGCAAGTCAAATACGGTCTGTATTAGCGATGCCGATTATTTGACAGATGAAAAAATAAAAGCAGATGCAACTTGTATTGATATTTATTCTTTTATTCAACAAGTATTGACGTAAACAATAATTATGCCCGAACAACAAAACATAGAATACAAATCCTCATGGCACGACGACTACCTCAAATGGATATGCGGCTTTGCAAATGCGCAATTGTCTGAATCAGAATTTTCAGGATTAAAAAATTAACAGGATTAAATCAAGTAAATCCTAAAATCTTATAATCCTGATTCAGACAAATGATGCCGATTTGCGGTTTCAAGAAGTCGAAGAAGGTAATATTATTGTGTTGCTACGCAATGTTTTAGAGCAATTAAATCACAAGTTTCTCATTCGCAATATCGAATTTGAAGGATTTTTCCGTGTTGAAAAAGGCGAATATCCTGTGGCTGCCCTTCGCGAAATGCTGCTCAATGCTTTGGTACACCGCAATTACATGGGCAGTTTTATTCAAATTCGTGTTTATGACGACAAAATCTTGGGGGCGCGGCACAATCCGAATCATCGACACCTGCAAGGAGGCGGAGCTTCCTGAACCCGAACTCACGGAGCGGGACGGCGGATTTTTGGTAGCGCTTTTCAACGATATCTTTTCAGAAGAGCAACTATTACAACTGGGCTTAAATGAAAGGCAGATAAATGCCGTGCTGTATGTGAAAGAGAACGGCGAAATAACAACTTCGGCATATACAAAACTATATGCAGTTGCAGAGCGAACAGCGAGAAAGGACTTAAACGAATTGTCTGATAAACAGATACTTAAAAGAGTTGGCGAAACAAATCTGGCAAAATATATTTTGAACTAAACAAAAGACATTGCCGAAGTTTTGCCGAAGCTTTGCCGAAGATGCCGAAGTTTTGCCGAGTAGATGCCGAATATGCCGAATGATTGCCGAATCCGAATTTATTACTACCTTTGCACCAGATTATTTCAAATTAAAAAAACATGATGAAAAAAATCCTTGTTCTTTGCTTCCTCTTTGCAGGAATGTCCCTGTGTTATGCCCAGACTGCGGCTGAGCGGGATTCGCTTGCTGCTGTGATTGATTCGCTGGATGCATTAGCCGACCATACGCTGGATGAGGTGGTGGTGAGGGCGCAGAAGTCGCTGGTGAAGGTTGATTTGGACAAAATCACTTACGATATGGCGGATGACCCTGAGGCGAAGACCAACAATGTGTTGGAAATGCTGAAAAAAGTGCCGATGGTGACGGTCGATGGCGATGAAAACATCCAAGTCAAAGGCTCGTCCAATTTCAAGATTTATATGAACGGGAAGCCTTCTAACTTGTTGTCTAACAATCCGAGTGACGTGCTTCGGAGTATGCCTGCCAACACGATAAAATCCATCGAAGTCATCACCGACCCGGGCGCGAAATACGACGCGGAGGGCGTGACCGGCATCCTCAACATCGTCACGCAGGACAATTCTTCGATGGGCGGCTACACGGTATCGCTCAACACGTCTGCGGACAGTCGGGGCAGTTTCGGCGGCGGCACCTATTTCTCCGTCAAACAGGGCAAATTAGGGCTTACAGGCAATCTGAACGCTAACAAGTACCGCAATCCAATCAACGACTCCCACAGTGAGCGATATGAAATAAATTCCCCAACCCCCACGCTGCTGACACAGGACGGCTGGAACAAAAACACGTTCAACATGATGTACGGTTACGTCGAATTGAGTTACGAAATCGACACCCTGCGCCTGCTGAGCGTGTCCTCCAACCAATTTAGCGGCAGCCCCAACTCTGAAAGAGAGATGGATGTAGCTTTGGAAGAATTAGGTCTCGGCGCGAATATTCCCGTTTACAACTACAAACAGCGGATAGACGGCACGAATGCCTTTGGCGGTCCGTCGAGGCGGGCGGATTATCAACGCTCGTTTGCGGGTGTGAAAGACCGTTTGCTGACATTTTCTTACAATTTTAACACATCAACGAATAATAGTGCGGGGGAAACCAAGCTTGACGACGTGCTTAACAACAAGCAATCGACCGATGGCTCTACCACCGAGCACACGCTGCAATTGGACTTCACCACACCTGTCAATAAAATTCACACCATCGAGGCGGGCATCAAATACATCAAACGCATCAACAAAAGCGAGAGCGAACACTCCTTTTGGAATGGGACGGATTGGATGAGTCAGGTGTCCGACAACGATATATTTTTGCACAACTCCGACATCCTGGCAGCTTATGCGGGGTATAATGTGAAAATCGACAAATGGGGCTTCAAGGCGGGATTGCGCTTTGAGGGCACTTGGTTGGACGCGGAATTTGCAAAAAACGAGGCAATGAATTTTGGTGCCGATTACACCAATTTAGTGCCGAGCACCACGATTACCTACCAGATTACACAAGGTCAGACCATGCGTGTGGGCTACAATCTGCGCATCCAACGTCCGGGCATCTGGTATCTCAATCCCTATATCAACACCACTGACTCCACCAATGTGCGATTTGGTAATCCGAAATTGGATGCGGTGAAAGCGCATAATTTCACGCTCAATTACAGTTTTTTCAACCCTCAATTCAATATGAACGCCAATCTGTCGTATCAATTTGCGAACAACACCATTGAGGAACATTCCTGGATTGACAACGCCATCACCTACACCACTTACGAAAATCAGGGCACCAATCAGGGACTTGTGCTTTCCACCTATCTGAATTGGAGTCCAAACCAGAAATTTCGCATCTACGGCAACTTCTCCGGTCGATACACCTACGTCGAATCCAAGCAATACAACTTGAAAAGTGAGGGATTTTCCGGCAATACCTATTGTGGCATCCAATATACTTTGCCCAAAGAGTTCACCGTAAATGCCTACGAGTATTACCAAACCCCGGGAATACAGTTGCAATGGAGAGGCAGCGCACACTATGGTTACGGACTGTCCGCTTCCAAATCGCTGTTGAATAAAAGGCTCACTTTTCGGGCGTTCATCGACAACCCATTCACGAACAGATTGAAATCGACCGAAACCACTAAAACGTCCGATTTTGTGCAGGAAACCACCAACTGGCGCTCCCCAAACACCCGCTTCGGCATGAACATAAGCTTCCGCTTCGGCGAAATGAAAGCGCAAATCAAAAAAGTGTCGCGCGGCATCTCCAATGACGACAACATGAGCGGTGGCAACTCCGGCGGCGGCGAAAGCAGCGGTGGCGGCGGCAACTAATTCCACTTTTTTTGTTTGGTGTCTCTTTTTTTACTAACTTTGCCCCGTCAAAACAAAAATTACGTTTGACACAGATAATTTAAATATCCTCTATGGACACAGACGACCATTTACAAATCAGTGCGATACGGAAGGATTTTCCAATCCTTTCACAAACTGTGTATAACAAGCCTTTGGTGTATTTCGACAATGCGGCGACGACACAGAAGCCGCTGCAAGTCATCCAAAAAATTGACACGCTTTACACGACCATCAATGCCAATGTGCATCGTGGCATCCACCACCTCAGCCAACTGATGACGGAGGAGTTGGAGAAATCGCGCCAAACGGTGCAACAGTTTATCCACGCGCCCCACGCCAAGGAAATTGTATTCACAAGTGGGACAACAGCCTCTATCAATCTGGTGGCGAGCAGTTTTTGTCATTCGCATTGCAAAGCGGGCGATGAGATTATCCTCACGGCGATGGAGCACCATTCCAATATCGTGCCGTGGCAGATGCAGCGCGATATTTTGGGCATCGAACTCAAAGTCGTGCCGGTTACCGAAGCGGGCGAAATTCGCTTGGAAGATGTCGAAGAATTGATTTCGTCCAAGACCAAACTGATTGCGCTGACACATGTTTCCAATGTGCTGGGGACGATTAACCCGATTGAGAAGATTATTGCGATGGCGCACGGCTACAATATTCCCGTGCTGGTGGATGCTGCCCAGTCGGTGCCGCATATTCCGATTGATGTGCAGGCTCTTGACTGTGATTTTCTGGCTTTTTCGGCGCACAAAATGTACGGACCAACGGGCGTTGGCGTACTCTACGGCAAAGAAAAATGGCTACACCGGATGCCGCCGTATCAGGGTGGGGGAGAGATGATTGCCCACGTGACGTTTGAACACACCACCTACAACGAATTGCCCTACAAATTTGAAGCCGGAACACCTAATTATGTGGGCATAGCAGCCCTTGCGGAGGCTATTCGCTACATCAACACATTGGGACTCAACAATATCCGCGAGCGCGAAGACCAATTGCTACGCTACGCCACCGCCAAGCTGAGCGAAATAGAAGGCATGCGCTTCGTAGGCACATCGCCAACCAAAAGCGGCGTCCTCTCATTCCTCGTAGGAGCCATTCACCCTTACGACATGGGGATGCTGCTTGACCAATTAGGCATTGCCGTCCGCACGGGGCACCACTGCGCACAACCGCTGATGGATGCACTGGGCATCGAGGGCACGGCACGCGCCTCGTTTGCATTTTACAACACCGAAGAAGAAATTGATGTACTCGCTGAGGGTATTCGGAAAGTGGCGGGGATGTTTGCCTGAACTCAACAATTTTCAATCGTAAATCCCGCCTGCTTCAAATCGTCCCAATATTTGGGATACGATTTTGTGACCACTTGCGGGTCTGCAATGCGGATTGGCTCTCCGGCGAGGCATGCCGGCGCAAAAGCCATTGCCATGCGGTGGTCGTCGTAAGTGGCAATGACGGGGTTTTTATCCGGCTTGCAACGCTCTCCACTCCAATACATTGCGCTGTTGGAAGTCCCCACCACATAACCCAATTTGTGCAGTTCCGTTTGCAAAGCGGCGATGCGGTCGGTTTCCTTGATTCGCAGACTTTGCAAGCCGGTGAAACTGAATGAAATGCCTAAAAGACAGCAAGTTACCACTAATGTTTGCGCCAAATCCGGCTCGTTGGTGAAATCATACTTCATTGTCGTTGCGCTTGGTTTTGCGGTTTTGATGCGCAATCCTTCGGTGGATTGGGATTGACTGTCAGGGGATTGCGGGTCAAGCCCGCAATGACAGGGTTCCGTTTCAACGCCTAATTGTTCAAACAGCGACTGCACTTTGGCATCGCCCTGAATGCTTGAAGGCTTCAACTCCGGCAGATCAATATAGGTTGATTGGGGTGCCAGAGCCGCTATTTCGTACCAGTAGGAGGCGGCAGACCAGTCGCTTTCGACCGTGAATGGCACCGGTTTGTATGTTTGCGGACGTATCGTGATGGTTTGACCGCTCCAATTGACACTCACGCCAAACTCTTCCATCAGGCGAATGGTCATCCACAAATAGGGCATCGAAATAATCTCCCCCTCCAAAGTCAGTTCCAGCCCGTTTTCAAGATGCGGCGCAATCATCATCAGCGCAGAAATATATTGCGAACTCACGTCGCCTTTCATGGTAATTTGCCCCCCGCGCAGGGTGTGTCCCGCAATTTTCAAAGGCGGGAAGCCCTCTTGTGCGAGATAAGAAATTTCCGCACCGAGTGCGCGAAGAGCCTCCACGAGCAGTTTTATTGGTCGTTTTTTCATCCGCTCTGAGCCGGTAATTGTCCATTCGCCCGCCTGTTGCGCCAAAAAAGCAGTCAAAAAACGCATCGAAGTACCCGCAGCCCCCACATCAAAATCTCGCCCGGAAGACATCAAAGCCCGCTGCAGCACCAAAGTATCATCACTATCAGACAAATTGGAAACAGGCAAAGCGCAATCACTAACCGGTAATTGGTAATTGGTATTTGCCAACCGGTTTAAGACCAACACCCGATTGCTGATGCTCTTGGAAGCCGGCAACCGGATAGCAGCGTTAATAGAAAGAGGAGCTTTTATCTTGTAAATCATGGTGCAAAGGTATGAAAAAATGCGAAAAATTAGTTACCTTTGCACGCCACTGTTAAGAGGATAACAATAAAAAAAGGAAAAATGATGGTTGTTAATGAAATCAGAAAATTGAGGGCTGAAAAAAATGCGGTTATATTGGCGCATTATTATCAGGAGTCTGCTATTCAGGATATTGCTGATTATGTGGGCGATAGCTTGGCGTTGGCGCGTTGGGCTGCGGCAACGGATGCCGATGTGATTGTGCTGTGTGGTGTCCATTTTATGGCGGAAACGGCAAAGATAGTGTGTCCCGACAAGCGCGTTTTTTTGCCGGATATGGCGGCAGGGTGCTCGTTGGCAGATTCGTGTCCGCCGGAAGCGTTTGCGGAATTTGTGAAAAAACACCCCGACCACACGGTGATTTCATACGTCAATACCAGTGCGGCGATTAAGTGTTTGACGGATATTGTGGTCACGTCATCCAATGCTCGGCAGATTGTGGACAGTTTTCCGGCGGATGCGAAGTTGATTTTTGCGCCCGACCGCAATTTGGGCAATTATATCAACAGTGTCACGGGTCGCGATATGGTTTTGTGGGAGGGGGCTTGCCATGTGCATGAGCGTTTTTCGCTGGAGAAAATGCTTGCGCTGAAAAAGGAACACCCCAAAGCGTTGATTTTGGCGCATCCGGAGTGTAAGGGTGTGATTTTGAAAGTGGCTGACAGCATTGCGTCCACCTCCGGCCTGTTGGATTTTGCCACCAAATCAACAAACGAAGAGTTTATCGTAGCCACCGAATCGGGTATTTTGCACGAGATGCAAGAAAAAAATCCGCAAAAAACATTCATCCCGGCACCACCCAACGACAGCACCTGCGCCTGCAACGAGTGTAACTTCATGAGATTAAACACCTTAGAAAAATTGCGCGACTGCCTGAAAAATGAATCGCCCGAAATCGTGTTGGACACAAAAACAATTGCAGCAGCGGCAAAACCCATTTGGCGAATGCTGGAATTATCGGCAAAGTTGGGGTTGTGAGTGTTGGCTGGAAATGTTTATAAGGATAAAATCTTTAATTTTCAATTATTTTATACTAATTCCGCCATTGCCGCTTTCGGCAGATTTTTTGCCAAAAACCTTGAAATAAATACTGTGGGCGAAATGCCACTGTTTTTCGCGTATTTTTCAACGCTTTTTGCGAGTTCGTCCTGCAACGCCACTCTCACCACAATGTCTCTCTGTCCATTGGGGTGAATAATCGTTACAAAATCCTTATTGATGTATGCATCAATCTCATCAGAACCACTCTCAAACAGTTCCATAAATTTTTCAGCTGATACTTTCAACATAATCTAATACCTCCTGTTTTCTTGCTCTTCGCACTGAAATTATTCTTGTTACACTCTCTCGATAAGTAATGACCGCAGTCCAAAACTTGCCATCAATATTACCAATATTTAAATACCGTTCTTCGTCCGGATATTGCGTTAATTGCTCAAGGACATCACCTGTCCATAGTTTCTGGGCATCAACAAAGTTTATACCATGCTTTGCCTCATTGCTCACACTTTTATCATTGTCAAACTCAAATTCCACCTGACGCGCTTTTTTTCGACTGCAAAGGTACATAATAATTTAAACATACAATCATTGTTCAAAAAAAAATACTACCTTTGTGCCCCGTAATGAGACGCAAAATAATCTTTGGGGTGTTAATTGGTTTGTCTTTGGGTGCGTTTGCTCAGGGCGATTATCCGTTCGTGGATATGTCTTACAATCACATACAGGTGCCCGGCGGTGATTCCACCCGCTTAAATCAGGCTCTTCTGCGATTGAATCCGAGGTCGTTGCAGCGCGATGGGCTGACCATTTTGCACATTGGCGGTTCGCATGTGCAGGCAGATATTATTTCCCATCGTGTGCGGCAAAATTTTAAAGACCGTTTTTCCGTCGATGATGTGTCTGTTTTTCGGGGTTTTGTTTTCCCTTATAAGGTCGCAAAGACCAACAATCCAAGCAATTACTCGGTTACATATTCCGGCGAATGGAATGCCGCGCGCAATATACAACAGCCAAAGAACCGTGAAGTGCCGCTGGGCGTGGGTGGCGTGGCGGTTTACACCAAAGACCCCGCAGCACAAATCAATGTGGTGCTCAATCCGCCATACTTCCACCGTCAGGTTAATTGGGAGTTTAATATTCTCCGGTTGCTGGGCTATTCTTTGGACAAGAGCGCGAAGGTTCAGCCCGTTTTGAGCTATCAGGACAACGCGATTAAGGGCATTCCTAATTTAGCGGGCACGTGCTATCAGTTTTTTGTGCCGAAATCCGAAAGTGAGTTTAGCCTCAAAATTGTGCAGGAAGATAGCGTGCCGCATACGTTTGTGGTTGATGGGTTCATCATATCGGAGCGCAACACAAACGGACTGGTTTATCATTCAATAGGTGTAAATGGCGCATCGGTGCCTTCGTATTTGAGTTGCGAAAATTGGGAGTCGGAGTTGCATTATTTGCATCCCGATTTGATAATTTTTGGCATAGGGGTCAATGATGCGGTGGGAACCAATTTCACCAAAGAGCGGTTTATAGCCAATTACAACACGCTGATTGAACGCATTGAGCGGGTAAATCCCAATTGTGCCTATATTTTTATTACGAACAACGACTCATATCGCAAAGTGGAAGGTCGCTATGAGGTCAACAAAAATGGTTTGCTGGCTCGTGAAGCGTTTTATGAGTTGGCAAAACAGCATCAGGGCGGTTTGTGGGACTTGTTTCAACTGATGGGCGGCTTAAACTCAATGCGCAAATGGCAAAATGCAGGCTTGGCACAACCCGACAAAATCCATTTCAAGCGCGATGGCTACCTCTATTTGGGCGATTTATTGTATGAAGCGTTGATGAACTATAATCCGGCAGATAATGTCAAAAAATAAATGTCAAAAAATAAATTCGGCATCAAATTATGTTAGATTTCTTAAAAAATATATTTGCTTTCAACTCCGGGTCGCCTTTGCTGTTCACGCAGTTTTATTTTTGGGTGTTTTTTGCGCTGGTGTTTGTCGTTTTTTCGCGGTTGCAAAACAAGTTGTTGATGCGAAATACTTGGTTGTGCGTTGCCAGTTTGTTTTTTTACTACAAAACGAGTGGGCTGTTTGTGCTTATTTTGCTGTTCACCACATTTTTCAATTACTATCAGGCGCATTTGATTTACCGGTCGGCAAGCGATGAGTGGAAGAAGCGGAATCTTGTTATCGGGCTGATTGTCAATATGTTTTTTCTTTTCTTTTTCAAATATGCGTATTTTGTTACGGATGTTGTCAACCAAATTTTTGACACCAATTTTCACGTTTTCAATGCCTTTGCTCATTTCGGCAATGTGTTGAGCGGTACGGAGCGGTTCGAAGTGTCGCGGATTTTGTTGCCGGTGGGGATTTCGTTCTACACGTTCCAAAATGTCAGCTATTTGATGGACGTCTATCGGAAACGCATCAAACCGATGGCGGAAATTCTGAATTTCGGGCTGTATGTGAGCTTTTTCCCACAATTAGTGGCGGGTCCCATCATCCGCGCCGCCGAGTTTGTGCCGCAGATATACAAACCATACTACCTCACACAGAAATATTTTGGGCTGGCTGTGTTTTGGATTTTGAACGGTTTGGCGAAAAAAATCATCCTGAGCGACTACATCGCCGTGAACTTTGTGGACCGCGTGTTTGAAAATCCGGGTATGTTTTCGGGCTTTGAGAACCTTGTGGCACTGTTTGCATACTCTTTACAGGTGTATGCCGACTTTTCGGGCTACACCGACATTGCCATTGGCGTGGCGATGCTGATGGGCTTCCATTTGCCGCAGAACTTTAATTCGCCCTACAAAGCCTCCAACGCCTCCAATTTTTGGAAGCGGTGGCACATTTCACTGTCCAAATGGCTGCAAGACTACCTCTACGTCCCTTTGGGAGGCAATCGCAACGCCACATTTGCAACCTATTTGGTTACGATTCTCATCGCGCTGGCGGCTATGATGCTGGCGAGCAATGCGTGGGTAAGTTTGGCGATTTTGGCGATTTTGCTTCGCGTGTTGTATATGTTTTATTCCAAGCCCGAGATGCGAAAAACAATCAACACCAACCTCAACCTCATGAACACCATGCTGATAGGCGGTTTGTGGCACGGTGCCAGTTGGAATTTCATGATTTGGGGCGGGCTGAATGGCGTGGGCATTTTGGCATACAAGTATTGGAAAGACAAGAGTGAATGGCGCAAAACGGTGATTCAATGTTCGTTGTTGGGTGCTTGCCTGTTGTTGGAGTTTCTGTTCGATGCGCCGTTGTTTAGAATCGCCGTTGTGTGGGTTTCAATCGTGCTTTTTGGTACGCTGATTCGCTATGCCTATTTTGTGGTAGATTCCAAGCGCAATTTCTCGTGGTTAGGCAATGCGTGGGGCATCTTTCAGACGTTTGTCTATATTTCGTTCACGCGTTTGTTTTTCCGCTCCGGTTCCAACTTAGACCCCGCAGAGGCAAATCAAACCGCCTGGAACACGGCGCAAAATATGGTCAATCAGATTGGCAGTCAGTGGAATATGTCGCTAATCAGCTCCATGATTTACGAATATCGCTTCGTGTTCTCACTATTCATCATCGGGATGCTCATCCACTGGCTACCGGACAATTTTAAGCGCAGATATCGCCTCACCTTCGCCCGATTACCCACTGTGGCGATCGCCATCATCGTGGTGATGTCGGTATTCATCATTTATCAATTTGTAACTGCTGATTTACAGTCGTTTATTTACTTTCAGTTTTGAGGCAGCGATAT
The DNA here is from genome assembly GCA_025996835.1 of Bacteroidia bacterium. GTDB lineage: Bacteria > Bacteroidota > Bacteroidia > Bacteroidales > Azobacteroidaceae > Azobacteroides. The sequence goes on from BNTU01000048.1 coordinate 14,805, forward strand.
CTGCAATTTTGCTTCCGTCTGTTACCCCGTATGGGGTATAATTTTGATGCGATTGCCCAGCATTCATGCAAAAAAAAGACAGAAATGGTTGCGCTTGCCCGCAACCATTCCTATCTAAGCATTTATCCCTACAACGGACCCTGATACGTAAACCTCAGTCCCCCATAGTTATAACCTGAGCCAAGTTGTGTCCATCTGAGCTTGTGTTTTCCGGCACTGAACCTTATTGATATATTGGGGTCATACCATTGCCAATTAGCCGTACTCCTGACAATGGGTATGATACCACAAACATCCAAAGCGTCGAGGAGTAAAGTCGCTTGACTGATATCATTACTCGCCGACCTGTTATACTCTAATTTATACACTCCGGGGTCCTTCACCTCTACCGTATAGGCATACCAGTCTCCGACAGTAACCCATCCTATACCCACAAGACCGGCAGATGAAGCACTCGCTTCAATTCCATAGTAGCGATTTTCGTCGCCGCCAGTCGGCCGATAGGTCAAGACGCCACCGTCAGTCCTGCCCCTGTGGAAACCCTTACCTTCTCCGCCAAGGTCAAAGTCGGCGGCCTTGATGATGAATGGCTGTGTGGAAGTCATGAAAGTGTCTGCCAATGGAAACCATTGTGACTGGTCAAAGTAATCGTTCCACTCCGTCGTGGACATGGTTCTAACCTCTACGTCATACGTCACAGGTATTGTATCCAATGCACCTACCGGCAATAAACCAAAAGTAGTATGAACAGTGTAGGTTTCACCTGCCAACAAATTCTCCAACAGTATTCTTGAGCCTGTGAAAGTGTCCGAACGCACTGTACCACCGATATTAAAATTGCATATACTGCCGGTTATCGTATACGACTCAGGTGCCGTCGTGGGAGTGATAACAGCTCGCGATGCGTTGGCAGAAGCCATTATATTTGTTACTATAAGCGTACCTTTATCAGCCTCAGTGAACGGTTTGCCGCTAATCGTCACCGGAGTGGAGATATTGCCAAATTCATCTTCGGTATAAACCTGAAAATGATAGACTTGAGCAACGGTAAGACCTGTTACATTTACCCAAGAGCGGGCAGGCGTAAACGACACCGTATCATTCGGTCCGTCACCCCATTTGACCACTGTTTTAATGGCTTTTGCCAGATAGGGATTGTCTTCGCGATTGTCACCCATCAAATAAATTTCTACTCTGTCATATCCTGACAGCAGACTGACCTTTGTCTGGTCGTAACCGGCCGGATAAACCGTTTCCGAATCGACAAACTCCTTGATATTGTCGTATATATCACCGTTGCATGAACTCATCAATGCAACCATTCCGAACAAAAAAATATACTTTTTCATCTTATTTTATTTTTAAATTTTTAATTTTTAAATTTCTGTCATTGTGCTTTTCTCCCATACAGTGTTATTTCACCCAGCCCCGATAAATTATTGGCGTCAGTAAACCCGGCAATCGGTCTGTATCTGAAATAGCGCGTTTTAGGTGTGTATTTCGGGTCATCGGGATACATGAATGCTTCGTCGCCTCTTGCAGCCATAAAGATAACATCCCTGTCGCTCATATCCTCCGGTGGCTTGGGGATTTTTGTCTGATTGATAAGCACCCATTCGTTGGGCGTTTTCGTTTCGTCCAAATAGAAAACTTCGTATGTGCCCACATTCTCTATATCGTACAGCCTACCTCTATTATTGGGATCCAAGTCCGCAATCACACCTCCATACATCCAGCGCTGGTGCGTTACAATGCGACTCAGTTCGTAATAGTCACCAAGGTCAATAATGATATTCCACAATGGATTCCTGTTGGCATTAATAGAGGTTCCAGGAACAATGAAATCGCCACCGAACCAGGCAAAATTCTGAACAACCCGGAAACCGTCATTCTCAATAATATCGTCAATAACCTTCTCCATGGGTCCTTCAAAAGTGCCTCCGGACTGATACACCGGTGCACTGAATGCCGTATCTATTCCAACCTGTGTGCCGGGTTCAGGCAATACCCATTTCTTTTTGTCGAGCAAAACATCCCTCATCACATACAACTGTCCCACGCTTACGGTCTCGCTTTCGTTGCCATAAGCGTCTTTAATGGAATAGCTCACAGAAACAGGCTCCGTTTCAGAGAGTTCCAACCCTTTGATAAACTGACGGTCGAAAAGTTTTTTGGACGAAATGGCACGCCGTACGGAAATTGGGGCACCGTTGAGATTATATGTTAAATTAACATATACGTTGATGCTTTGTCCCAGTTCGTTATCCCACTCTACCTGCAAGGCAGCGAAAGCCGACTTCACTTTCACTGAATTGGCTACTTTCAGGAAAGCCGGCTCCTTAGGTGTGAAGGAGACAGTCTCAATTTGAGACTTGTTGCCCGCCCTGTCTTTGGCATAAAACGCAACACTTTGTTCAGTAGCTTCACTCATGCCAAGCACAATAAGTGAATCGGCATAGATAGACGCGGCTGCTATGACGGTGCCGTTTTTCCCCTCGTATGAGGCCTCGATACTAATCACATCCTCATCTCTGGGAATCGTGAAGAACAGTGCGGCACCGCCGGGAAGCGGATGCACACTGTCAAGCACAGGCTTCCCCGGCGGAACAGTATCATCCGACGAGATTGCAAACCTCTCAACCTCCTGGCAGGCATAAAAACCTGTCATTGCAAGAAGCAATAAAATTGCTGTTTTACTAAAATTTTTCATATTCTTTTTATTTTTTTAATTATTAATCTTTTTTTTGTCTGAACCATGATTTTAATATGATTTTCAGGATTACCATGATACTATATTCTCTATAATCTTTTTAATCTTTTTAATCTTGTAAAAATCGTGGTTCAGACAACTACCATCCCGGGTTCTGAATGAGGTTTGCGTCCTTGTTCAACTCACTTGTAGGGATAGGCCAGAGGCAATCTCTCAGTGTCCATGCACGCGGTTGACAAATTTTCAAGTTGAAAAAGATATCTGCCGCCGCGGCATTTTGCTCCCACCCTAATGCCGGGCTGTTAAATTCTGCCACTGCCTTTTTGGTGCGAATCATGTCCCAAAAGATATGTCCTTCAAAGGCAAGCTCACATTTCCTTTCATTAGCGACAATTTTCCGCATTCCTTCCTTGCGGATGTGGTTGTCTCTGGCGGCCGACGTCACAAAGGTGCTGGTATAGGCATCTTCCACGTTGGGAATACCTGCTCTTTTGCGCACGATATTGATGGCATCCCATACCTCTTGATTCGGAGCAGCCAAGGTTTCGTTGAGCGCTTCGGCTTTCATCAGATACAAATCCGACAGGCGAATAATCGGCAGGGGATAAGCGAGTGGTACCGCGGCACCGCCGGCTTTGGAGTTGATATGTACCACTTTTTGTGCCCCTATTGCCGTCCAGTAACGGTTAAGATTGGAGCCGCCGGGACCACCGCCGGGACCATTCAAAAAGAAGTTCGTGGCGATACGTTGAGTATAGGAACGCCAATAGCCGCCGGTGATGCCCAAATTGGCATAGAAACGAAGTTCCCTGTTCAAATAGAGATTGATGACATCATGATTGGGCTGCAGAATACCCCGAATTTCCTCGAACGCCGCCGTATCTGCCGCTGAAGTAGCTGCCGCTAAAGCAACGGGTGTCTTTACTATCTGATGCTTTGTGCTTTCATTGAAAGTCAGGTCTTCCGTCAAAAGAAGTCCGTTTTTGGTATAGTACCTCTCCATATTTTTATAGGTGGCACCCAGCACCTGACGCGCATTTTGAGTAGTATTTGCCGCACCGCCGTTGGGATAGGCGGGATAGGCGGGAGTGGTGGAAGTGGCTGCTATGGCAGGAGGAAGCAGCATTTGACCGTCGGTAAAGATTTCAGCATCGTTTACCGCTACATTGGAGTATCCCCATATCAGTTCCTTGTTCCAGGGGTCAGTCATCACCATCCTCAAATCATAATACGTCTTCAGGAGAGTAGAGCCGTTCACGATAGTCTGACTGAGGGGGTAGTCGTCCTGATCGGCCTGCAGTATTCTGCCGTCGTAGTGATACATCTCTACACCGTTTGTCGTGCAAATTTCTATGGCTTCATTGATGGCTTTCAGCGCATCTTCCCATTTAGCCTGTTTTTTAGACTCGTCCTGAGGGAAAAACAACTCGTGGTTATGGTCATAAAAATTGTTGTAATCCCCATTACAGTTGTAGAACGGGCTTGCCCTGTGGAGCAGTACACGCGCCTTGATGGCTCTGGCACCCAACCGGTCTATCTTCCCAAGGTCAACACCTTCCCTTCGTACTACAAGATTGGGTATGGCCTCATCTATTGTCTTGACAATAAAATCGAAGCAGTCGTCGATTTTACTGCGCGGGGCACGTACACTATTCATATCGGCATCAGGCGAGATGGTGTTGGGCACCAGCACGATGGGACCATACTTTTGCAAGAGCAAAAAGTGATAATAGGCTTTGAGAAACGTTACCTGTGCTTTCCAGTCCTTTATTTCGGTTTCATTCAAATCCTGCACTTTTTCAATGTTGTCAATGAACGTATTGCAGACGGAGATTGCTTCGTATAAATTTTTCCCGCCATTGGTGCCCGTCCATGTTCCCAGATAGGGGTCATCGGGATTCATTTTTCTCTCCATCACCCGCACACCTTTAAACTCTTCGCCGTCGCGGTCATATTCCGCCTGAATCCACTCGTCACCCAAATAATAGTGGGATACCCTCTTGTTGTCTCTGGGCATAAAGGAATAGGCGGTTGCTAAGGCATGATACGCCTCTTCTCTCAGACTGAACATGCTTTCAATAGTCATGGTCTTGTCCGGAACCACATCTAAATAATCATTGCACGATGGAAAGAAAAACATCGCCGCAACCATGAGTGTAGAGACGTGGCGCGCCACGTCTGTACGAATAAATTTTCTAAATGATTTCATAATTTTTAATTTTTTTAATTGTTAATTTTTTGTCTTGAACTTTGATTTTAATATGATTTTCATGATTACCCTGATAATCATAATTTTCTATAATCATACTAATCAAATTAATCATATTAAAATCGTAGTTCAGACATTAAAATGCTAATTGCAATCCTACATTAAACCTCCTATTTAGCGGGTAACCCATACCGCTGCCGCCCATTTCGGGGTCCCACTGTTTGAAGGGGCTGATGACGAACAGGTTTTCGGCACTGAAATACACACGAATGTTTTCCACTCCGAGTCTCTTAATGTTGTCGAAGCTGTATCCCGCTTCAACGGTTTTGAGCCGCAGGAACGAGCCGTCGCGCAACCACCAAGAAGACAATTGTGTATTGTTCTCTATCGGCTCCGTTGACAAACGGGGCCAGAAGGCATGCACGTCGGGATTCGTTTCCGTCCATGCACCCCGTGTCACCATTGCCAAAGCGTTGCGTCTGTTGATGAACGGGGCTATACCGTGTTTGGTAGTACCGTCTTCCACATATTCACCTCTGGGGTCGATGAAGAACGAAACCCTTGCATTCCCTTGAAAGAAGAAAGAAACATCGAACTTCTTAAAGCCGCCGGATAATCCGAAGCCATACTGAATTTCAGGTGTGGTGGGGAAACCCATGGCGACCTGGTCATTCTGATTGATTCTACCGTCACCGTTGACATCCTTGTATTTGATGTCACCTGCTTGTACAACACCCCAATTCTGTGTGGGCGACTGCGCCACTTCGGCATCATCCACAAAGAGCCGTTCTGCCACATAACCCCACTGCACACCGGCACTGCGTCCCTTTCTGTAAAGGTAATCATACTCGTAATCCGGCTCGTCAAATTCTATGTATTTATTGACGGCGTATGTAAAATTGGCACGCCCCGTGAGCCAGAAATCATTGGTGAA
>BNTU01000049.1 GCA_025996835.1 Bacteroidia bacterium
GCGTTTGAGTCAACCCATGAGCAAATCGGGAACAGTTGAGTATCAGTGTGGAACATACCCGTCGCATTTTAGGCGGCGTGATAGGCATCGTTTTTTACGATGTTACCACGCTCTATTTTGAAACCGATTATGGGGATGAACTTCGTGCAACGGGCTATTCCAAAGACGGCAAACACAATCAGCCACAAATAGTACTGGGGTTGCTGGTAAGCCGCGATGGTTATCCGTTGAATTATTCCATTTTTAACGGCTCGCAATATGAGGGTCGCACCATGATACCGATAATTGATGATTTTGTTGTCAGGTTCAATTTGAAAGAGTTTGTCGTGGTAGCAGATTCGGGGTTGATGAACGCAAAAAATATATCCCTGTTGGAATCAGCCGGTTACAAATACATAGTAGGAGCAAGGATAAAAAATGAGAGCGAAGAAATCAAGCGATGGATATTATCCCGACAAAAACAGGATGGAGAGTTTTATGAAATGAACAAAACGAAAACATGCCGTCTGATTATTAACTATTCGGATAAACGTGCCAAGAAGGATGCCTACAATAGGGACAAGGGCGTAAAACGCCTGAAACGAGACTATGGTAGCGGGAAAATATCAAAGGAGAACATAAACAAGCGAGGATACAACAAGTTTCTTGAAATCAAGGACGATGTCAGTGTCAGTATAAACGAAAGCAAAATTACCGATGACGCACAATGGGACGGATTAAAGGGTTACATCACCAACACGACTTTGGAGGCAAAGACTGTTTGTGAGCAATACAAAGGTTTATGGGTGGTGGAAAGGGCTTATCGGGTTACTAAAGGGACGATAGAACTTCGCCCCATGTTTCACTTTACCCCGCGCCGCATAGAGGCACACGTTTGTATCTGCTTCGTTGCGTATAAAATTTATAAAGAACTCGAACGTCTGCTGAAAGCGAATCAAGTGAATCTGAGCGTGGACAAGGTGCTCGATGTAGCAAAGACGATAGCAACAATAAGCATACAAGTTCCTTTGACCGGAGAAACCATTACGAAAACCATGTTCCTGACTCGTCTACATAAACTCATTGAGCCACTGTTCAGAGACGACTTCTATGAAAAATGATAGTCGCCCCAATTACATCCTCCGAAAAAATATTATCCCCGCGAGAATCGAATGGCTCTGAAAAAAATCTTCAAGCTTCAAATATCCGATTCTCATGGGGTTAAATCAATTTTGGGTGTCGCAATGACGAAGTCAGGAGCAGCTCGCTCTATTTCAAGATTGAAGACACGGAGAGCAACCTGTCGCTGTCGCTGGCATCCTCGCAAGGCAAATATCTGGTGGATAAGAACATTGTGCGGTATTTGGAAGACCATGAGGTGGTGTTTGCGATAAATTGATGAAGAAAGAGCCGTTTGGCTCTTTTTTACTACTCCTTTTTTAATATTTGTAAAATGTTGTATTTCAGCGAATTGTAATCTCAAAATCCTCAAAAATACCCTGTTTTACTACTACTTTTTTGTTTTACTACTACTTTTTCTCTCAATCACTTTTTGCCAGTTCCCAAACCGGGTATTTGTCTGTATTAGAGGAATTTATGATTGCTTTTTCTATAAAAGACAATTTTGTGATGATATTTGCAATTTTCTTTTGCCGCTTTGCCAAAGGAATTTCGGGGGACAAATTGGGCATTATCAGATTTTCTATGTCCTCCCTTGTGGCCGAGCCTTTTGACTTAATCAAATTCAATACCATTGCTTTATATTCCTTGTATGATATTTTTGGATAATGCCCTAATACCTGCAATTCTGACGCCACGCCTGCCACTAATTTCAATTCCCGCAGTCGCTCCGCTTCGTCTTCGGCTATCGCTATTTTCTTTTGCACTTTGTCCAATGCAATCACATCTTCCAAAGCCAATTCGGGGCGTTTTTTCAACTGATAGGAATAGTTATTATTGATAAGTTCGCCGTGAACTGTAACTCTGGTTTTGCTTTCATCCGAAATATCAAACGTCGGCAGTGGAAAATATCGGTCTTTTTGAATAGTAAACATTTTTTTGATGCCGCTTCCAATGGTCTCAATCATATTCAGGTTTACCATTGCATTTGCCAAAAAAGGATTTCGGTAATAGGATTGCGGCGCATCGTGTCGAATTGTTTCTTCCACCGAAGAGGGAATAAATCCACCAAGGCTTTCAAAAATGAGCCTGTCATTATATTCTAACACGATAATTCGCCCCATTTTCCCATAATCCTGATGGGCGATGCAATTGTGTAAAGTTTCGCGCATCACCCACTCATCATAGTGCGTTACTTCTTCGGGAAACACTGTATCGGGGTCAATCATATAGCGATATTTCAAATTTCGGATGCACGCAATCACTTTATCTACCGTCAAAATAAACGGCGTGAAAAAGTGTTCATAGCCGGTGGGTGCGTCTTTCAGTATCCAAGAAATTTGGGCTATCGCAGGCGAAATAAAATGATTCGATTCGTCTTTCCCCAGCAACAAAATAGCCGTATTTGTTATTTTCCCCTCAAGCGTTATCTTCGCTTTATTTAGAAAAATAACATCGTCCCAACTATCCACGTCTTTTGTCAATGCCGGATGCTTTTGCTTAAACTTCTCACGCGCTTTCAAAATCGCATCCTTATCCAAATGCTCAAAAGTTGCATCCGGCACAATGTTTTTCGACCAATCACGATTATGCGCCTGATTGCGTATGCGTTCAATTTTTTCAATATTCAAGGCGACGAGACTTTCGTTGGCGCGACCGTAGAAAAAGCCTTCAAACGCCACAGGGATGCCTTGCGGTGCTGCCGGAATTTGAAACATCACGACCCTGCCTTCGGGCTTGTTAAGTTCGTAAATTTCCATGAAAGACAAGTTGTGAGTTGTTTTGTCGGCGATTTCCTTTTTCAGTTTGTCTAAGTCTTTACGTTCTACACGGTAGTGGCTGCCAACAATTTGATGCTTTTTGTTTTCCACGCCGAAAATCAGCCATGCGCACGGTTTGCCTTTCAGGTTGGCTTCGTTGCTCATTGCTGAGAAATATTTTCCTATTTTGTCAAAGTCGTAGCCGTCTTTGGCTTCTTTGAACTCAATGATTTCAGTTTCCGCCTTTAAAGCAGTTGCTTCTGACAATATTTTATTTAATTCTTGTTCCGACATGGTGGCAAAGGTACGAAATTTTTCCAAAAAACTCTTGCGCATTTCAAAATAATTATATACTTTTGCCGCCGCAAAATACAAATAAAATATAAAATTTCAACTCGATGGATAACAGACAGTTACAACAACAGACCCAACAGGAAACGCAAGTTAAGCAGGCAGCCAAACCTGTTACACAGCAGGTGCATAAATGCTCCAATTGCGGCTCGGCGGTTTCCCAAAAGGATAAATTTTGTCCCGAATGTGGAATGGGGCTGAAAGGCAATTTGTGCCAACATTGCGGCGTGGCAACGGAGCCGCAATGGGAAATTTGTCCTGCCTGCGGGCATAATTTGGTTGCTGAATTGTGCTCGTTTTGCGGAGCGGGAATGACTGAGAACGACAGTTTCTGCCCCGAATGCGGCAACCCACGCACAGGAATTATTTGCAATGAATGTAAGACGCTGAATTTCAGAAGTTTTTGCCGCAAATGCAATGCACCACTCAATGCGCAGGCTTTGCAGGCATTGCAAGACGCAAAAAAAGACCCTAAATTCCAAAAAGCACTCGCACTTGCCGAAGAACTCGCCGAACTCGAAGAGTTTATTTTATCAGAAACAGCAGAAGGCAAGGCACCACCCGAAATTCCCGAATTGTCGGAAGAAAACAAAGAACTCGTCAATCAATACAAAGATTTGTTAGCAGCCTTTCGCAATCAACCTCCCGAAGAAAGACCTCAGGAGCCGGAAAAATCGCCGGAACCACCAAAACCTGTGGATAAGCCTAAAATTAATCTTTCGTTTAAAATTGCAGACAGAGATGAAGCAATAAAAATATACAAAGAAAAACTTGCCGAAATGCAGGCTGAATTTGACGCAATGATTCCCGACCCGGGAATGACACCGCAATTGCAGCGCGACTATTATTCGGCTCGCAAGTTAGAGATGAAAGTCGGTTGGAAATGCAATGCTTACGGTTGCATTCACCAACAGCCTAACGAATGCTCTCAGCCTTGGAAAGGCGGCAAGTGGTTTTACGAAACGATAGAAGAAGTATAATCTTCGTGGGTATAAAATTAAATAAGTAAAAAAATAAATATATGGAAAAGACGATTAGACCCGATTCTAACGGGAATCAAACAGAGGACACCGGCGCGGAAAAGACAATGCGTCCTGTTGAGGAGGTAGAAAAAACGATGCGCCCAATCACTCATGCCGACAAGACGATGCGTCCCGATGTGGACAAAACGCAGCGTCCAAATGCAGACTCAACCCTTCGCCCTGCACAACAGGAAGAGATTAACAAAATCGTTAATCAGCAGGAAACGGAATTTATTCTTAACAAGGTAAAATATCAGGTAGTAAAAATAATTTCCGATGGCACAGGCGAGGCGCAAATTTATTTGTTGGAAAACAACGGCAAGCAGTTTGCGCTTAAATTATATTATGTCGGCATTCAGCCACCGCCAAACCACAACATTATGGAGATTGTGCGCCAATCTTCAAAATCAGGTTTGTTGGTTGAGACCATCGACCATAGCCAATGGACAAATCCGCAAACCGGCGACGTGCGCGATTATGAACTGATGGAATATTGCGCCGGCGGTTCGCTCGACCAACTAAAAATCAATGACAATGAGCAACTCTTGGGCGAAATTGCGCTAAAATGTGGTGCGGCATTAGATTTTATGCACAAGAAAAATATCATTCACAGAGATGTGAAACCTGCTAATTTCTTTTTCAAAAAAGAGGGACAGAAAATTGACGACTTGGTGTTGGGCGATTTCGGAATTGCCATCGAATGCGACAAAAACGGCAAGGTTGTGATTGATTATCAGTTGAGAACAAAAATTTATGCCGCTCCCGAAACCTATTCGCCCATTGACGGGAAAATTGAAATATACACCAAAAGCGACTTCTATTCGTTGGGAATGATGTTGCTCACGCTTATCAACGGTGAGGAGATTTTCAAAATCAACGAATTTGAGTTGGTAAACCTCAAGCGATACGGCAAACTCCCATACCCCAAAAATTTGAGCGACCGCTCGTTGCAACTGATTAAGGCGCTCACGCAGTCTGACCCTAACACACGCGCAGGCTTTGCCGAAATTGTGCGTTGGGCAAAAGGCGAAACCATTTTTGACTTGAACGCAGGAAATACCGATGTTCGGCAGTTGAATATTATGTTTGACGAGGACAAAAAGTTAGTGGCACGTTCGCCGGAAGATTTGGCTAAATTTATGTTCGAAGATAAAGAGTTGGGAATGGACTATTTGTATCACGGAAAAATAAAAGACTGGCTTGAAAAAAGTCTTCGTTCCAAAATGGCAATGGCAATAGATAAGATTTCCGACACAATGAAAGACGTTGATGGCTTGTTTGCTGCCTGCTATCTGCTTGACCCCAACATGCCATATTATGATGTAAAAAATCAGCCTTTAACCGACAGCAAAGAGATTGCTCTGTCGCTCAGAAATAATGCGCAACATTACGAAAAAGTGTTGGCAAACAAAACCGATTCGCTGTTTCTATTCTTTAATTCGCACGGAGCGAGCAATATTACTGACAAATTTGCGCCGGTATTCAAAAAGAAGGACAACGAAGATGCCCTCAGGCAGTTAATTTTTACGCTTGACCCGTCTTTGTCTTGGATTGTCACAAACGAAGAAAAACAGATATTCGAGTGTCAAACGCCGGAAGATGTTATCAATGTGTTCTATAAAGAGGATGTAAATGATAATTCGTGGAAGGCTTTGATTGGCGAATCGTTCCTCACGTGGCTATCTACTCGTAATATTGCCTTGGAAGGGAAAATTCGTTCACAACAAGGGCACGATACAAGTGCTTGGTGCGTGCTTTATAACCTCAGCCCCAAAGTTGCCTACAATCTGCAAATGGACGAAACAGCCGACGACTACTATTTTACGCACACACAAGTTGCCTCGATTATGAATACTTATTTGACTCTTTATATAAAAGACGAGAATAGTTATGCAAGTTCACAATTAGATTATTTGTGCAATATTGACGAGACTCCGCTCTATTATTATTTTAAATCAAAAGGTGTTTATAATGATAAAATTGATTGGATAAGGTATTGTGGAGATATAAAATCGAAAGACAACACCAAAAAGGCAGGACCATATAATTGGAAAATTGGTGTTTATAAAGCAATAAAAGGGCTTGATTATGACCCGCATTATTATTTCCCCAAAAGCGATAAATATGTCAAAACTTTGGAAGGATTAGCTGCAATTCCTGCCCAAGAAGTTAAAGAGGAGATAGAAAAAGGCTATTTGACAGCGTGGTTAACAGTGCATTATCAAGAAAATCCATCGCTTAATCTAAAACCAAAATTCACTTTTGAAAAAGAGTGTGTCAAATTTATTGAACATTTAGAAAAATTAGCCCCTCAAGATGCTTACGTGTATAATTATCGCATTGGAACAAAATATGTTAATCAAAATCAAAAAGCGGTGAATAGAAATCATAAAACACTTCTTTGGTCTAAAATTTTGTTTGGCACACTGACAATGCTTCTCACAGGTTTGGTAATTTATGGTTTGATAACGCTCCAATTGCCCGAAAGTGTAAAAAATGCCCCGTGGATAAATGTAGTTGGCAACGTTGTTGGCATCATTGTTGGTATATGTGTGGGTCTATACCTGTGGAGCAAAGATTGGGGTTTTATTATTAGCTGCATAGTAGGCTTGGTAGCATACGCTGTTGTAATGTTTTTAATCGTTTTCCTTTTGTCTTTATTGCAGTATGTGCTTGCAGGAGCATTAGGCGTGTTGCTAATTTGGAGCATTATTGCTGCGCTTATCAAAAACAACCCGTCGGCAGGCAACAAACTGTTGAGAAACCCCGGTTTTGAAGAAAAACACGTCGAACCATTGTATTTTGCTTTCCACGCCAAAGGAGGTGAAACTTACAAATCGTCAATCGGACAATCAAGTGAAAGTGTGGCTTGGTGCCTCAAAGATGGTATAAAAACTTTTTATAAATGGTTCGGCTCGTTGTTGGGCGCAACTTTGATATGCGGCTGTTTGTTGATTTATTTTTCGCCGAATTTTGAATTTGATGGCGCAAAAATGGTGCAAGAAGCAAGAAAATATGCAACTTTTGAAGGCAGATGGGAAGGTAAATTCGACAAAAAAGAGGCAATTCTCACTATCACCAAAGTCAGCAAAGAAACGGCAGAGGCAAGCATTTATGTAAAATATAAAAAGCCGATAAGCGAAAAAATCAAAGGGACTATCAATTACGATAAAAAAACCGTTCATTTTGACGATGTTAATCGCACCAATGGTAATCTTGACGGCGAATACAACGGTACTTTTAATAAGAATTTTACAAAATTTGAAGGAACGTTTCAAAATTACAAGACTAAGAAAAAAACCGCTTTCGTATTTGGAAAAACCAAACGCTGAAGCAGTAACAGAATCAAAATAATAACAACGACTAAAAAATAAAAATATATGAATTGTCAGAAATGTGATAGAACAAACAGAGACAAAGCCATTTATTGCAAATGGTGCGGCGAGAGTGTTATCACCAAATCGAATGCACCTTTGCAGGAATTGGTCGGTATGGAGCAGGAAAAAAATCAACTGCAAGAGTTGGTCATTGCCTGCGAAAATCTTGCCAAAAGAGCCAAGCAGACCGGCGTAAAAATCCGCTTGGGAATGGACACCGTGATTACGGGAAACACCGGCACCGGCAAAACCAAATTGGTGGATGTGCTGCAAAAATTGCTCTACTCCACCGGCATTGTCAAAAACGCAACGGCAATGATTGTGGATGCGGTTGATTATGAGAATTTTTCAAAAGATGAAACCGTTTGGGACGAAAACATCAAAAAGTGCAAGGGCGGACTTTTGGTGATAGAAAATGCACAAAAATTGCTTCCACAGAAGACTTCCGATGAGGTAAACCAACTCGACAAACTCTTTAAATGTATGAACGATGATTGGGACAACGACCCAATTGTGGTGCTCACCGGTTTGTCGGGCTTAAAAGCATTTATAAACACAAACCCAAATATTGCCGCCCGTTTTGAATATCATTTCGATTTAAAAGATTATTCGGTAGAAAATCTGACGGACATTTGCGAACACGAACTTCAAACAGCCTACAAACTGACTTTGGACGACGATGCGCGAGCAAAACTTATGCGGATTTTCACCAACGATTTTCGTACCAAAAAAGCCGATTTCGGCAACGGACATTTGGCTATAAAAAGGGCAACAGACATTTTTACAAATGTTATCAAACGCGACCACAAGGAAACAACCGTGCTGCCCGATGACGTGAAAGGCACAGAATTTAAGCAGAAAACCTACGATGAAATAATGGCAGAATTAGACCAATTCGTAGGTATCGACGAAATACGGGAAACGGTGCTCAAAATCATCAATAAAATGGACTTTGAGCGCGAACGCAAAGGCAGCGATGCTAAACGCGAAATCAAAGACCACTTCTTGTTCCTTGGCAATCCGGGAACGGGCAAAACCACCATCGCCCGCATTTTTGCCGATATTCTCAACTCACTTAATGTGCTGCCAATAGGGCAATTAGTGGAAGTGGCACGAAAAGATTTGGTGGCAGGCTACCTTGGGCAGACGGCTATTGCGGTGGAAGATGCCGTTGAACGGGCAATGGGCGGTATTCTGTTTATCGACGAGGCTTACGCGCTCAAACAAGGCGACAACGACCCTTTCGGACAAGAAGCCATCGACACCTTACTGAAATTGGTGGAAGACAATCGCGGAAAATTTGTGGCAATAGCAGCGGGCTACACCAAAGAGATGGGCGATTTTCTAAGTTCAAATTCGGGTATGGCGTCGCGATTCAACGAAACGGTGAATTTCAAGGACTATAACGCTGCCGAACTGACCGAAATTTTCCTTCGCTTGGTGAAAAAAGAGAAACTCACGCTCGACAACGATGCGAGTGCTAATATTGACAATTTTTTCAAGAAAATGTATATCTCCCGAGATACCAAATCTTTCGGAAATGCGCGTGAGGTGCGTAATGCCTTCGACCGCGCCCTAAAAAATCAAGGCTTGCGTTTGCAAAAATTGCGCGGCTCCGCAGATTATACGCCCGATATGATTTCGATACTCACAAGAGCCGACATCGAAGGCGAAGAGAGCCTCAAGGAGAAGAGCCTCGACGGTATTCTTGCCGAACTCAACGAATTTATCGGAATGGACAGCGTGAAAAAAGAGGTGCGCGAGTTGGCAAATAAACTCGAATTTGACCGCAAAATGATGGAACGCGGTATCGGCAACGCTGAACTTACCAATGTTCACGTAGTGCTGTCGGGCAACCCCGGAACGGGCAAAACCACCATTGCACTCAAACTTGGCGAAATTTTCAAGGCTATCGGACTGCTGCCAACCTCCAAAGTGGTGGAAAAAGAGGCAAAAGACCTGATGAGCGGTTTTATGAACGAAACGGCAAAAGTAGTAGATAAAGCCTGCGACGAGGCTATGGGCGGCATTCTCTTTATCGACGAAGCGTATATGCTGCTCGGAATGGACAAGCAGGGCAACAAAAACAAGACGGGCGAAGAAGCCGTTGCCTCGCTGATGACGCGAATGGTAAAAGATGCAGGAAAATTTGTGGTCATTTGCGCCGGTTACAAAAAAGAGATGACGGAATTTGTTGATAATGCAAACCCGGGGTTCCGCCGCCGTTTCACCCATTTTCTCAATATAGAAGACTATTCGAGAGATGAATTGGTGGATATTTTTATCCTTAATGCCAAAAAATCGGGACTGAAATTGAGCTCCGATGCCAAAGAGCGGCTCAAACAATTGGTTACAATAATGGTGGATGCCAAGTCCGAAAATTTCGGCAACGCAGGCGAAATGACCAAACTGCTGAATCAGGTGAAACTGCGCAAGCAAAATCGTTTGGCGCAACTCGACAGTCAAGGCACGGAAATTACCCCCGAAATCTACGAAACCATCGAGCCGGACGATATTCCGTACGAAAAGCCAAAAGCAATCAACGAGGACGAATGTTTTGCCGAACTCAACGAACTTATCGGACTTGGCAGCGTGAAAAAGACCGTCAAAGAAATTGCCGATTACATAAAAGTGGAACGCGCCAAAGCCGAGGCTTTGGGCAAAAAGTTCCAAGGCGTGGGCGACCACTACCTTTTTGTGGGCAACCCCGGCACCGGCAAAACCACCGTTGCGCGCATTATGGGCAACATTTTCTACTCGTTGGGCGTATTGCCGAGCAATTCTTTGGTGGAAGTAACGCGCAAAGATTTGGTGGCGGGCTACATCGGACAAACCGCTCTGCAAACAGAAAAAGCGGTGAAAAGTGCCATTGGCGGCGTGTTCTTCATCGACGAGGCCTATTCGCTAAAAAGTGGCGGACCAAGCGATTTCGGACAAGAGGCAACCGACACGATTCTGCCGATGATGCTCGATTATAAAGGCAAAATGGTGTTTATCGCCGCAGGCTACCCACGCGAAATTCAGGGGTGGATTAACACCAATTCGGGTTTGGAATCGCGCTTTACAAAAACAATTCATTTTGAGGACTATACCGGCGAAGAGATGGCAGAAATTTTTATGATGAAGGCAAAAAAAGACCAACTCGAACTCACGCCCGAAGCCGAAAACTTGATGCACGCCTATTTTGATGATTTATATAATAATCGCTCAAATAATTTTGCAAATGCCCGCGAAGTAAATAATTATTTCGACAAAGTAAAGAAAAATCAAAGCACGCGCCTCCGAAAACGGATGGAAGCAGATGATTTCAACGCAGCGGAATTTAAGCAGTTGATTGATGAAGATATGGCGTAGAAATTTTTAAATTTAAAATAGAAAAAAATGGAATTAGTAAAATGTCCCTTTTGTGGAAAAGAAATAGAAAACGACAGTTTCTACTGCGACCAATGTGGGGAACTGTTGAAAGTTTGCCCCACGCACGGTTTCAAGAAAGGCAAAATATGCAGCGATTGCGGCACCAAACTTGTTGATGCCACAGATGCCGACATTACTGTTGCGCCAAGCGTAACGCAGCAGCCCGTAACGCAGCAGCCCGTAACACCGCCGCAATCAACAATAGGCGGAGTGCCACCCGATTTTTCACAAGATGCGGCGGCAGAAAAAACCGTGCGTCCAACAGTGGCTGCCGAACCCAAACAGTTGGTAAGTCAGCAACTCAACGCACGCTTGGAACTGACAAATCAGGCAATAATCGGCAGAAAAGCAGGCAATTTTACCGCTGTTTTCGGCTCGCAAAATTATGTTTCGGGCACACACGCTCGCCTACAGCAAAGCGCAGCAGGAACTTGGGAAATTGTAGATTTGGACTCGTCAAACGGCACCTTCCTCAATGGAAACAAACTTGTGCCAAATCAACCCGCAGCATTCAAAATCGGCGACGTGATTGCATTTTATGATTTGAAATTTGTTGTAGAATAAAATCGTATGACTTATGTTACTAAAAACCGACCTGAATTGTAATATCGGCTCTGTCAGGCAAAACAACGAAGATATGATTTTGCTTGCAGGCGAACTTTTTCGCGACAAAGCGCAAAAAATGGACTTCGAACCTGCCGAAAACGCCCGCATGGCAGCCATTGTGGCAGACGGAATGGGCGGACACAACGGCGGAGAATTTGCCTCAGAAATGGCAACACTGCTCTTCGACGATTTCATAAAGGAATTGCCGGCAGGTTTAAACGAAGCCGAAATCGCCTCTCAACTCAGCCAATGGTGCGAAAACACCCACCGTGTTATTGTCAATAAAAGCAACGAGAGCGAAGAATACGAAGGAATGGGCACCACTTTCTGCGGCTTATTGTTCTACGAAAAAATGACATTCGCCCTCAACATCGGCGACAGTCGCCTCTATCGCTTCCGCAACGGCATTCTCAAACAAATCAGCACCGACCACTCAATGCGACAACTTACAGGCGACAATTCCCTGCCATCGAACCAAATCTACAACTCGCTCGGCGCAGGCGATTCCGCTTTCATTGACGTGAAAGACCTCTCCGAACAACTTTTCAACGACGACCTCTTCCTCGTCTGCTCCGACGGACTTTGCGATATGATTAGCGATGAAGAAATAGAGCAAATACTTGCAAATGAGCCGTCTGCCGATAAATTAGTAGAAGCCGCAAAGCAAGCCGGCGGCAAAGACAACGTCAGCGTGCTCCTGCTAAAAATTAAAGAAATCTAAGGAACGACGCAGCCATCCATTTGCGCGATACCACCGGACACATTCTTCCATGCCGCGACTTAAATCGTAGTCGGGATGGAAGCCAAAATCTGCCGTTGCCGGTGAGCAATCACATGTCCAATCGCGCTGTGCCATGATTTTGTATTTGTCGCTGTTCAGTGTTGCCGGTTTTTTTGTGAATTTGGCGAGGGATTCGGAGAGGAGGCACACGGCTTTCAGCACTGCCAATGGCACTCGGATTTTCAGTGTGTATCGTTTTCCTAACGCCTTTTTTGCAATGGCGGTGTAATCTTCGTCCAAATACACTTGTCCATCGGTCAGGAAGTAGGTGGCATTGGTTGCCGGGGATTGCAACGCGAGAAAAGCCGCCTTTGCCAAGTCTTTCACATAGATGAATGTCAGTCGCTGCGGTTCAAAACCGGCGACCACATCCAAGCCGCTTTGGAGGGTTTTCAGCATCAGAAAATAATCTTTTTCGCGCGGTCCGTAAACCCCCGTCGGGCAAAAAATCAGGTATGGAAACGCCGGTTGTGCTTTTAAAAACGCCTCTGCGCGTAGTTTGCTGTCGCCGTAAGCCGTGTGCAAATTCGCTTTGTGTGCGCTGAGGCTACTCATCAGCAGGAACTTCTGTGGCACATTGCCGGTTTCTATCAAAGCCTCAATCAAATGCTTGGTGTTCAGGTAATTGACACGTTCAAAATCGGCTGTGTCGAGGCATTTTGTCACGCCGGCATTGTGAATTACATAATCCCAAGTGCCATATTGAGCCGCGTGCACATTGATTTGCGCTTTCAGCCGCTCCTTGTCGCCAAAATTGAGGTCAATGAACTGAATACGAGCATCTTGCAGAAATTCTTTGCTGCTGCTCTGCCGAACTCCCGCCCACGTTTCCATGCCCTCGGTCAAGGCTTGCTCCACCAAAAAACTGCCAATAAAGCCGCCTGCACCTGTTATTAAAATTTTCGACATCGCATATAGATTTTACAGAAGGATAGTTTGTAAATGACATTTTCCTTATTTCGGCAACAAAGGTAAGCAAAATTCGTTAACTGTTCCTTAATTGTCCGTGCAATATCATCGCCGATTATATCACCACCGACTGGGCAGGCACCGCCAAACGCTGGGGAATGAATATGCCCAAATGGTCTTATCTTGTTCCGAGGCATCTCTGCAGTGGTATCCAATTGCGATAGAAGGCTACAAATCTCGCCACCGCCCGTGCCCGATGGCTGATTTTGTTTTTTACCTCTGCGCCCAATTCTGCAAACGTTTGCAAACAGCCCTCCGGCACAAAAATGCAATCGTAGCCGAAGCCGCCATCGCCGCGCTCTTCGGTGATGATTTTGCCTTTTACCGTGCCTTCAAACAGGTGCTCGCGACCGTTCAAAATCAGGGCAATAACGGTACGAAAACGGGCAGAACGGTCGGTTTTACCATGTAAATTTTGCAACACCTTTTGGCGATTGGCGGCGGAGTCTTTAGATTCGCCTGCATAGCGAGCGGAATAGACCCCCGGCTCGTTGTTTAACGCCTTGATTTCCAGCCCTGTGTCATCGGCAAAACAGTCGTAGCCGTAGTGCTCTTTCACAAATCGGGCTTTCAGCAGGGCATTTCCCTCCAATGTGTCCGCCGTTTCGGGAATGTCTTCTTCACAATGAATGTCGCTGAGGGAAACCACTTCGATACCGGTCCCCAAAATTTGGCGCACCTCATCGAGCTTGTGCGCATTGTTTGTAGCAAAAACTAATTTTTCCATGTAAGGCTAACGTATAAAAAGTGAAAAAATTGTTACTTTTTCACGACAATTCAAAAAAAATATGTTACCTTTGTCGAAAAAAAAATAATATAAATGAAAGAAGAATGGAACTACCAATCTCCTACACCCGAACAGACACATACGCAGCAGGAATTTTGCACCGAATTTGGGTTGAGTCCTGCCGCCGGTCTTTTGCTGGTGCAGAGGGGGCTAAGCACGACGGCGGAGGTGCAACAGTTTTTGCATCCCAGCCTCGACGATTTGCATGACCCGTTTGAATACGCGGATATGCAGTTGGCGGTCAGTCGCCTTGAGGCAGCCTTGGGCAATAAGGAGAAAATTCTCATCTATGGGGATTATGACGTGGATGGCACTACTGCTACCGCGTTGGTTTACAAGTTTTTGGAGCAATTTTGTTTGGCTTCACGGTTGGATTATTACATCCCCGACCGCTCCGATGAGGGTCCGGGAATTTCCGAGCAGGGCATCGAATATGCCCGCGTGAATGGTGCCACGCTGATTATTGCCGTTGATTGCGGCATCAAAGCCAACGACACCATCGCCGAAGCAAAGGGTTTGGGCATCGATGTGATTATTTGCGACCACCACACGCCGGGCGAGACTTTGCCGCCCGCATTCGCCATCCTGGACGCCAAAACGGAGCATTCGACCTACCCCTATTCCCATTTGTCGGGCTGTGGCGTGGCTTTCAAGTTGATGCACGCTTTCGCAACGAGCAATGGCATCGAGTTGGACAAGTTGCACAACCTGCTGGATTTGTGTGCCGTGAGCATCGCCTCCGACATCGTCCCGCTGACGGGCGAAAACCGCGTGCTGGCTGCTCTGGGCTTGAAACGGCTGAACCAAAACCCCGGCAAAGGGCTGCGCGGCATCATTGAGGTGTGCGGACTGACCGGCAAACCGGTGAGTATGGGCGACATCATCTTCAAAATAGGTCCCCGCATCAACGCCTGCGGACGGATGCTGAACGGCAAAATGACCGTTGACCTGCTGCTGTCGAAAGACTCCCGAACAGCACGCGAAAAAAGCAGAAATATCGACCAGTTCAATGACGACCGCCGCGAATTGGACAAAAAAACCACCGAAGCCGCATACGCACTACTCGAAACGCGCCCCGAACTTTTCACGGGCAAAATAATCGTGATTTTTGAACCCTCGTGGCACAAGGGCGTGATTGGCATTGTGGCATCGCGATTGGCAGACAAACTGTATAAACCCACCATCATTTTGACGGAGTCCAACGGGATGATTTGTGGCTCTGCACGCTCCGTAACGGGTTTTGACCTCTACGCGGCAGTCGAATCCACAGCCGATATCCTGGTCAATTTCGGCGGACACACCTCCGCAGTGGGCATAACGATTGAGGAGAAAAACCTCGAAGCGTTCAAAAAAAGTTTGGAAGCCTACGCCGAAGCAAATATGGTGCAGGGACAGATGACACAGACATTAAACATCGACCTCGTGCTGAATTTGAGCGAACTCAACGACAAGCTATTGAACGAGTTAAACGCGATGCAACCCTACGGACCGGAAAATCAAAAGCCCGTTTTTTGTTCGCTCGGCGTGCTGGATGTCGGCACGAGCAAGCTGGTAGGCAAAGAGTTGGAACACATCAAATTAGACCTCGTGGACGACTCCACCACCATTCCGGTGCCGGCAATAGCGTTCGGGATGAGCAAAAAGTTCGACATCGTGAAGTCAGGAAAGCCCTTCGACGTGTGCTACACCATTGAAGAGAATACTTTTGCAAATACCACCAAGCTGCAGATGCTTATTAAGGACATTCGGGAGCGATGAGTGGCTGTGTTCGGGAAAAACAGAAAACCCCTGATTGCCAACAAGATGCAATCAGGAGTTTTACCGGAATTGTTGTGAAATCGATTAACTATTTCTTTTGAAAACCCATTTCACCCCACTCGGAGCCGCTATAGTAGCTGTGTCTGCTCCTGCATTTACGAATACCCGATTCCATCCTTTTTTCAGAGAAATTCCTTTGATTGTACAGTCTTCTGCCACATAAATGTAGAATGCTTGAATGCTTCTATCATCATTTTCCTGACTAAAGGAGCCTACCGGCTGATTACCGTTAACTGCAGTAATGTAACTGAGAACAAAACCATCGACATCGGGAGCTCCTAAATTTGTCAGTTTCGAAAGCCGTCCGTCCGGTAAAGGATTTAATAACTCAATAGTAAGCGTATTGTTTTCATACTTTGCAGTCGTCGACAGATCCGAAGCCGACATACCTTGGGGCCATAGGCTCCCAATCGTTACTCCACCTGTGCTCACAGTTGCCGTTATTTTGCCATCAAAGGCAGCACCTGGCTCTTCTTCGTCATCACTGCACGAACTCACACACACCGCTGAAACAGCCATTGCTGCCAGCAAAAACACATTTTTAAATTTTGTCATTTCTTTAATTTTTTGACATTAATACTTTAACTTTTTCCCTACTCAAATCGACAATGTAGGGCTTGCCCCAATTTGATACCAGTTGTTTGGACAACTGTTGCCCTCCTCATACGCAACATAAAAAAAGCACGGACAAATTTTACTTTATCTGTGCTGTGAGGTTCTTGACTTACCTATATATCCAAATAACATGACTTTGTCCTTGCCGCAGCACGAACGTCATCACTCCACTCTTGGATATTGTTTTGAAATTGTCAAGATTTCACAACACAAGAATAAAAGTTTTAACACTTTTTCCAATTTAAAATGTGCGTATCACACCATTTACGTTTTCATAATTTAATCTCCTTATTTTTAATCTGTTAATCACTCGTATTCGCTCTTTCACTTCGAGCAAACATCCGTCCGTATTCACTCATTCATTAGCGAGCAAATATCGGGCGCAAAGGTAGATGTTTTTTTTCAATTGACAAAATGTTTTCAATGTTTTTTTGCAACCCCGCACTGCGCTATCGCTTGTACGGGGTTATCGAAATTTTACGCTTTCCGGCGTAACAGACGGAAGGAAAATGGTAGAATATCGCTGAATTTTAAGGTTGCCCTGAACGAACATAGGGATAGTCTGAACCATAATTGTCTGAACCACGATTTTCACAAGATTAAGAAGATTACCAAGATTATGTACGCGAATAATCTTGGTAATCTTCTTAATCTTAGGAAAATCAAGGTTCAGACAAAATTATGTTGCATTTCAATGAATGGAAAGAGCCGGAAATTGCAATTTTGAAAAAAAACATCCAAAAAAAAGTTTAAATTCTTGTTATATCAAAAAAAATGTCTAATTTTGTGCAAATTTTTAAAACAATATGACAGAAGCACATTCGAACGAACTGACTATCTTGGAGGCTAATATACTCCAAGTGATGTCGTTGTGCGAAAATTTGAGTCAACAAAACGGTGAGTTGAAGCAACGAAATCAGGAGTTGGAGCGTCAAAACACCGAGTTGAGCCACGAAAATAAGGAGTTGCATACAAAATATGAACACCTCAAAATGGCAAAAGCGCTGGCAGGCACGGAAGTGGATTTAACAGCGGCGAAAGCAAATGTGACACAGATGGTTAAGGATATTGACCAGTGTATTGCGTTGTTGAATGGATAGTTTATGAGTTATGAGTTATGAGTTATGAATTAAATATATATTGAGATGGCAGAGACAGATGATTTTATACCGACAAAATTAGGGATTTATTCAAAATTTTTCCCTTATAAATGCCCCCGCGAGGAAGAACAAATCATGCGGAAGGCGGCGAACGATGTTGGCTACAAGGCTATGGAATATGGTTCGTACTATTCCGCAGCTAATTTGGACGACCTTGATAAGATGCGGCTAACGGCTTTTCATTTTTCTTTGAAGGCTCACAGGGAGAGTCTGCGAAATGAAACGGCTCCGATTTTGGCGCAATTGAATCGCTTGAATATTCGTTTGGAAGATTTTCTGAACCGACATCGCCCCAAAGAAGACAAAAAAAACAATGAATTTTATGCGTAAATATAATAGTATCAATTTAATAATACAATTTTAGAATGACATCACAAATAATAATTACTACAATTACCGCCATCGTTTCTCTGTTGCTGGGCGGTGTTGTGGCTTGGTTTATCGCTAATAAGCAGGCTGAGTCGAAGAAAAAACAGATTTTAGCGGACGCCGAAAAAGAGGTGGAGGCTCTCAAAAAAAGTAAGTTGCTGGAGGTGAAAGAAAATTTCATCACCATGAAAGCCGATTGGGAGAAGCAGACGAGTGAACGCAATGCCCATTTGCAAATGCAAGAGTCAAAAGCGAGGCAGCAAGAGATGGCACTTTCGCAAAAACAATCCGATTTTGACAGGAAAAATCACGATGTTGAGAATGCGCGCGAACGGTTAAGAAATCAGTTGGAAATTGTGGAACAGAAAAAATCCGATTTGGACAAGGTTCACAAGATGGAAATTGAGCGTTTGGAAGCCCTGTCGGGACTGAGTGCCGAAGAAGTGAAGGAGCGGCTGGCGAAATCGTTGCGGGAAGAGGCGCAAACATCCGCCGCCGCCTACATCAACGAGGTGATGGAAGAGGCGAAGATGACCGCCAACAAGGAGGCGAAAAAAATCGTGGTGCAGTCCATCCAGCGGGTGGCTACGGAAACGGCGATTGAAAACGCTGTGTCGGTGTTTCACATTGATTCGGACGAAATAAAAGGGCGCGTCATTGGTCGCGAAGGGCGCAACATACGCGCTTTGGAAGCTGCTACGGGCATCGAAATCGTTGTGGACGACACGCCGGAGGCTATCATCCTGTCGGGATTTGACCCCGTGCGCCGCGAAATTGCCCGACTGTCGCTGCACCAATTAGTGCAAGACGGTCGTATTCACCCCGCTCGCATTGAGGAGGTGGTGCACAAAGTGCGCCGACAAGTGGAAGACGAAATCGTGGAAACGGGCAAGCGCACCACCATCGACTTGGGTATCCACGGCTTACATCCCGATTTGGTTCGGATGATTGGACGCATGAAATATCGCTCGTCTTACGGGCAAAACCTGCTTCAGCACTCCCGCGAAACAGCCAACCTCTGCGCCATCATGGCAACGGAATTGGGACTTAACCCGCAAAAAGCCAAGCGCGCCGGACTGCTTCACGACATCGGGAAAGTGCCGGATGACGAGCCGGAATTGCCACACGCCGTTTTTGGAGCCAAATTGGCAGAAAAATACAACGAGAAGCCGGACATCGTGAACGCCATCGGGGCACACCACGATGAAATGGAAATGACCAGCCTGCTCTCGCCGATAGTGCAAGTCTGCGATGCTATTTCGGGTGCCCGTCCGGGAGCGCGCAGGGAAATCGTGGAGGCTTACATCAAGCGTCTGCACGATTTGGAACAGCTGGCTCTCTCTTATCCGGGCGTGTTGAAAACCTACGCCATCCAAGCCGGTCGCGAATTGCGCGTAATCGTAGGCGCAGAAAAAATCACCGATGCAGAAACAGAAAGCCTGTCCAACGAAATCGCCAAGAAAATTCAGGACGAAATGACGTATCCGGGTCAGGTGAAAATCACGGTGATTAGGGAAACGCGGGCTGTGGCGTTTGCGAAATAGAAAGGTACAAGCGACTGCAATTGTCATTGCGGGTCAAGCCCGCAATGACAAAGCTTTTTAACCGTTCTATGCATTTATTGAACTGTTTCTCTGATTTTTGGATTAATTTTAAAACATACGAAGAATAAAGGAAATCCAAAAATAATAACTACCTTT
>BNTU01000050.1 GCA_025996835.1 Bacteroidia bacterium
ATACTCCGGCATGGCATCAAACCAATCTTCTTCTTCGGACTGCTCGGCATACCCCGGACGGAGCATCTCAATTTCATTAAAGATACTTTCTTCAAAAACATTTGCTTCTCTTTTTGTTTTTGTTGCTAACATCGGTTTTTTTTGTATTTTTTATTATTAATTTCAACCGCAAAATTACAACATATTTTTGGAATGCACAAACGAAACGATTAAAAGTATTTTTTCATTTCAAATTATATTTTTTGAAAAACGCATCTTTGCCGAGATTGCATTCTTTGTTTGACGTATTAATTAATTTAATTGTATTTCCGAGTACATCGCCTTCAGCCGTATTGCCTTTTACGCTGATTTTTTTGCAAAATTCAAAGGTCAAACCGTCTTTCTTTTGGTGAAACGGCTCGTAGTCGCGGCTGCGTATCAATTTGTTATTTGAAAACACTATATTCTCTGCCGAAAAGGCATACAAAATCGGGTAGTCGTATAGATGAAACTCATTGTTCGTGATGACGATATTGTGATGGAAAGCCGGTGATTGGGCTGTCTTTTGCGGAATTTCAGGCATAATACTGATAACGCCCTCGCAAAACTGGTACATGGACGTCATGCAGGGTGCACGGAAAATATTTTTCGTAATCAGTACGTCTTTGACAGCACCCGTTTCATACCATTGATTGGCGTCTCCGGCAATGAGAATGGCTGAACCGCTCGACTCGAAGATGTTATTTTCAATGACAACCTTACCCGGTGTGGATACCAGGATGCCTCTTGCGCGACAACTCTTGAAATAAGAGTCCGTAATGAGAACATTGGGATTCCATGTCAGATTTTCTAATGCGTTTCCGGCAATCACCCCTTGAGGAATGGGCTCCTGAAACGATATGTCAAACAATCGGGTATCAATGTCACGGAATGATTTTACCGTTCCGGTTGCGAAGGTGTGCAGACTTGTGTTTTCGATAAACCCCACCGATTCGCCGGGACGCGCCCAAAGCAGGCCGCGATTATCATGGCGTGTCAGTTTGCAGCGCAACGTAAAATCATTCACCTTTTCGATGACGCGCACCGACGTTCCGTGCACATTAATCGGGTCGTCCATCAATCCTTGAAAGGTGCACTTTTTTATTACAATGTCGCCCTTGCAGTTTGAAAAATGCAAGCCATCGTCGTGTCCGGCAAAAACCCGTCCCTTTTTCTCGTTGGGTACGCTATTTACATTTGTAAAGGTGAGGTTTTCGGAGAATTGCAACAATATGCCCAATCCGCAATTGTGATACATGTTGAAATTCTCGAATTGCACGTTTTTACTGTCGATAACAAATGTGCCTGCATGGTCGCGATTACTGTGGCGCAATACCAGGAAATTTCCCACAGCCGGGATTCTGGTAAATTCACTGTGGATGCGCACTTTGCCTGTTGCAAGTTCTTCTGCACGGTAATGCCCGTTTTTGGCGCGCAAAGAGGCTCTGTCGCCGGTCTGCGGAGCTACAATCCGGCTGTTTTTTTCAAATTCCATCGTTCCGCCAAGTCCCCACCATTCACTTCTCCAACCTTCGCCCACAAAAACCAGTTTGCCGTTTTCTATGATGTAGGGCGATTCGAAATTGATTTGCAAATCAATGTACCGTTCATTTGCCTGCAACACAACTGCCTGTGCTAAAAGGGGAATATCCCAGTCGATACTGACATTCCTGATGGTGATATTGCGGCTGTTGTCAATGGTAAAGGGCTGCATCCGGTCGTGGAAAACGAAATCGGAGCCTGAACAGTCAACCGTTAATCCTTCCTGTTGTTCGATAAGGATTGCCAGCCGTCTCGGATTTGTATCATCCGAATTTGATTCAAAATATTCGCGCTCAATGCAATGTTGTGGCCAGAAATCATAACGCCCCTTAGGAAAGGTAAGGACAATGCCGCTCTTGCCTTTGCAAGCCTCCAGCGCTTTCTGCACGTATGGTACAGCATTTACGCGCGTATTCGGTTTTAATCCGAAATTGGTAACAGAGATACTGTCCCGTGCCGCAACTGACTGACAGAAGGCTACCGCTAAGAGGATGCCGGTAATTTTTATTGTTTTTATCATTTTAATTTTTAATTTTCATTAATTTTTAACTGTCAACTGTCAACTGTTCTACATTCTAACTTTTCCGCAGTTACTAATTGAACTTGCCCTCCCCTTCTATCTGCAAGATTGAGCGGGGAGGGATAACAAATTCGCCTGCGGCGTGAAAGGAAAGATACGAAATATGCTTTGCCATTGGAGCCAGCCCTTTAGATGTCCAGTCCGCCGAGTGCCATCCGGGACCGTAAGGACCGGAGGAGAAAAACTTAATCGAGGAATCAACCTTTTTGATTGCCTCTGCGCAGGAGTTTGCTTTTTTCGCGTAATCTTCGGGGGTATTGAGTCCCTCCATGTGACCGTGGCCGAACTCGTTGCCTATCTCTTTCATTAGGGCAACCGCATCTTTTCTCATGCCGTGAAAATTGTCTGTTGGCAGGAGAGAGGCAACGCCGAGCTTTAATTCCGCCCGTTGGGAAAAACTTATTTCAAAAGAGGCGTTGGTATCGTCGTTCTGCGGGGTAACTGAAAATTCACAGGTCTGCCAGTCTCCGCCTTCGAGGCTGAATGTTTTTTTTTCCTGTACTTTACCATCTGAACCGGCAACGGTAATGGTTACGTTGAGGGGAAGGTCGTCGCCTCTGACCTTGGCGATGACCTTGGCTGTATATGCCGCTCCGCCTTTGAGTGCCAGACTTTTCTGCCCTATCCCCGCTTTTTGATTGGATTGCGGGTTTTGTATCACCACAGAATTGATTTCGTTATTGACAATAAAGTTCTTCCACGTATTGCCAATGTGTTTAACGTATGCGTCACGGGGGTCCAAGGTGATAAAGGCGTTTGCCGCTCCCACCCTGTACCATTCGGCAGGCTCTCCGAAATGGGCTGCAGGCTTCCCTGCGAATTTGCGGTTCCGCAAAAGTTGGGCACTTAGACCCTGATATACCGCGCTACGGGTATGTTCCAGGTTATGACCAAAAAGAGTTTCCTCTATTTTAGTATCCGTAATTTTACCCAAATCAATTTTTGGGGCTGCCAAAGGGTCTACGGTTGAAACAACAAGAACTATCAACCCTAAGAAAATTTTATTTGTCTTCATATTCATTAAAGCCCAAGTCTTCTCCGTCGAAAAATACCAGCCCAATCCGCTCAAATTGGTGGTTGCGACCATTGTACCACAGTCGCCATTTTTTCTCTGCCTTGTTGTAAATCACAAACGGTTTGTAGCAAGCCTCAGAATCCCAGCCGTCTTTGGTGGGCGAAATAATCGGATTCGTCGGCAGTCGCTCCCAATTCGTGATGCCGTCCTTCGACCGCGCAATGCCGATGCGGGCAAGATGCTCGTTTTCGTAACCGATGTAGAACATCAAGTACCAACCGCCGTGTTTGAAAATATGCGCACCGGCCACTTTATGCTGTTCCCACTTGGTGTTTTTGTCACACGAAAAGATGGGATTGTTTTTGTATTTCGTCCATACAAGACCGTCGGGACTTGTTGCGTAGCCGAGAGCATTCGGTTCGTGTGTCTCTCCGCCGGAGTACCACATCTTGAAAAGTTTGGACTTGGCATCCCATTCGACGTTTGGACACATCACGGTGAGTTCTTTTTCCCAGCCTTTTTCTGCCGTTAAAACGGGTTTGTCCGATTTTCTTTCAAAATGAATGCCGTCCGTACTCGTCGCATAGCCGATATATGACCTTTTGTTGTGAGGACGGTCTTGCCCAGTGTACCACAAGTGATAAATGCCGTCTTTTTTGAGAATGGCAGGACGGTTGATGCCTCCTTCCCATTCGTGCTCTTTCAGGGGAGCGAGCACGATGACCGGTTCCGACCAGCTGATGCCGTCAGTGCTTTCGGTGTAGGCGAGTGCGTCTTTCGGTCGCCACGAAAACCACATCTTGTATTTGCCGTCCTCGTGCAGCATGGCGATATCGAAACACGTGCCAAGTTCCACTCCGCCGAGAACAGGATTGTTCGCGTATTTATTCCACTGTTTAGTCGTAACCACGCCTTGGTCGGCATTGACGGTTAACTTGTTTTGTGCCTGTATCGGATAAAAGATGCTGAGTGCGGCAACGATGCAAAATAAAAATACTCTTTTCATATCTGATTTATTTTAATTTAAATTTTATTTTTATTCTAATTCAAGCATCACCACAGATTTTGTCGGCAGCGTTACCGACAGCAGACCTTTTGACAATTTCGCACCTTTGAAATCTTTTACCGCTACGGTATTCGGTTTATCAAACGTGTTGTGGTCAGTGATTTTGGCGGAGGTCAGCACTTGTCCCTTAACGCTTTTGACTGTTACGCCCCGCAACTCGGTTTCAAGGCTTTGTTCCTTGTTGGGGTCGATGTTTACCAACGTGATGTGAATTTTTCCCGCGGCATCTTTGGAAGCCGATACGCTGATGGCGTCCATCTTTCGACCGTTCAATTCATATTTATTACATGAAAATGAAACAGGCAGCAAGGTCGCATCCTGGTGCACTTTGTAGAGATAGAAAGCCCAATAGGTGGGTGTGAGCAGCATTTTTTCATTATCCGTAAGGATAACAGCCTGCAATACGTTGATGGTCTGTGCGATATTGGTCATCTTCACGCGGTCGGCATGGGCGTTGAAAATATTCAGGTTAATCGCTGCCAAAATCCCATCGCGCAAAGCATTCTGTTGGTACAGAAATCCGGGGTTGGTGCCGGGTTCCACATTGTACCAGGTGCCCCATTCATCGGGAATCAATGCCACTCGTTTTTGCGGGTCGTATCTATCCATGATGGTTGCATGTTTGGTGATTAATTCGTCCATGACCAATGTCTTGGAAATGGTCGTGAAATATTCCGCTTCGTCGAATTGTGTAGCCGAACCTTTGTCGCCCCAATTTTTTGGAACAGTATAATGATGCAACGAAAGCCCTTGCATGTGTCCTGCTGCACTGCGCATCAAGGTTTCCGTCCAATGGTAATCGCTCGAATTGGGACCACCGGCGATTTTGTACAGGCGGTTGTCGCCATAGTTGCGGCAATAAGTGGCGAAACGGCGATATTGGTCCACATAAAATTCGGCGGTCATGTTGCCACCACAGCCCCAATTTTCGTTGCCTACGCCCCAAAATTTCACCTTCCAGGGTTTTTCGCGTCCGTTTTGTTTGCGAAGATTTGCCATCGGGCTGTCGCCATCGGAGGTGATGTATTCCACCCATTTCGACATTTCCTCCACCGTGCCACTGCCCACGTTGCCGCAGATATAAGGCTCGCAACCCAACTGTTCGCACAGGTCGAGGAACTCGTGCGTGCCAAAACTGTTGTCTTCCACTACGCCGCCCCAATGAGTGTTCACCATTTTGGGACGTTTGTCACGCGGACCGATACCGTCCATCCAATGGTATTCGTCGGCAAAGCAACCGCCGGGCCAGCGAACATTGGGGATGTTGAGGTCTTTCAAGGCTTTCACCACATCGTTGCGGATGCCGCGTGTGTTGGGAATCGGCGAATCTTCGCCCACCCAATAGCCGCCATAAATACAATGCCCGAGGTGTTCGGAAAAATGCCCATAGATGTGTTTGCTGATTGTTTCTTTGCCTTGGTCGGCATTGACAGTCAGCTTGTTCTGTGCCTGCGCAGGATAAAGGATACCAAGTGCGGCAACACTGCAAAATAAAAATACTCTGTTCATAATACAATTTTTTAATTTATAATTTTTTATTTTTCGGGGGCAAAGATAGTAATTTTTTATGAATTATTGACTGTTGCGTTAATCATTTCCAGGGCAACCGCATCAAATTTACGGAAACCAACTACCCCATGCGGGCATAGCCGTCAGGTTAAGGCTGAAAGCCTTGTAGCACTAGCGTAGGGCATCGCCCTACGGACAGGATATGGCATTGAATGCAAGCCCTGAAAGGGCGATAGCAATGGCTGATGCCCTTTCAGGGCGAAACGAGAGGGAGAGGGCATTTTTCGTAGGGCGATGCCCTACGCTATTGCTACAAGGCTTTCAGCCTTAACCATGACGGCTATGCCCATACGGGGTAGATTGAAGACCTACGGTCTTCCTTGTCATCATAAATTTGATGCGGTTGCCCTGGGGTGTGTCAGTAAAATAAATTTTGTGCCGAAAATTTGTGTACCTTTGCCGAAAATTAAATTGTTGCGATGGATAAATTCGATAATGATAATTTTACAGAATACTTCAAAGACAAAAACGTTTTTGAAACAGCAAACATTGCTGATTATTACTGCCAAACGGGAGAAGAATTGAAACCCACAACAGTCAATTGGCGCATTTATTCGTTGGTACAAAAAGGCATTTTGCAAAGAATCGGCAAAGGAAAATTTGCTTTTGGAATCGAAAAACCGTTTATTCCCGAAGTCCCGGACAAACTAAAATCCGTGTATGCTAAAATTCACAGAGAATTTCCGTTTATTAAAATGTGCGCTTGGCATACAGCCGTTTTGAACGAGTTTATGCAGCATCAACAGGGTAAATTTTATCATTTAATTGAGGTAGATAAAGATAGTGCTGATGCCGTTTTCTATTTTCTTAAAGAGGCAAAATTTTCTGTTTTTTTGAATCCGAATCGTGATATTTTAGACAAATATACACCTGAAAATAAGGATGTTTTTATTGTAAAACCGTTGGTTTCCGAAGCTCCGATACAAGAGATAAACGGCGTTTTTAGCATTTCTATAGAAAAGATGCTGGTGGATATTTTTTGCGATGATGTGCTGTTTGCAGCCCAACAGGGAGCAGAAATGCGGACAATATTTCATGAAGCATTGAGTAAATATACTGTTAATCAAAACAAAATGCTTCGTTATGCCAACAGACGAAAAAGAAAAGAGAGTTTTAACAATTACCTGAAAACAATTACTAATTTTCGGCAGCAATATTGATTTAGTGCCAAATTATAGAATATGATAAATCAAAAAGAAATAACAGCAGAATGGCTTAATCAAGTATCGAAAAAACACCACAATGTGGATAAAATCCTTGTCGAAAAAGCAGTATGATATTGGAAATCTTGTGGGTGTCGTTACGGATATTGAAACAGTAAATTGGACGATTGCCGCACCGCTAAGCACCAGACTGAACAAACTCAAAAAATCCAATCCCGAAGCTTTTTTTTACTGGTACAAGATTTATGAAATTGAAACCGACAACTTCCTGAAATGAAAAAGTTATCTGCCCGTGTTTTTGCCGGTCGTCTATCCAGTCTTTTATTTTAAACGAATCGTTTGTCATTTCGTAATAATTTGTCTGCAAAAGTACACATTTTTTTTGTACTATTGCAGACAAATTATTTGATAATTCCCTTATCCAAAATAATGTTGTATCTTTGCGATTGATAAAACATAAAAATTACGTTATGCAACAGATTTTTTACTTTGACACTTCCGTTTTTGGTGGGGTTTACGATATGGAGTTTGATACAGAATCATTGCTACTGTTTGATAAAGTGAAGCAAGGTAAGATTATCTGTATGTATTCGGATTTTACGGAAAGTGAATTGCTTCGCGCACCGGAAAATGTGCGTAATTATTTCAAATCCTTACCTGCAGAAATGATGAAACGGGTAGTGGCAACTCCTGAGATTGTGGCGTTAGCCTCTAAATATATCAATGAAAAGGTAGTGGGGCAAACAAGTTTTGATGATTGCATACATATTGCAGCAGCTACCATTCACAAAGCGGATATTCTTGTAAGCTGGAATTTTAAACACATTGTAAATGTTTATCGTATAAGAGGTTACAATGCGATAAATTTGCATTGTGGCTATCAAACATTAGAAATACGTTCTCCTAAAGATATTGTAAATTATGAAAACGAAAGTAGCAAGTGAAACAAAACCGTTTGACACGGTAGAAACGTTTCGAAAAATTAAAGAAACGATTGCAAAAGAAGTTAGTGGGATGACTTTTGAGCAGTTAAGGGCTTATCTGCAAGCAAATAGTCAAAAATTGCAGCAAGTGTAGTCCGCCGTTACAGGGCAACCGCAGCAAATTCACAGCACCCCGTATGGGGTACAATTTTGATAACCCCGTACAAGCGAAGCGCAGTGCGGGGTATAAAGCACCTCCTTCCCCGGCAATCCCGAAGAGGCATAGCCGTCAGGTTGAGGCTGAAAGCCTTGTAGCAATAGCGTAGGGCATCGCCCTACGGACAGGATATGGCATTGAATGCAAGCCCTGAAAGGGCGATAGCAATGGCTAATGCCCTTTCAGGGCGAAACTTCCCTTAATTTGCCACTCATTTTGCCATTGTAACGTGAATTTCTCATTTGTAAATTCCACAGGCAACCAGATATAACGTCCGTCAATGGCATTTTGGGGAGTCCAGCGGTCGCCCATATAGATGAATTTGTTTGTGCCCTGTACCGGAAAAATATAAGTGCTTTGCGAATGAAAAGTTGTTTCAACATCGTCGCCAAGACAGGGATTGCCTAATTCTTTCCAATCGCCGAAAATAGCATCGGCTACTGCCGAACGGGCTTCATTGGGTGCCCAGCCTGAACAACCGGACATCATCAGGTAATATTTTCCGTCTTTTTTGAACATTGCCGGTGCCTCCATAAAGCGACCGACAAAAGCCCGGATGTATTCGCCGGAACAGCCGGTGTAATCGTCGTTCAGGCGGGAAATGTGTAGCGTACTGTTTTCCTCGGAGGAATAGATGTGATAAGCCTTTCCGTCATCATCTACGAAGAGATTCATATCCCGCGCCATCTGTCCACCCTGCATGTCGCGTCCTAAAATATTCATTGTGTCGGCGTGCATAGGCAAATTGCCGCCGCTGAAACCATATCCTTCCGGAATCTGTATCTTGCCCGACAGGTGGCAGGGCTGAACGTTCAAAGGCCAGTGACCGGCATTCGGACGGATGGTGTGCAGAAAAGTATAAGGACCTGTTACTTTATCGCTCACGGCCACGCCGCTTTTAGAGTTACCGTCATAGCCTCTTCCTTTCGATTCCAGGTGGAACCACATCACATATTTGCCTGTTTTTTCATTTTTTATTACTTTGGGACGTTCCAGAATACAGCCTTTTTCGATGTCGCTACCAGACCCTTCAGGCATGACGGAAAGCGCAATCCCTTCATCTTTCCAATGATACAGGTCGGAAGAAGAATAGCAGTGTACGCCCACATTTGCCACATTACCGGCTTTTCCCTCCGTTTTGTGCTCTCCAAACCAGTAATAGATGCCATCATCATATAATATGCCACCTCCATGTGCGTTGATATGTACGCCGTTGTTGTCTTCCCATACGGCTCCCGGCGTAAATGAACCGGATGGTGCACACGCAGCAAGCGTGCAAGCGGCAAAAGCCGCAAAAGATGCTAATTTTAAATGTTTCATTTGCATAATCTTAAAAATATTAAATGTTGCTGCAAAGGTAGATATTTTTTGTTAGATGTGCAATAATTCCGGGCAACCGCAGCAAATTTATGATGACAAGGAAGACCGTAGGTCTTCAATCTACCCCGGATGGGGTACAATTTTGATAACCCCGTACAAGCGAAGCGCAGTGCGGGGTAAAGTGCTCTCCTCCCCTTCCGGGCTGAAAGCCCACCATATCCTCTCAACGCAGCCTTTTCCGACTTTCCACCTCTTGCAACACACTCATTTGCTGGATGGCTATTTGGTTTAGTTTCACCAGACGCTCGCTTTGCGCCAGCCCGTCATCAATGAGTACGGCATTGATATTTTCCATATTAGAGAGGCAAATCAGCTCGTTGATTGTGGCATAATCGCGCATATTGCCTTGCAAATTGGGATTGGATTCGCGCCATTGCTTAGCTGTGATGCCAAACATCGCCACATTAAGCACATCGACTTTTGTGGCGACAATGTAAAAGCATTTAATCCGGCATCTTTTCTAAACCCCTCGAATTCGAGGGGTTTAAAATCGGGATTATACAAACACTCCCAAAGCCCCATGTATTCAATAGTGCTTCGATTCCGCATCCAGTTTCCTATAACTGCATTGGGGTCATCCGTCTTGAACTTTGCTATGTCTGTCAAACAGATATAATCTCTTTCCTGTACAGAAATAATGGTTATTTCCGTGTCGTGCACTGTGATTTTTGCCATAACGTTTCTTTTATTAAAATTTTACGGCGCAAAGGTAAAACATTTTTTTTGATTTGGCAATTTTTTTCGAAAATCATATTTTTATTTTCACAATTAGTTTGCGATGATTACTGATTTTCAGGGGAACCGCACCAAATTTATGATGACCAACTACCCCATACGGGCATAGCCGTCAGGTTAAGGCTGAAAGCCTTGTAGCAATAGCGTAGGGCATCGCCCAGTCGTGGTCGGAAGATTGGTTAGATGTTGAATTTACGGGCTGAAAGCCCAGCATATCCCAGCCCAACGCATCGCGTTGGGAAAATGATAATGGGATGATGGGGATGATGGGGCAACAAATGATATGTTGCCCTTTCAGGGCGCAAAACGCACAAAACCCATTACCCCAACGCGATGCGTTGGGCTGGGATATGCTGGGCTTTCAGCCCGTAACGAAATCTTCCGACCGCGACTGGGCGATGCCCTACGCTATTGCTACAAGGCTTTCAGCCTTAACCTGACGGCAATGCCATTACGGGGTTATCAAAATTATACCCCATCCGGGGTAACTGGTCACCGTAAAATTTTGAGGCATCTGCCCTGATTTCAATGCTGTATTTCCCGGCAGACAGATAATTATAGGGGCGCACACACAGGTGCGCCCCTACAATTTCCTATCTACGGTCTGCTAATCCGTATAAATAT
Organism: Bacteroidia bacterium; assembly: GCA_025996835.1. Taxonomy (GTDB): domain Bacteria; phylum Bacteroidota; class Bacteroidia; order Bacteroidales; family Azobacteroidaceae; genus Azobacteroides. Next base: position 10,833 of record BNTU01000050.1, read on the forward strand.
CCAACCGCGCGAGCGAATTATAGGGAGCTCTATTGCCATCGGGCAGGTACAGCAGCAGATAGCGTCCGCTAGTATCAGTGCCCGACGGTATGTCAAGCGTTTCACTTTCATACAAGGGAGAAGAATCGTATGTGAAAAGAACATTTCCAAGATATTGCCAAGGCGCGACAACAGGATTGGCCGGGGCATCCAGGGTAGCACTGACATAAAAGTTGACGTTTTTCGTATCTGTATTACCTAAGCGACGAAAGAGTTCTATTTTAATGATATTACTGTGCGACTTACCCATGTCAACAACAATCCAATGTGGATGCTGATGAGTTGTACCCTGATACCCCGAATGCCAAAAAGTAGTCGGATCATCGGTGAGTATGGATTGCATACCTCCGCCGTCGTTTACCTGTTCTGACGAACAGAGAACCGCGGTCATGTGGGCTTTATTCAATAGAACGATTGCGGGGAATGGAGTTTCGTATTGCTGCCAAGCCGTATAAAAAGTATCAATGGCAGTCGGTTCAGGCAGAAAGGAAGAGCGGTAAGTCACTTGGGATGCCGATTTTGCATTCGGCAAGATAGTAGTAGTGGTATCAGCCGGTGTTGTAACGACTGAGTCAAGATTGTCGTTCTTCCGATAGCGAACTTCATTACTATATAAACCTTCTGACTTCAATGACCATTGTAACATTCCGCCGTCATCGGAGAGCGCAATCCGACGCATGGGCTGGTTAGATAATGAACTTTGATACATTGCCCCGTAGGCAGTGCCAAAGCCGGTGTTAGGCAGAGAGCGGTTTCCGTGAGCATCGGTAGAATAGACGGTAAAATTGTACCCCTTTTCTTCCTCCAACGGCACAGAGACATATACCGTATCTGCACCGGCAGAAAGCGGTGCAGGAAGCAAATAGATGAGTGAATCCTGCGCGTTGTTCCAATACACATCTATGCTTTTTGTATTGGGCGAATTATAAAATGCTATTTTCACCACTACCCTATCTTTTCCTGCCAAAAATTCAACAGACTGGGGCGGGGGCAGATAAACTATTTCGCCGCCTTCGACATATTTTTGATGGAAATCCATCATGCCGTCACATGCCGATAATGTAATACCGGCAAGTACTGTAATTACTATTTGTTTCATTGTTTTCATTGTGTTTAATTTTTAATTTTTAATTTTTAATTTATTCATCGTATGTCCCAAAAAAGGTAAATTCAGCTATATGAACAAAGTTTTTATTTTGCCATGTTGCAGCTGTAGAAGGATGATCGAATCGCAGATAACGTGTCGGTGGCATATCACGCGGAAAATCAAAGCTAAATCCTCGCGCTGCTACACGATTATCGGCTGAGGTGCACTCTATTCCAGCCAATCCCGATGGTTTGATTTCTGTGAAGGTCGCAATTTTTTGCCACTCACTCGCAATTGCGCTTTGAGAAATAGTCTCGGGAATATTCCTAAATACATCAAAATATATCGGGTTGCCGTTTTCGTAATAAGTACCTATTAACCGATTGTGCACCACCAGTCGACTCAGTTGCGCTTTTTTGCCTAAATCAATGGTATAGCGGACAGGCATACTATTGGGCCGCGAATGCATGATAGTAGAGACATCATCATCAAGCAGGGATTCTTCAAGGAAACCCCAACCGTCCAGCCATGAGTCACCGGGATTCAAATGTACAAGGCTCATGAGTTTTTTGTCTAATTTGTCTTCTTGAAGCGGCGTAAATCCCTCGGGCGAAGTAATCATGTCGGAGGCATTTCCAAAATTATCACTGACTACTAACCCGAATTGTCGCGGTTCGGCTGCATATCCATGAATGATATAATTCACCGTATCTTTATTCGAAGTGAAAATGCTTGCCGTTTGCATTTTGCCATTGCTATCCGGAGTCAAAATTTCAAACGTCAACGTGGTTGTATCCTTATTGGACCAACTAAAAGCAGCTCCCCCAAAGTCAGGTTCAATCTTGACGGATTTTACCGTTTTATTTAACGGCGATTCAAGCGGCTGAAACGGCACGGTTACAGGGTCTGACAACTCTTGAGCACGATTAACGGCATAAAGTTGAGCCTCATGCAGCAGGGTATCGGCAAAACCTTCCAATACCAAGTGATTGTCATAATAGAAGGCAGAAGCTTCCCGTTTTGTGCCGTTGGTGGTGGTATATACCGCTTTTATTGCCAACAAATCCTCAGAATCGGGAATCCGATAGAAAATATCAGCACCTCCGGGCAATCGATTGACTGTCACCTCAGTAACCACACCCGGTTTGCCATGACTGCTATCAGTAGGTCCCAGCACCTTTTCCTCGCATGCAACCAGTGCAAGCGTCGTAATACATAATACTAAACATCTATTTTTCATATTCTTTAATTTTTTAAATTATTAATTTCTATTTTCTTTTGTCTTGAACCGTGATTTTGTCAAGATTTTCAAGATTACCAAGATATTCGTATAATTATATTCATCATGCTAATCTTGTAAATCTTGTAAAAATCATGGTTCAGACAATTAATATCCCGGATTTTGTATGAGTTGCGGATTCTTAATTAAATCGCTCTCAGGAATCGGGAAAAAGTAATCGCGCTGTACAAATCGTTGGATATACACCGTCGTTGGAGTGTAATAGCCTCCTTCATCTGTTGCTTTCACGTTCCAGCCCTGTACTACCCGGTTCTGCTCTCTCCTTGCGGTTTTCCAGCGGCGGCTGTCCCAATAGTCCTGCCCTTCCAAGGCCAGTTCAATTTTCCTTTCGCGTTGGATAATCTCACGCATCCCTGCTTTTGTCAAAGGCTTAGCCGGAATGGTAGAATAATCTCTCCAACTCTCAACGACACCTTTCAATCCGGCACGCGCTCTCACTGAATCAATTAACTCATATACTTTAAGGTCAGGAGTTCCCCCTTCGCCCACCGTACATTCGTTGAGAGCTTCTGCATAGAAGAGCAACAGACCTGAATAGCGCAGGTCAGGAGCCTGATAACCCTGAACTTCATAATAGCCCGGATCATTAAAATGACTTACAAAAGGGCTTAATTTCTTGGGGAAATAACCGGTAGCATTGTAATTGTTTAATGCGCGGTAAGAAGAATAACGACCCCAAAAATTATTCAGATAAGGAGTGTTCTCATCGGCATGAAGCGTATAGGTATTGCCCCACCATTTGCCACGGTCAAAACCCAATGAAGCGTAAAAACGGGGTTCCCTTTCAAAGTTCATTTCTGCTGTCTTTTGCCCTTTTGCAATATAATATTGATGGTCATCTTCGCCCTCACGCACTGCGAAGCGATTGGCATAGCGTCCGCTGTTGAGCCATGCCGTATCCTGCTCAATGGGAACTCCATGGTTGGAATAAAACAAATCAACGGTAGAAAACGGTACACCCAGTCTTCCCGTTACGTTGGAATTACCGTTCTCTACTTGAGCTTGAGCAGCTATCTGCATATCATAGTCGACCCAACCGGATGTATTGCCCCAGATTACTTCCATATTGGAAGCCCAGAGTTCGGTCAAAGAATTGCGCAAGACATTTACCCGGCGTGTAGTATCCGAAATCTTCATTTGTGTAACGTAGTCGGAAGATTGATACAGCCGTACTCCGCCTGCGTCACAAGCCTCAAATGCAATACGGCAAGCTTCGGCAGCCTTTGTCCATCGGTTCGGGTCTTCGGTTTGGTTGAAGAAATGCTCGCCGTTATGGTCCAGAAAGTCGCTATACTCCGTATTGCCGTTGAACAACGGACTTGCCCAATATACCAATACTTTAGCTTTTAAGGCGCAAGCGGCTACATGAGTGAAGCGCCCCAATTCGGAAGTTTTATTGGCAATCGCTATAGGCAAGGCCTCGCTGTCAATCACTTCGTCCAACAATTGAATGATATAGGCAAAGCATTCGTCCACTTTTTCGCGATAGACTTTCACGCCCTGTACGGATGCACTCGTAGAAGTAGTTTCCCGCAAGGGGCAAATCGGTCCATATTGACACAACAACCAGAAGTGCATATAGGCCTTCAGGGTTTTTGCTTCTGCTATCTCCCTGTTTCTTTCATTAATGGGCAAATCCGTCACTTGTTCGATATTGTCCAGAAACGTATTACATTCCTGAATACCGGCATAAAGCGACCGTGAACTGCCGGTACCTCCCCAATACTGATAATGGGCAGCTGTCGCAGTATTGTTACCCAACGCCACTTGCATGTGGGGTTCATTTTGCCACTCCTTGTTTGACACCATCTCCATAGAGCCTGTCCAGGCAGGATTGGTTGTAAAATTGCCCATTCTGGGAAGTGCCCAATAACAACTGCCCAAGTATTGCATCGCCGTAAATCGGTCGGCAAATGCACTTTCAACGGTAGGTATATTGTCCGGCGTTACATCCAGATAATCACTGCACGATGGCAGGAGTACCATCACCGCAACTATGAATGTACAGACGTGGCGCGCTACCAATGTAGAGGCGTGGCGCGCCTCCAATGTAGAGGCGTGGCGCGCCTCCAATGTACAGACGTGGCGCGCCACGTCTCTACTAATAAATTTTCTAATTGATTTCATATTCTTTATTTTTTTTAAAATCCTACATTAAGTCCCACATTAATCACTCTTTGCAGCGGATAGCCTAAGCCATTACCTGCCATTTCGGGGTCCCACAGCTTGAAAGCACTCCAGCACAAGAGGTTGCTTCCGCTAAGATAGATGCGTAAATTGCTCATTTTCATCTTTTCTGACACTTTGCGGGGGAGGGTATAGCCCAATTCTACCGATTTTAAGCGGATAAAAGTGGCATCCTGCATAAACCAGGTGCTGCGTACCGTATTGTTTTCAATAGGAGCATTGGCTAAACGAGGCCAAAAAGCATACACATTGCGATTACTTTCCGACCAGTAACTGTCGGCTATCACCTGTAAAACGGCATTTTGCCCTATTTTTCCGTCATCGCCACTACCATCGTAAGAACCGTCGAGAAACGGCTGTATGCGCCCATTGCCGTCGTTGTTTAGCCAGAAGGACTGTCGTGCCGAGCCTTGAAAAAAGAATGAGGCGTCAAAATCTTTGATTCCTGCCGACAAGCCAAAACCGTAATTGATTTCCGGGACGGTGGGATAGCCGATGGGCACCATGTCCAACTCCGATATTTTACCATCCCCGTTGACGTCGCGATATTTGATGTCGCCGCCCATGACAGTACCAAACTGTTGGGGCGAACCGGCAACTTCCATATCATCGACAAACAAACGCTCGGCAATATATCCGTATTCGGTACTGATATTTTGACCTATTTTCGACAGCCAGGGCGTGGCACTGTAGTCAGGCTCTTCCCACGAAAGAATTTCACTGGTAGCATACGTAAAGGTGCCTCTACCACTGAGCCAGAAATTGGGATTGAACACTTTTTCGTAATTCAATTCCAAATCAACGCCTTGTCCTCTCGCCTCACCAAGATTAGCTTTTACTGCGGGAAGGATACCCATGGTTGCCGGAATAGTACGGTCGAGCAATATATTGGTCCTTTTTTCGTTGAAGACGTCAATATTCGCCGAGAGTCCGTTGACAAACGCTACTTCTAATCCAATATTGGTCTTATAGGATTTTTCCCAACCAATCTCGTCGTTGGCATAGCGCGAAACTTCTACACCTCTCACTTGTCCACCGCCCGTCAGTCCCCAACGGGTATTTTTGTCTATAGCCATATCCACGTTCGAGAGATAATAGAAACGGTCTTCATTGCTGCCAATAGCGTCATTTCCTACCAAGCCATACGTTCCTTTCAATTTCAACTGAGAGACAACTTCTTTAACCGGTTCGAAGAACTGTTCGTTGGAAATCATCCATGCGGCACCTATAGAAGGGAAAAATCCCCAGCGATTTTTTGGGGCAAACCGCTCGGAGCCATTGTAGCCAAAGTCAAATTCGCCAAAATAGCGCGTGTCATAGTCGTAGGCAAATCGTCCCGAAACGCCCAGATTGCGATTGGGCAAAGATAATTGCAGGTTGTCGGCAAGTCCCACTTTCTGCTGACGCATAATATACACCAACAGACCATTAATATGATGCGCTCCTGCAAAGGTGTTGTTGTATTCCAACGCCGATTCCAAATAAAAGGTCGTATTGATGTTTCTATTTCCCGGGTCATAACTGAGATCTTCGCTGCCTTCGTTCGGATTCAGCCGCCACAGGGTGTACGGTGGATTCGTGCTACCCGTCATATCATATTCACTGATATTGTAGTAAAAGGGAGTGTATGAACGGGATACCGAAAATTCGGAAAAACGGTTCATATTGACCATCGCCCTGAAAGTCAAACCCTTAGTCAACATTTCTAAATCCTGTTTCACTTCAAACTGCGTGAGGGTCATGTTGGTACTATAATCCTTGTAGCCTCGCTGCGCTTCGGCGTACGGATTTAAGTAATTGCCGGTGCCATAATTGCCAAACAAAATATGCTTCGCGTAAGCATACTGCTCATCCGGCTCGTAGTAGGGCTTGAACAACACCGGATTTGCCTGCATCACTTTTTTATACATGTCAGCACCTCCGTCAATGGGACCGGTATATTCGTCAAAAGCGGAACTAAGTCTGAATATCAGTTCGGTTGATTTAGTCAGATTAACGTTCACATTGGTACGAATAGCATATTTAGTCAAACTGATATTGGTATTAAAATTGTTTCGGTTATCAATTTTCAAATTGCCGTTATCCTGTGTGATGTTGGCGGCCACATAGTAGCGCGCCACCTTTCCACCGCCGCTGATGCTCAAGTTGGCACGTTGGTTGCTGATAACGTCGTTAAACATGGTGCTATACCAGTCTGTAGCAGGATAAAGATCGGGATGCAGCCCCTGTTCCGTCATTCGGATTTGTTCCGGCAGATACATCGGCACACCATTCGGATTGCGAGTCAATATCGCTTCATTTTGCATCTTCATGAACGTGACAGGATCGGCTGTGGCAATCTTTTTCGTAGGGCTGGAAAAAGAATTTTCTACCCGCACATTCACTCGTACGCTTCCTTCCTTTCCCTCTTTGGTCGTCACCATGATAATACCGTTTGCACCACGCGCACCGTAGAGAGCCGTTGCAGTAGCATCCTTCATGATGGAGAAAGAGGCAATATCGTCCGTATTGAGTCGGGCGAGGTCGTCTGTGCCGAGTTCTACCCCATCAATCAGGATGAGTGGGTCTTTCTTGGCGTCAGCACCGAAAGTGGTGATACCGCGAATAAAGAAATTGGCATTGTTCTGCCCCGGCTCGCCGCTCTGCTGGTAGGAAATCAAGCCTGCCACACGACCGGCAAAAGCGGTGGTGAGGTTGCTGCTGGGCACCTTCAAATCTTTGGTGTTGATGGTGGTGATAGAGCCAATCACGCTCTCCTTCTTCTGCTTACCGAAAGCAACAATGGTGACTTCGTCCAACTCATTCGCTTTGGGCTTGAGCGGAATCACAAAACTCGCCTTGTCGCCCACCGCCACAGTGTAGAGGTCGTAGCCCAAAAAAGAAACTTCCAAAACATCCGTCGGCGAAACGTCTATTTTGAATGAACCATCCACATCGGTCACAACTCCACGAGAGCTCCCTTTGATGGTGATAGTGGAACCGGGGATTGCATCTCCGGCTTCATCGTACACGAAGCCGGTAATGGTCTTCGTCCCTGACGAGGGAATCGCCACCTCAATAATCTGCGGCGACTCTTGGGGTGCCTCATGCGCGGCTTCAGCGCAAATTCTTTGCCCCCCCCCCCCCAAGAGGATGCTACTTAGTAGCAAAGGTTTCGCAAGCTTTGCAAAGTTTGCAAAGCCGCTGACTTTCTTTTTTTTGCATTTTTTTCTCATCTGCATAAAAATTAAATTTAAATTGTATAACAAAATTGTTGTTGTGAATTGCCACCATGACAACTCGGCGGCAAAGGTAAGGAATGTTTTTGAAATGACAATGGATTTTTTGAAGAGTTTAACTTTATTTATGTTAATTTCGTTGGTTTTTAACAATTTTTATTGTTTTTGTCGGTTTTGTTGTTTTTATCGGTTTTATCATTGCGGGCTTGCCCCGCATTCCCGCATCCCGTAGGGTGGGGTGTCAAAAAGGTTGTTATTTCCAAGAAAATATTCACGCCACTTTTTTCATAAGATTTATTTTTTCACCAAACAGAGTTTCACCAATATTTTCTTTTTTCCACTCCTTTA
>BNTU01000051.1 GCA_025996835.1 Bacteroidia bacterium
AAAAAGATAAAAGATGGAGTAAATTAAGAGAATGTATGTATGTGTGAGACGGCGAGATTGCAGTTTATGTAAACGGTATGTGGTTGAATGATGCAGCGGTGGGCGCCCCCCCCCCACCCCCCCCCCCGAAATTAGCGTAGAACAGACGGCTTATAATTGCTCGCTATGCAACTCCGGCTGCAGGGCATGCTTTGGTGTGGCGGGGCGGGGCGTGCCTGCTATGACCAACATAATTCGTAATTCATTCATATTATATAAACTTAATAAATAAATTGTATGAAAAACATCAACACCGCAGGCTTCACAGCCCGCACAAGCAAACAAAACCTCCTCGCGAGGACAGTAGTAGTAGCAGCCATCTGCCTAAGCACAGCAACGGCATCGGCGCAGACCTCGTATATAGACGCGAGCGGAACCGCGCAAACAACGCCGAGTGCAGCAACCACCATTACCAACCAAACCACGCTCACCGACGGCTGGTATGTTGTAACGGGGAACGTAACGGTCGGCTCAAGGATTACCGTAAGCGCCACAGGCACCGGCGCACACTTGATTCTCGCCGACGACTGCAATTTCACCGTCGACGGCGGTATAAAAGTTGAGGGAAGCAACAAACTCACGATTTACGGGCAGGCTGCCGGTAGTGGTAACTTGATAGCGCAAAACCCCGGAGATTACAATGCGGGCATCGGCAGCAACTCTGACAGCTGGACTGGAGCATCGGGCGGCAACATCACCATCAACGGCGGCACAGTTACGGCAAACGGAGGTGCCCAAGGCTCGGGCATCGGCAGCGGAAAAAACGGCGATCCCGGCACCATCATCACCATCAACGGCGGCACGGTTAATGCAACCGGCACCAACGGCGCGGGCATCGGCGGTGGCGACCACTCACAGGGCGGCAACATCACCATCAACGGTGGTACGGTTACGGCAAGCACGATTGGACCCGGTGCTGGCGCAAGCACCTATTCGCTCACCATCAACGGCGGCAGCATCCAAACCTCAAGCCCAAACTCCGCGAGCAACGGTAATGGGCAAACCGTCTATCGCAACACGCTGACGCTGGGCAGCGACGCTAACACGAACACCGCAGTTACGGCGGGCTACATCGACGGCATTGCCTGCGCCGCCACGCCCATTGCGGAGAACGGCGTGTACGGCATCAACGATGTGAAAACCGACGGCGACGGCAAGATTTACTTCTGGCTGCCGCAAAGCCCCGTCCCCATTGCCGCCCAGACCGGAGGTATGTGGTACAAAAACAACTCGGTTGTCGTTCCCGCCACAGCGACGCTGACAACGTTCGCCAACACTACTTTGTACACCGCGACCTACACGAGCAGCGGGCACGACAGCGGCGACGCCCCTGCGCCCCGCTACTATTTTGAAGGAATGCAGCCCTGCGTTTTGGGTGCGGGCACTATGCTGAAGTCAAACTACTTTCTCAACGGCTGGACGCTTTCGGGCGGGCTTACCGGCACAAAGCAGGCGGGCGAAACCTTCACTATGCCCACAGCGGCGGTAACGCTCACGGCGAACTGGGGTGTTTCAACAGGCAATATCATCTATATGCATAACCCCAGCCCACCCGCAAGCGGCACACACTGGACGTATCTCAATAACGTTTACACCATTGAGGACGGCGCAGATGTTACCGTTATCAACAGCAATGGCAGCAGCGGTCGGGGGCTTGCGGTAGCCGCAAACGCAACGGCAACCATCACGCTCAGCGGCGTGAGCATAACCGCCTCTCCACCGCTGCTACTCAACGCCGGCGCGGACGTAACGCTGAACCTTGCCGCCGGCACCACCAACACGCTGACGGGGGGATATAGCAGCGCCGGAATATATGTGACAAGTGGAGCGACTCTGGCGATTGAGGGTCCGGGAATACTGAACGCGACGGGCACCCGCGACGGTGCCGGAATCGGCGGTGGCGGCGCAGGCAGCAACATCACCATCAACGGCGGTGCTGTTACGGCAACCGGCGGCACCAACGGCGCGGGCATCGGCGGCGGAAGCGGTACCCAGGGCGGCAACATCAACATCAAGGGCGGCACGGTTACGGCGAGCAAGATTGGAGCCGGTACCGGCGCAAACACCTATTCGCTCACCATCACCGGCGGTAGCATCCAAGCCCCAACCCCAAGCCCATACTACGTGAGCAACGGCAGCGTGACTGTCTATCGCAAAGTGCTCACGGTGGGCGATCCTGCTGTTGCAGGCGCCACCGCCATCACAGCAGGGCATATCGCGGGCATAGCCTGCGCTGAAACGCCCAACGCGGCAGACGGCGTGTACGGCATCAAGGACGTAACAACCGACGGCGACGGCAAGGTTTACTTCTGGCTACCGCAGAGCGACGGCAATGAAATGGTGCGGCTCACAGCGAGCGGCACAGAATACGGCAACAGATATATCCGCAATGCGTCAGTGCAAAACACAACGCTCACCACAGGCTATTTAGCAAGCAAAACGCCTGTAACCTTTACGGCAGCGGAAGTGGGCGGCACAAGCGGCACGGAGAGCAGCACAGGCATTACGCTAACGTTCAGCGAGGATGTTAGCAGCGGACTACTGGCAGCGGGCAATATTACCCTTACGAACGGGACGGGCGTTGCCGTCAAGGGAACGCTCACCGGCTCCGGCACCACCTACACGCTCAACCTCACGAGCGTAAACACGGCGGGCGCCGTAAAGGTCGGCATTGCGGATTTCGGTACCTCCTTTGTGGTAGAAAACGGCAACCGCACCGTGAGCCTCTTCAAGGACGCGACCCCGCCCACCGTAACGAGCGTTACGCCGAACGACGCCACGGGCGTTTCGCCATCCACCACCGCGCTGTCGGTAACGTTCAGCGAAGAGATGAACACGACAGCGGGCACGGTTGCGCTTACACCCAATGCAGGGCTAACTTTAACTTTTAGTAGTTGGTCAAACGGCAACACTACCGCCAACTACACCTTGTCAGGGCTTGCCAACAACACCACCTACACCTACGCTATCAGCAACTTTAAGGATAAGGCGGGTACCGTAATGGGCGCGGATAACGGGCGCACATTTAGCACCCAAACCCCGCAAACCATCACTGCCGCCACGTACATCACTGCGGCGCCTTACAGCGTGGGTCACCAAATCACCGCCGAAGCAGGCGCCTACACCGCCCACGACGGCGGCGCCGAAGGCGTTCACACCTACAAGTGGTATCGCGCCGACGACGGAAGCGGCGCAGGCATAGCCGCAATAGGCGGCGCCACTGCGCTTGACTACACGCCCGTGGCGGCTGATTTTGGCAAGTACATCTGTATAGAGACTACGCCTGTGGGCGACGCAGGCTATGCCGGTGTTCCTGTCAAAAGCGGATGGATACAGGTGGGCGTAACGCTGCTGGCAGACGCTACCACCACCGGCACACAAACAGCAGCAACCATCACTGTGACGGGCGCCCCTACGGTGGTGTACAGCACTGCGGCGGTTGATGTTGCGCTAACGAAAGCCTACCCAACGGATATAGTCACGTGGTCGGCATCGCCCGCCGTTGGCTCGTTTGCCAATGCTGCCAGCGCCTCCACCACCTACACGCCGCCGTCAGCACCCACAGGCGACATAACGCTCAACGCAACGCTTGACAAGGCAGCAGCACCCGACATTACATTCCCCACCGCCGATGCTATCACCTACGGCGATGCCCTTTCTACGTCTTCGCTGACAGGCGGCACAACGGGACGAGGCTCCTTTGCCTGGCAAGCGGGCACAACTGTCCCACCTGTCCCACCCGCCGACTACGCGGTAGAATTTACCCCCAGCGACCTTGCCCAATACGACTACTCCACCGTAGCGGATTGGAACAGTAGCACGCAAAAGGTGGTGCGGACAGTCAATATTGTGGTAAACAAAGCCACCGCACCAAGTATCATGTACCCCTCTGCCGCCACCATCACCTACGGCGCAGCACTCTCAACCTCCGCGCTAAGCGGCGGCACTACGGGATACGGCACCTTCGATTGGACAGACGGCACCATCGTCCCCACCGTCACCAACAGTGGGTACGAGGTAACCTTTACGCCAAATGCAAACACGCTGGCTAACTACGACCCAATAAGCAACCTCACGGAAATAGTGACGATTACGGTGAACAAAGCCACCGCGCCGACTATCACCTACCCCACTGCCACCACCATCACCTACGGTGCAGCACTATCCACCGCCACGCTAAGCGGCGGCACTACGGGCTATGGCACCTTCGATTGGACAGACGGCACCATCGTCCCCACCGTTACCAACAGCGGGTACGAAGTAACCTTTACACCGAGCGCGAGCACGACGGATAACTACAACACGGTAAGCAACCTCACGGAAACAGTGGCGATTACGGTGAACAAAGCCGCCGCGCCGGTCATCACCTTCCCCACTGCCGCCACCATCACTTACGGCGCAGCACTCTCAACCTCCGCGCTAAGCGGTGGCACTACGGGATACGGCGACTTCGATTGGACGACCCCTGCCACCCTGCCCACCGTTACCAACAGTGGGTACGAGGTAACCTTTACGCCGAGCGCGAGTACTACGGCTAACTACGACCCAATAAGCACCACCACAGCAACGGTGGCGATTACGGTGGGCAAAGCCGCCGCACCAAGTATCATGTACCCCACTGCCGCCACTATCACCTACGGCGCGGCACTCTCCACCTCTACGTTGAGCGGTGGCTCTACGGAATATGGCACATTCGCGTGGACGAACGGCACAACCGTCCCCACCGTCACCAACAGCGGCTACTCCGTAACCTTTACACCGAGCGCAAGTACGGTGGCTAACTACGACCCAATAAGCACCACCACAGCAACGGTGTCGATTACGGTAAATAAAGCCGCCGCACCAAGTATCACATACCCCACTGCCACCACCATCACTTACGGCGCAGCACTCTCAACCTCCGCGCTAAGCGGTGGCACTACGGGCTATGGCACCTTCGATTGGACAGACGGCACCATCGTCCCCACCGTCACCAACAGCGGGTACGAAGTAACCTTTACACCGAGCGCGAGCACGACGGATAACTACAACACGGTAAGCAACCTCACGGAAACAGTGGCGATTACGGTGAACAAAGCCGCCGCGCCGGTCATCACCTTCCCCACTGCCGCCACCATCACTTACGGCGCAGCACTCTCAACCTCCGCACTAAGTGGTGGCACTACGGGATACGGCGACTTCGATTGGACGACCCCTGCCACCCTGCCCACCGTTACCAACAGTGGGTACGAGGTAACCTTTACGCCGAGCGCGAGTACTACGGCTAACTACGACCCAATAAGCACCACCACAGCAACGGTGGCGATTACGGTGAACAAAGCGGTCGCGCCGACTATCACATACCCCACTGCTACGGCAATCACTTACGGTCAGGCACTCTCCGCCTCTACGTTTAGCGGTGGCACTACGACGTACGGCGACTTCGCGTGGACAGACGGCACCATCGTCCCCACCGTCACCAACAGCGGCTACCAAGTAACCTTTACGCCAGATGCAAACACGCTGGCTAACTACGACCCAATAAGCACCACCACAGCAACGGTGGCGATTACGGTAAATAAAGCCGCCGCGCCAAGTATCACATACCCCACTGCCGCCACCATCACCTACGGTGCAGCACTATCCACCGCCACGCTAAGCGGCGGCACTACGGGCTATGGCACCTTCGATTGGACAGACGGCACCATCGTCCCCACCGTCACCAACAGCGGCTACTCCGTAACCTTTACACCGAGCGCGAGTACGGCGGCTAACTACAACACGGTAAGCAACCTCACGGAAACAGTGGCGTTGACGGTGAGCAAAGCCGCCGCGCCAAGTATCACATACCCCACTGCTGCCACCATCACCTACGGCGAGCCACTATCAGCCTCCACGTTGAGCGGTGGCACTACGGGCTATGGCACATTCGCGTGGACAGACGGCACCATCGTCCCCACCGTCCCCAACACCGGCTACCAAGTAACCTTCACCCCAAGCGCAAGCACAGTGGCTAACTACAACACAATAACCAACCTCACAGCAACGGTAGCACTCACAGTAAGCAAGGCAACGCTAACCGTCACGCCTAACGCGGGACAAAGCAAAGTCGTAGGCAGCACCGACCCCGCTTACACTTACGAGGCAAGTGGCTGGCAGACAGGCGACGGTACAAGTCTGCTCACGGGCGACCTCACCCGCGCCGCAGGCGAGAGCATAGGAACGTATGCCATCACGCAGGGAACGCTTACAGAAACGAGCGGTAACTACATGCTCAACTTCACGCCGGGCGTAACATTTGAGATAAAGCCCGCAACGAGCGACAACACAAAAGTAAGCACAGTAGCAGTGAACGGCACTACGCTGCCGACAGGCACAACCGTCTACCTTGCCGACTGCGGCACCACCTCTGCGCAAATCACCATAACGCCGGAAGAAAGCACCTCGCAGGTGATATACAACGGCACGCCGGGCAGCACGCTCGCTGTTGACATCGCCCGCCCCGACATTCACGACATCGCCTACACCGTGCAATCCACCGACGGTAGCGAGCAGGAGTACACGCTGCAAATCGAACGCCGCTTTGCCTTTGACGACATCGTAGGAATGAAGTTCAACAACGTGCTCTATGTGAACAACAACCCTGCCAACAACGGCGGCTACACGTTCAAGAACTACCGTTGGTTCAAAAACGGAGAATTGATAAGCGAAGAACAGGTGTACAGTGCAGGCGACAACCGCACCGACCTGCTCGACCCCACCGCCGACTACAGCCTGGAAGTGACCACCAAAAGCATCGATGGCATAGCCGTAGAGAAGGTGCTGCACGTCTGCCCCGACAAGGTAGTCCTGGAGGCAACATTGTTGCGAGCCTACCCAAACCCCGCCCCAAGCGGCACCACAGTAACTGTCGAGAGCGGAGCCGCAGACGGCAGTGTGATACGCATCTACAATGTGCAGGGCACCATCGTAAGCACGCAGACCTTAGTTGGCAACAAAGCACAGCTATCTCTCCCGCCAACTTCCGGTGTGTATCTGATAACAGTGGATGGGGAAAGCGTTAAGATAAAAGCGGAATGAAAAAAAACTATTGGGGCACGCAGATGACGCAGATTGAATGGATTTACGCAGATTGTGAAAATCTGCGTAAATCCATTCAATCTGCGTCATCTGCGTGCTTGAAAAATATCATCATCATCGCTGCATTAGGTGTGGTAGCGGTTGCGACAGCGCAACAGTCGCGACACGAGTTTTCGTTCGTTGCCGGAGGTGGCTTATCAACATTGAACTACACTCCCGCCAACGGCAATGCCAATCTCGGCTTTGGCGGCTTTGCAGGAGCGGGCTACACTTTCCGCTTCAGCGAACACTGGGGCATCGGCACAGGCATAGAAGCCGCACTGTTCAACGCACAATGCACATTGGAGCCACTGAGCGAAACTTACCTGCGCAACGATGGCACGGAAGATTTTGACTACACCTACACGCTCTCAGGCTACCGCGACAAGCAACAGGCAATCCTACTGAACATCCCGCTGATGCTACACTTCCAAACGGGCAGGTTCTATGCAGCATTGGGTGGCAAGGCAGGCATCCCGCTAAGCGCAAAGTTCAACAGCAGCACGGACAAACTGACCGCCTCAGGACAATACGCCTCAGGCGATTATGTGCTGAACAAACCCAAATTTAAGGGCTTAGGCGAGTTCAGCAACTTGAACCACCAAGGCGATTTGGCATTGAAAACCGCATTTTTCGCATCGGCAGAAGCAGGCATAAGGTGGAGATTGAACGACAAATTCGACCTCTCCACCGGACTGTACGTCGATTATGGCATAAACAGCATCCACCCATCCGCCACCGCACCGCTGATTGACTATTCCGGCAGTGCCGACTACCGCCCCAATTCAGCAATAACATCCACCAACGCCGGCAAACCGTTTGTCGACAAACTGACCCCACTCGCAGCAGGCCTCAAGATAGGGCTGATATTCGGCAAAGCCAAACCCCCTAAATCCCCCTCAGGGGACTTTCCAGCAGCTCCCCCTGCTCCCCCTGCTCCCCCTGCACCCCCTGCACCCGCCACGCCCGACCCCGCCGTGCTCGAAGCCGAGCACCGACGCAAGGCAGCGGAAGCACAGCGTTTGGCGGAAGAGCAACGTTTGGCAGAAGAAAGGCTTCTCGCCGAACAAAAACGCACCGAAGAGCAACGTTTGGCGGAAGTCAAAACGAGGATAGAGCAGCCCATAGACGGTTATTCATCAGACAGCACGGCATTGTCCGCACGGCAAAAAGGCATTCTGGATGCAAAAGCAGAACTACTCCTGCAACTCGCTCCCGACGTGCAAATCATCATCGAAGGTCACACCTGCAACTTCGGCACCCACCTCGTCAATATGTCAGTAGCCCAAAAACGTGCCGAAATCGCCAAAAACTACCTCGTCCAAAAAGGCATCGCCGCCAACCGCATCACCACCATAGCAAAAGCAGCAACAAAGCCGGTCGCACCAAATGCCGGTGAAGCAAACAGGAAAAGGAACAGGCGAGTGGTGATAGTGATTGATTAAAACTTGATGACTGCCCCTGTTAGAGCGCAGGTAGCACATCTGCATCCCGCCACATGGCAAATTTTTCGCGAAAATTGAGCAATAATTGTTTGCTGAGGTTCGTGGTGATGACGGCTTCCTTGTTGGCTTCGGCGTATGCACGGGCTTTGCCCCAAAAATCAAACAAGGTGGAATTACCCGCATGGGCTACGCCATTGCCATCTTCGCCGATGCGATTAACACCACACACATAGCACCAATTTTCGATGGCACGAGCTTGCAGCAGGGTAGTCCAAATATAATCGCGCGTGTGAGGCCAGTTAGCGGTGCAAATCAACAAATCATATTGTAGGGGCGAACCTATGTGTTCGCCCGTGTGTTCGCCCGTATGTTCGCCCGCCTGTTCACCCACCACCCGATTACGCATCCAAACAGGAAATCGCAGGTCATAGCAGACAATCAGGCGAATATTCCAACCTTTATAGGCGATAATCGGACGGGAGTCGCCTGCAGTCAGCAATTTATTTTCGCCACCGATGCGAAACAAATGCCGCTTGTCCACAAAAACAGGCGCCACATGCGGTGCAACAAAAAAGCCGCGATTGAAGACTTCGCCGACTGCATTTTTCGCCAAAAAACTCCCCGCAATCGCTAAATCCAGCTCGTCAGCCCACGCCTGAATGCTTTTGACGGTGTAACCATCATTCGTTTCTGCCAATTCGCAGGCAGTCACGGAAAAGCCGGTGGTAAATGTTTCCGGCAAAACGGCAATGTCGGTTTGCCCGCGCAACGGCTTCAGCAGTTCATAAAAATGCCGCAGATTTGCCGCTTTATCTTCCCACACAAGTGCCGATTGCACGATGCTAACTCGAATTTCATCCATAACAACTATTTTTATTGCATTTCGAACCGTAAAGGTACAAAACTAAATTCAAAATTGCCTACCTTTGCAGGCGAATTAAAAAAAACGCGATGGCGAGTGATTTTATGGCATTGGAAGAAGAAATTGTGAGGATGCTGAAAACGGTGTATGACCCGGAAATTCCGGTGAATGTGTATGATTTGGGCTTGATTTATGGCGTGGAACCGGCGGACACCGGCGCAGCGGACGGCAGAAAAAATGTGACCGTCACGATGACGTTGACGGCTCCGGCGTGTCCGATGGCTGATTTTTTGGTGGAAGACGTGAAAATGAAAGTTGAATCAATCCCCGAAGTGAGCAATGTGGATGTCAACATCGTGTTTGAACCCGCATGGCACTACGGATTGATGTCGGAAGAAGCCAAATTGGAATTGGGATTTTTATGAAAAAAACATACTTCGCATCGGATGTACATTTGGGGTCAGACCTGTTCGGACCACCTGTGGAGCGTGAAAAGCAGTTTGTCCGCTGGCTCGACACCATCAAGGCAGATGCCGAAGCATTGTATTTGCTTGGCGATATTTTCGACTTCTGGTTTGAATACAAAAAAGTGGTGCCGCGCGGGTTCACGCGATTTCTGGGGAAACTCTGCGAATTGCACGACCAAGGCATTGAAATTCACTACTTCACAGGCAACCACGATATGTGGCTGAGTGGCTATCTCGCCAACGAAACAGGGGTGATTATCCACACACAACCGCTGGCAACAACCATTGGCGGCAAACAATTTTATTTGGCACATGGCGACGGTTTGGGCGACAACTCGCTCGCGTTTCGCATCATGAGCAAAGTTTTTCACAACAAATTTTTCAAATTCCTATACTCCAATCTGCTCCCCACACACATAGGAATTGGATTTGGAAGTGCATGGGCACGAAGCAGCCGCCAAAAAGACCTAAAAAATCCCACCCCCTACCTGGGCGAAAACAAAGAACACCTCATAATCTATTCAAAAAAACACCTCAATGAGCACCCCGAAACCGACTACCTAATCTTCGGACACCGCCACATCATGCTGGATTTTCCCCTCCCCCCCCACGCCCGCATACTAATTCTCGGCGACTGGATGCGCTACTTCTCCTACGCCGAATTTAACGAAGAAAAATTAGAACTAAAACAATTCAAAAACCCTCCATTCTAAACTCTAAACTCTAAACTCTAAACTCTAAAAAAAAAGTGTCCACGACCATCCTCACAACCATCATAGCCTATTTTGCACTGCTGTTCGGCATCGCCCGGTGGACGGGGAAACGTGCCGACAACGCCACCTTTTTCACGGGCAATCGCCGCTCGCCGTGGTATGTGGTGGCGTTTGCGATGATTGGGGCGGCGATGTCGGGCGTGACGTTTGTGTCGGTGCCGGGGATGGTGGCGGCGCAGGATTTTTCGTATATGCAGATGGTGCTGGGCTTCACGGTGGGCTATGTGCTCATTGCGCTGGTGCTGATTCCGCTGTTTTACCGACACAATCTGACCTCGATTTACGAATACCTCAAAACTCGGTTTGGCGTAATTTCTTATCGCACCGGCGCGTGGTTTTTCTTCATTTCGCACCTGTTGGGAGCCTCGGTGAAGTTTTATTTGGTGTGTGCCGTGTTGCAGTTTTTGGTGTGTGCGCCTTTGCACATCCCGTTTGTGGTCAATGTGGCGGTGTCGATGGCTTTGGTCTGCTTTTACACGCAACAGGGCGGCGTGCGGACGCTTATTTGGACGGATTCGCTCAAGACATTGTGCCTCATCGTGTCGGTGGGGATGTGCATCTATTACATTGCAACGGATGCAGGGGCTGATTTTTCGGCTGCCCTGCACACGCCAATCTTCTTTTTCGACGATGTGAACGACAAACAGTATTTTTTCAAACAATTTGTGGCGGGCATTTTCATTGTGATTGCGATGACGGGGCTTGACCAGGATATGATGCAAAAGGTGCTGAGTTGCAAAAATCCCAAAGATTCGCAAAAAAATGTGCTCGTGAGTGCGGTGCTGCAAATGGGTGTCATATTTTTGCTTTTAGTGCTGGGTGCGCTTTTGTATCTGTTTGCAGCGAGCAAAAATGTGGCATTGCCTGTCAAAAGTGACGATGTGTTTCCAATGCTGGCAACCGGCGGCTATTTCCCGCCGACGGTTGGGATACTGTTCATAATCGGTTTAATATCTGCTGCTTATGCCTCTGTCGGTTCATCGCTAACGTCCCTCACCACTTCGCTGTCGGTGGATATTCTGGGAGCAAAAGATATTTCGCCCCGGCAGCGCAAAAAACACCATGCGGTCTTGGCACTACTCATGGGGCTGATTATCATCGTGGTCAATCTGCTGAACAATTCGTCCGTCATCAATGTCGTTTTCACACTCGTGAGCTACTCCTACGGACCCATTTTGGGCATATTCGCGTTCGGCATCCTGACGAAATGCGCAGTCAAAGACAAGTGGGTGCCGGTGGTGGCAGTGCTGTCGCCGCTGCTGTGTTGGATTATTGACATCAATTCCGTGCAGTGGCTGGGAGGCTACAAGTTCAGTTATGAATTGCTGATGATGAATGCGGCGTTTATGTTTTTTGGGATGTTGGTGGTGAGGAAATCTGAACTCTAATTTTTTCATTCTTCCTTTATTTGTGTGGAAAGATATTTTTTGTTGGTAGCACGGCGAAACCTGTTAGGTCTTAAAGACCTAACAGGTTTGACTATCCGCAATCATACCACTAAATAGCGTTCCCTGCAAGCAATTTCTGATTTTGTCCTGCAGGGCAAAAACTACGCGTCATAACTCATAACTCTACCTATTATCTTTTGTTGAAAACAAAATTTAATCCTTGCGCTGTGTAGTTTGCAAACTCCTTGTCGGAAGAGATGAGCGCGATTTTTTCGGTCATAGCTTGCGCAATAATCGCGTGGTCGTTCATATCTTTATGCCCTTCCATGATGTTCAATTTGATATATTTGGCAAGATGATATTTATTAAAAAAGACAATCTCAAAATACGTCTTTTCAATTGCATCCAATATATCATCTTCTGATTTAAAACGGAGATGTTTCATTTTCCCTATTTTATACAATAATATCAATTCTTGAACAGCTATTGAACTAACCAAAATAGTATTGCCCAAATCAAATAAAATATCGGCTACTTTTGGACTCAAGTTATCTCTGGTGTTGGATAAAGCAAAAATCAGCACATTGGTATCTATATAGTATCTCATCGTAATATTGCCCTCATGTCCATTTTTGAACCATCATCAATGTTCTCCATTGTTAGCCAATACTTGGCTAATGGTGATAAAGGTCTTCCTTCCTTTATCATTTTTTGAAGGACAGCATTTGCAGCTGATACTTTCTTAGCACGTTTTTTCACTGTTGCTTCCATATTTTTTAATTTTTAAAATTATTTTCGCGACAAAGGTACGATTTTTTTTTGTTTATCCAATTTTTCAGACTTTCAAGAATGCCTCATCCATCACTCTCGGCAGAAAGAAGCCTTTGATGCAATTGGGATTTCTAATACAAATTTGAATATGGTCTTTTTCGCGAAATCCGGCATTAGGATACAACTCTTTGCCTTCATAAAAAACGCTTCGGACAGAATCGAAAGGCGACTGACCTGTTTTTTTTCTAAAAATAGATGCCATGACCTAACCAGTCATAATTATTAGTGCTTGCTTTCAGGAAAGTTTTACCGAGCAGCACATCTTTAGCAACAGATGCATCACAACCATGAAATCCTAAAATTAATCCCGAACGAGTAGAGTACATAATCTTCTAATTTATTAGTAATTAGCGCATTGACTTGCCTTAAGAGCACCTAAATGGCTATAAGGCTCAGTAAATCTCCCATCGTGATTCAAAATACCTGCCTCTATAAGAAACTGTTTGCCCAATTCCGGATCTTTCCGCACTTTTTTACTAAAATCCTCCATATAGTCAAGGAGTTCTTGCAATTCTTTATCTGTCATAACTGATAATATTAAATTATTATTTCAGCGACAAAGGTAACCTTATTTAATGACTTCACCAAATTTGTAATCATCAATTAAGCCGTTTTGAGTGAACCTGCCCGACGGGGCAAACTTTCGGGTGGATTTTTTGTCTGAACTGTGATTTTCGTATGATTTGAGTGAAATACATGAAACAAAATCATAAAAAACACTGAAATCATACGAAAATCACAGTTCAGACAATAATAATCTTGGCAATCTTGAAAATCTTATGAAAATCAAGGTTCAGACAGCAATACTAAAAAAAAAGACTTTAATATCTTTGCGTAGATGCAGATTTTTCTGTATCTTTGCGCTCAAATTAAAGTAAATGATAAAAAAATGGTATATCTCGAAAGTTTGCATAAACTGAAAATATTCCGCAAGCAAGATATTGTGGCACTCACAGGAAGCGAAAATGCGGCGAAAGAATTGCTTCGACAATACAAGAAGCAGCGGTTGATTTCACAAATCCGGCGCGATATGTATGTGGCTAACGATTTGGACACCAAAACTTCGCTTGTTTCCAAATTTGAAATAGCAGGCAGCATTACGCCAACTTCTTATTTGTCACACCACGCGGCAATGGAATATTATGGCGTGGCAAATCAAGTGTTTTATGAGATGTCGGTGTCTTCGGTAGAAACTTTTCGCAACTTCGATTTTGAGGGAATTACCTACACTTTTTGCAAATCGCCCTCAGAAGTTGGTGTTGTGACCCCTGTTGCCGATTTTCGAGTGCGAATCACCGATATGGAACGCACAATTATTGATTGTATCAATCGAATTGACCTTTGCGGCGGTTTGGAAGAACTTGTACAATGCTTGTCATCAATCACTTATGTAAAAGAAACCAAATTATGGCAATACCTTACGGCATTAGACAAACAAATTTTGTATCAAAAAACGGGCTTTATTTTGTCTTATTTTCAAAAAGAAATGCGGTTAAACAATGATTTTTTTGCCGTTTGTAAATCTAAAATCGGAAAAAGTACAGGCTATTTGACCGACAAAACCGAATCGGATACCTATTTCAAAAATTGGAAATTGTGTGCACCTGAAAATATTTTATCGTTTTTAGAGCAGGGAGGAGGTGAATATGTATAATTACAACAAACAATTTTTGGAAAAAGCGGCGGCGGAAACAGGGTTTTTGCGCGATAATTTGGAAAAAGTTTTTCGTCTTTGCGAAATTTTGCAGTTTCTGAATGAAGAAAATTTATTTGCCTCAAATCTGGTTCTAAAGGGCGGTACGGCAATTAATCTTACAGTTTTCGATATGCCTCGCCTGTCGGTGGACATTGATTTGGATTTTACAAAAACGTGCCATCGGGATGAGATGTTGGAATTACGTGAACAAATCAATGACAGACTGCTGAATTTTATGTTCGCGCAGGGCTATGCTTTAAGTCCAAACACAAAAAATCCGCACAGTCTTGATTCGTGGGTGTTTTATTTTCAAAATTCAGGCGGAAACCGCGATAATGTTAAGATTGAAACCAATTATTCGATGCGAAATCATATCTTGCCGCTTGTAAAACAGCGAGTTAAAGTTGATTTTTTGCAATTCGACAGCGAGGTTTCTGTGTTGTCGCCGCTCGAACTTTTCGGCAGTAAAATCAATGCACTCATTGCCCGAAGTTCGCCACGCGACCTTTACGACGTAAATAATATGTTGAAAAACAACATTTTCAATCTAACAGAGCAAGAAATTTTAAGGAAAATTGTCACGTTTTATCTTGTTGTCGGCTCGGATTTTTCAAAAGTCGACTTTGAGTATAGCAAACTAAGACAAATAAATTATCCAAAAATCAGGGCTGCCTTAATCCCGCTTTTGCGTAAAACCGAAAAATTTGATTTTGAGCAGGCTAAAACTATGGTAATGAGTTATTTGTCCGGTTTAATGATATTTACAGACAAAGAAAAGTTGTTTATTGAAAATTTCAACAAAGGAATGTATCAACCCGAATTGCTGTTTGAAGACGCAGCAATTATAGAACGAATAAAAGAACACCCAATGGCAGTTTGGAAAACAAGTTAAACCGCCATCAAAAAAAAATCAAAAAAAAATTTGGCAGTTCAAAAAAAAGTCGTACCTTTGCATCGACAGTTTTGTCTAACAAATGTGTTTATGATGTCTAATTGTATGAATGATAATGAATTAACGACTGAGCAAATCATTCTTGAGGCTGCGGAAGCGGAGTTTCTTGAGAAAGGGTATGGGAATGCTAAGACTGTGAGCATTGCGGCGCGAGCCGGGGTGAGTCATTCGATGCTGCATTACTATTTCAGGAAGAAAGAAAATTTGTTTCAGATGATTTTTCAGCGGAAAATTCAGGCGATTTCGCAGTATATTGAAAACATATTTGAGGGTGAACTTCCTTTTAATGAGACTATTAGGCTTATCGTTGAGGCGCAGTTCAATTTTCTTGCCGAAAATCCCCGACTGCCGTATTTTATTGGGAGCGAAATCCTGTCGAACAGAGAAAATCGCACCCTGCTTCTCAATGAGTTGATGCCCAGAGTGACGATTATTCTGAGCCGTATGGAGGCTCTTTTGAAGGAAGAAGCCGCCAAAGGCACTATCCGCCCGATAACGACGCGGGATTTTATGATGAACTTCATTTCGATTAACATAGCTTCGTTTATAGCCCTGCCGATTGTGGCGGAAATGTCGCCCGATATGGACAAAACAGTGCTCGACGCCATTTTGGCAGAGCGGCGTGAGAGCAACGTTCAATTTATTTTGAATGCCATTAATGTTGAACATAAATATAAGCAAAAAAATATAAAATATGTACGGAAAAATGTTTTTTTTAAGTTTTGGGTTCCTTGCCTGTTCCGCCGCTTTCGGGCAGGTTAGCATTGAGGATTGCTACGACAAGGCGAGGGCTAACTACCCGCTAATCAAGCAGTATGGATTGATTGAGCGGGCGCGGGGCTACAATCTCTCGAATGTGAGCAAGGCGTGGATGCCGCAAGCGCAACTGTCGGCAAAGGCTACTTATCAGTCGGACGTGACGAGCATCCCGATTGATTTTTCCAAACTGGGCATGCCCGTGAGCATCCCGTCGATTGATAAAGACCAGTATGGCGCGACGCTCGAAATCAGTCAAACGATTTGGGACGGCGGGCTGACAGGTGCCAAGCGAAAAGGCATCCGCGCGAAGGCTGAGGCGGAAGAGCGGGAGGTGGACGTAAATCTTTATGCTGTGCGCGAGCGGATAAACCAACTGTTTTTCGGGATTTTGCTCTGCAACGCGATGCTCGAACAAAACCAACTGTTTCAGGACGAGTTGCAAGTCAATCACAACCGGATTAACAACCTGATGCAAGGTGGTCTTGCCAATCAAGCCGACCTCGATGCCGTGCGGGTGGAACAGTTGAAGGCGAAGCAGGGATTTACTCAGATTTCGCACAGTCAGAAGGCGTATCTCGAAATGCTGTCGGCTTTCATCGGGGAAAAATTAGATGAGGATGTGAGGTTGCAAAAGCCTGTTGCTCAGCAGGTTGTCGTCCCAGACATCAACCGTCCCGAACTGTCGCTGTTTGATGCCAATCTGAAAAGTTTGGATGCGGCGAAGAGCGAAATTGATGCCGGTTTGATGCCGAAATTCGGACTGTTTTTGACCGGCGGCTATGGCAGACCCGGACTGAATATGCTGGAGAGCGAATTTTCGGCATACTACATCGGCGGGGTGCGCCTGACGTGGAATATCGGCAGTTTTTATACGCGGAAAAACAGCCTCAACCTGCTCGAATCGAATCGCAACGCCGTTCAAACGCAACGCGAAACGTTTTTGTTCAACACGTCTTTGAATAAAACGGGCAAAGAAAATGAGATTGACAAGTATCGCGAACTGCTGAAAACGGACGACGAAATTATCGCGCTCAGAAATTCGGTGCGTCGCGCGGCGGAAGCAAAAGTGGAGAACGGAACGCTCACCGCCACCGATTTGATGCACGAAGCGAATGCCGAACAGTTGGCGCGGCAGGACAAAATCGTGCACGAAATCGAATGGCTGCAAGCGATTTACAATTTGAAGTTTATTACGAACAACTGGTGAAATTACGAATTGTCTTGAACCACGATTTTAATAAGATTATTAGGATTATCAAGATTTCCAATGCACATCATGGAAATCATAAAAATCTTATTAAAATCAAGGTTCAGACAAAAAAAATTAAAAATTAAAAATTAAAAATTAAGAATTATGAAATTGAATGTTTTTTTATTTTTTGGTGGGGCGGCTCTTTTGTTGGCTGCTTGTGGTCGTCAAAAAAGCGGGTGCGATGCTTCGGGGGTGTTTGAGGCTACGGAGGTCATCGTGTCGGCTAAGGGGAATGGCGAAATTCGGCGGTTTGCCGTTGAAGAGGGGCAGGATGTGGAGGCACAGGTGGCTCTCGGCGTGATTGACACCACGCAACTTTATTTGAAAAAGGCGCAGTTGCAAGCCGGAAAACGCGCTATGAACAGCCGCAAGGTTACGGTTTCGCGCCAAATTGCCGCGTTGCAGGAGCAAATTGCCAAGCAAAAAACGGAACAACGGCGGTTTGAAACGCTCGTGGGGCAAAATGCCGCCAACCAAAAGCAGTTGGACGACATCACGTCGGCACTTCTCATGCTCGAAAAGCAACTCGCCGCACAAACCGAAACGCTGAACAACGCCAACAACAGCCTGAGCGATGAGCAGGAATCGCTCGTCATTCAAATTGCGCAAATTGACGACCAAATCCAAAATTGCATCATCCAAAGCCCCATCCGCGGTGTTGTGTTGGGAAAATACGCCGAAGCAGGCGAGTTGGCGGCTCAGGGCAAACCGCTTTTCAAGGTGGCGGACATCAACAAAATGTTCCTCAGAGCCTACATCACAGCGAGCCAACTCACGCAAATTCGTATCGGACAATCGGTTACGGTGTTTTCCGACCTTGGCGAATCAGACCGCAAGGAATACGCAGGCACGGTCACTTGGATTTCCGACAAGGCGGAGTTTACCCCCAAAACCATTCAAACCCGCGACGAACGCGCCAATCTGGTCTATGCCGTGCGCATCGCGGTGAAAAACGATGGATATATTAAAAAAGGAATGTATGGCGAAGTTAAATTTTGACAACAGGGCGGCAATCGCGATACACAATGTGAGCAAAAACTACGCAAAAGTTCAAGCTCTGAAAAACATCAGTTTTGAAGTGCAGCAGGGCGAACTTTTCGGGTTGATTGGTCCCGATGGCGCGGGCAAAACATCGCTGTTTAACATTCTCACAACGCTGCTGCTTGCCGATTCGGGGGGCGCAGAGGTGGACGGATTGGACGTTGTGCGCGACTACAAGAAAATCCGAAATAGCATCGGCTATATGCCCGGACGGTTTTCGCTGTACCCCGATTTGTCGGTCGAGGAAAATCTGACGTTTTTTGCAACGGTTTTTAACACCACCATGGCGGAAAATTATTATCTGATTGAGGACATTTACAAGCAAATTGAGACGTTCAAACATCGGCGGGCAGGCAAGTTGTCGGGCGGGATG
>BNTU01000052.1 GCA_025996835.1 Bacteroidia bacterium
AAGTGGCATCGGCAACATTCAACGCATCATCGGCAACTTTCACCGGAACATCTGTTTTTACTGTGTCCTCAACTGTGGAGCGGGTTGTAAGTACCGCCACAGCATCCGCCACTTTCTCAATCTCGGCTTTTGCCACATCCACATCCAGCAGGGCTTGCGGATTTGCAACACTTTTCCAGTTCATTTTAAGTATCTGGTTATCAGTGTTTACCGACAAGTCTGTGTATTCACAGAGTATTTTTGCATTCCATATTTCTATCCAAAAGAAAAATAAGCCTTTGTATGTGCCATCTCCCTGTGCTTCAGCCGATTGCAGAATGTAACGACTGCCTCCGTCACGCGGGTCAATGATGGTGTCGCCCACCTGCAAGTCGCTGCGAAGCGGCGCATTACTAATCGGGAGCGGCTTGTTCTCCGCACCACACGCACAGTCAGGGCAAAATTCTTCTACCTTTGGTGGCACAGGCACCGTCACCGACTGCCAAGCGGAAAAGGGACTTGGATTTTTCTCATTGCCATTGCAAATTGCCTGCACGCGCATCCGATAGGTAATGCCTTCATCCATGGCAGGGGATGTAAACTGATTGTCATAAATGTTCTCGTGAAGTTTGGAATAGCCGGAAAGAGGATTATTCACTTCCACCTTGAACGAGGTATGATTGGCCGCCTGTCGCCAGCGCAAATTTGCTCGGTTCAGTTTTCGCTCAAGCGTGAAATTTGTAACACTGTCGCATTTGCATTGATAAGTAAACGTGCGAATAAGGCTATGTCCCCCCTGGTCGAACGGAATATTGCCGAAAACATCGGATGCCGTCACCCGCCATGCGTATCTCATACCCGGCTCAAAAAACAGCGTTGCCGGTTGGAGCACCAGATTAGTATTCGTCTGCGTAGTTGTGTAAAACGTTGGCATAGAGGCTGCTATGACGTAAGGGTCGATACCCGCAACGCGCATTTCCCACATCTCAAACTTGTATTGTATGTTGCTGCCGGGCACGCCCACCGTGGACGGCAACCACGAAAAAGTGAGCGGCATCCCCTGAATTTGCCCCATCTCGGCGTTTTCCTCCGGCGTTTTGAGCAAAGGAGGCTTGCCCAGCGCAATCCATCGCGTAGCACTCCCCCGATTGGAGAGAAGTTTCCCTGTAGTAAAATGCCGCACTTCCACCGTAAAGCGGTAATGCCCTTCGGGCAGTTGTCCGGTGCGGCGATAGGCTTCCTTAGTGTAGCCTTTGAATGCTAAGTTGTTGATATTGAAATAGTCGGCGAGGTCGTTCCCAAAGAGCATACGGGCTTCCCCTCCACTCAGGTAGATAGCCCGAGTGAGGATATTTGGAACAGTTTCGATGGTGACGCCACTCATTGTTTCTATTTTTAAATGTAAACGGACAGGCACGTTATTTATTGTAACGTCCTTGACTAAAATAGTAGCCACCAACTGTTGCGACCCCGCCTGAACATAGTCTGACAACGAAAGCGAATAAGGCGGCGTAAGTTGAGTAGTAACAAAAATAGGATAAGCCTGCTGCCCAAAGCCCGTCAGCGTGGAACAAGCGATGAGAAGCGCAAGAAAAACTCTGTTTATACCATTGTAACACATAATTTCAATTTATTTACTATACTATTATAACACATAATTTCAATTTTTAGCAGGGGATTGCGGGTCAAGCCCGCAATGACACCTTTCACCCTTTCACCCATTCACCCATTCACCCTTTCACCCTTTCACCCTTTCACCCTTTCACCCTTTCACCCTTCACCCTTTCACCCTTCACCCTTTTACCCTTTCACTCTATACTCTAAACTCTAAACTCTATACTCTAAACCAAATATCGGCGGCAAAAGTAGAGGTCTTTTTCCACTCCACCAAATATTTTTTGTTATCTTTTTGTTATCATTTTCTTATATTTTTGTTATCGTTTTGTTATCATTTTGTTATCGTTTTGTTATCATCGCTTCTGGGGCTATATGTAGCCCTAAAAATTGGCATCCAATTTGAGTTTTTTGTTTTTCCGGCTGACGGTTACGTTGAAAGCGTAACTGTACGACAGATTGGCTGCATATTGCAATCGCGTTTTGCTTGCGGCTTCACTGTGCAGCATGCTCAGGCTGAGATTGAAACTGTGTTTTTTTGCCAACTGGTAGCCCGCATTCAAACGGAGGTTTACCACGTTCGACAAATTCCCCGTCTGGTTGCCCATATCGCTGTAAGTTGCCGTCAAACCGGTTTGTAATTCCTCAAAAAATATCTTTTGCAACGACAAATTATAGGTCATTGCCTGCGAATACATATCTTGCGGCATCTGGCTGTAATTGTGGTTTACAGAAACGGAGGTGTTCAATTTCAGCGGCACCAACGAAAACTGATACGACACGGAGGTGTTGTAAATGTCATTCCCCGCGAAATCAGAATATTGTTGCGCCTCCGCCGATTTTTGGTACATAAAGTTGCAACTGACACTCTGGCGTTGCTCTTTCGTGCTTTGCAAAGTGTAGGAACCGTTTATTGCCGCCGTGTAATTCAATTGTGTAACATTCAGAGTATCAAGGTTTTCAAACTCATTCGTTTGAGTTACTTGCGAATACACATCGTTGACAAAAATGTACGATTGTTGGTTCGACAGATTAAGCCCCAAGCTCAGTTTTTCATTCACATTGGACGACAAATCCAACGAATAAATCATGCGTGAGGTGGAATTACTCTTTTGCTTATCCAGATTATCCTGTTGATACCCAGCGTTTACCGCAATATTCAGTTTCTTAATGGCGGTGGCAAAATTTCCTGTGATATTCTCATAATCATTGGTCATATAATAGGCACCCAATGTGGTGTAGTTGGGTGCGACCCGCTCATAAGTGGCACCGATGGAACTGCCCCAAAGTGAGTATGTAAAGTTCGTTTTGACGGCGTGAAACAAAGCCTGATTCAGCGCACTGAATCCGTATTCCGCCCCCAAACGCAGGTTTTCCATTACATCTACATTGGCTTTCACGCTGCCCGTGAGGTTTTCTTGCGGTATGAGAATGATGCTGTCCGTGTCAAATGGGGCGGACGAAGGGTCGTCTTGCGCCGCAAATAGATTAACGCCTACATCATACTGCTTGCCCTTATATTCCACGTCAAAACCACCGCCCATCCGTTTGTAGGTCGGTTCAATGCCATCACCGCCGAGTGAGGCTTCTTTTAGTCTGCCATACAAGGCACTGATTTTGAAGCCATTATCCGGCGTGAGTTCAAAGCCGCCGCCAAACAGTTCGTGACCGGCAAGCGAATAGGGCGAAAACTGCATGGAGGTATAGCCTGCATACACTTTCACCCACTTGTAGGACGGCGAAATGGAAAAACGGTTGAACGGCAACGAAGCATCTTTGCTCAACTCCTGATTGGTGTAGGCAAAGGACAACGGAATATCGACCACTCCAAAAAAATTCAGATTGAGGTTTCCAGCCACAAAGAGCGAATAAGGGTTGGTTCCGGTGGTATCGCCGGGCGTAATAGTCGCAATCTGATTTGCCGAAACACCACCGTTCACAGTGAGGATAGGCGCGTTAATCATCGCTTCAATGTCTTGAGCAACAGCCTTAGCCGCAAAAAGCAACATTATCAAAAAAATTATGCCTTTTTGTTTCATCGGTTAATAATTTGCATTTCATTTGTTAATAATTTGTGTTTATTGTTCTCTAATTTCTATGAAAACCCTATGTCGCACTCACCTCGTTGCTTAAACTCGAATACGTCCCATCATCGTAGAGAACTTTTATCCGATAGCGAAGGGCTTTTTCAGCGGTGCCGGTTTTGTCCGTATAGTTACTTTCGGTGGTGCCGGTGTGCAGTTTGGGGGCTTCATTGCCAATGGCTTTGTAAATCAAAATCCGTTCGACTTTCTTTTCCGTCTTGATTGTCCACGTCAGTGTCACTTCGCCATCCACTTCCCGCTTTTTTAATCTGATGTCGTCTCTTTTTTCGCCGGGTGCCTTTTTTTGCACCGGAGTGGACGGCTCAGAAAATAGCCCGCTGTCGTCTTCGGCTCGCACTTGATAGATATACGTTTCCCCTGCCTGTACGCTATTGTCCTGATAGGTTGATTGCTTTTCAGGTACTTTCTTAGGACGTTTTTCGATGCTTGTCAGGAGTTGAAAAGCCGTGTCGGTTGCTTCTTTTCGGTAAACATGATGCCGCATCACATCATCGCTGGAACTGTTGTACCAAGTTATTGCAAAAGCGTTTTTCTTTTCTGCAACGCTTTGAATCACAGGCGATACGGGAGGAATAGTGTCCGGACGCTTCAATGCCAAAACAGCACTCAATGCCGATTGATTCAGGCGCAAATCTTCTGCCCGAAGTTGGTAATAGACCTGTTTAGTTAAGGTTTTCAAATTGATAACATCCGTAAAAAAGGTGTCGGCAATCATGGCGGGCGTGACGAGAATAAACTCAAAATCAGGGCGATTGCTCCGATAAACACGGTAGCCGTTGATGTCTTTGTCCTTATTCCTGTCCCACGTCAGATGAACGATGCCGGTGCTGTCGATAACGCCCGCAAGCCCGCGTGGAGCGGCAGGTGGGATGCTGTCGAGCAATTCGGCATACGTCTGGGGCGAAAATTTCTCCGTTTCGTCATCAAACACCGACAACACATAATAATTGGTCAAATCGGGCTGTGGGTCGATGTACACACGTTCTTTGGGCTTTTTGCTTTCGTAAATTTTCTCTTTTGTGCCGGTCGGTTTGGACGAGCGGTAGAGGCGAAAGCCTGTAATGGATTCATTCAGCGTGTCGGGGTATTCCCAAATAAGACTAACTCGCTTGTTATCAATCACTTCCTTGCTTGAAATTATGGGCGCAGAGGTGATGGGGATGCGTCCGCGACCCACCACAGAATCGCTCGGAGGACCCAATTCGCCGAACGCATTAATGCCTCTGACACGATAGTACCACTTCGAGCGGTTGTCCGGCAGCGAATCGGAACGGTAGGCATATTCCGGCGTGATGCCTTCATCGACAGCCTGCACAGTGGCATTTTCGCTGATGGGAGTGTATCGCTTCCCGTCCTGCGACTTTTCCACCACATAACTATTATATATGTGGTTCAGATACAGGATGTTCCACGATAGTTGCACTTTCCTGTTTTCCCAGTGTGCGGTTAAATCAATCGGTTGCGGCAAGGTTTGATATTCGGATAAACCGGTAAAGGCAAAAGCGGTATCCACAGTCGCACCAATGCTGTCAGGCGCAGCAATGTAGATTTTGTACAGGTATTTTTCATCCGCCAACGCAGTTTTGTCCACAGCAAACAAACCCGAAAGCCGCGCCGTCAAAACGGACTGGTCAGCAGCGAATAAAGCCATCGAAAAGCGGTTTTGCTCCTCCTTATATTTTTGGGCAATGGCAGAGGGACCGGCGAGTGGCATTGCCGGCGACTCCCCAAAAATGCACTCCGCAGCAATAGACACATATTTGTCATCTTCATAAAGCTCCCACTCTGCCGTCGGAGCCGGTGTTTGCGGCACAGGAGTAAGTGACCGGAACTCCCTCTCATCCAACAGTTTACCTTTACGCAAAAGGGTGTAACGCTCCACCACATAACCGTAGCGGTTGCCTAAATCCCACGTTTGCTTGTCCGTGGGTGCCCAACGCAACAGGATGGAATCTTGCTGTGCAGGGCGGCACAGTAGCATCACGCCGCCGTTGGCTTGCATATTAAAGACAAATGCAAGACTTGTAAAAACTAATAGAATGTATCGTTTCATTGTCATATCTCTGTTTTTGTATTACAATTAAATCGGCGGCAAAAGTAGAGGTTTATTTTGATAAATCCAAAATTTTTATGTTATCTTTTTGTTATCTTTTTGTTATTTTTTTGTTATCGTTATGTTATCATTTTGTTATCGTTATGTTATCGTTATGTTATCATCCATATATAAGGAATTTATTTGTACCTTTGCGCGATTTTTTTAGCAAATATGATGAATTTAGATTTTGACAAAATGGGTGGGCTGGTTCCCGCTATCGTACAGGATAATCGCACTTCTAAGGTGCTGATGCTGGGATTTATGAATGCGGAGGCTTTGGCTAAGACGGAAGAAACGGGCAAAGTGACGTTTTTTAGTCGCACCAAAAATCGGCTGTGGACGAAAGGCGAGGAGAGCGGCAACTTCCTCAATGTGGTGTCAATCGCCGAAGATTGCGACCACGATACGCTGCTGCTCAAGGTTGAGCCGGTAGGTCCTGTTTGCCACACGGGTGCAGACACCTGTTTCAATGAGAAAAACAGCGAGGATATTCTCTTTCTACGCTACTTGCAGGATTTTATCGACCAACGCCACCAAGAGATGCCGGAAGGCTCCTACACCACATCGCTATTCAACAAAGGCATCAACCGAATGGCACAAAAAGTGGGCGAAGAAGCCATAGAAACAGTCATCGAAGCAATGGCAAACAACAACGAACGCCTAATTTACGAAGCCTCCGACCTAATGTATCACCTAATAGTCCTCCTCACATCCAAAGGCCATCGACTGGAAGATTTGGCAAATGAACTGCGAAAGAGACACAAGGCTTAGAGTTTAGTTTTTAGAGTTTAGAGTTTAGAATGAGGTGAAAGGTAAAAGGTGAAAGGTAAAAGGTGAAAGGTGTGAGGAGAAAACCTTTTACCTTTTACCTTTCACCTTTCACTCTAAACTCTAACTGAAATTCCTTTGTTTTGCAGATATTGTTTTAAGTCTGCTATTGGGATTTCGTTGAAGTGGAAGATGGTGGCTGCGAGGGCTGCGTCGGCTTTTCCGAGTGTGAATACGTCTTTGAAGTGTTCTTTTTTGCCTGCTCCGCCGGAGGCGATGATGGGGATGCCTAAGTTTTCTGATAATTGCGCCAATGCTTCGTTGGCGTAGCCTGTTTTTGCGCCGTCGTGTGCCATGGAGGTGAACAGGATTTCGCCTGCGCCGCGATTTTCGGCTTCTTTTGCCCAGTCGAACAGGTTTTTGTCGGTGGGGATGCGCCCGCCATTGAGGTAGCACGTCCAGCCCCGCCCTGTGTCCGGTTTTGCATCAATCGCCACCACGCACACCTGTGAGCCAAAATTGTTGGCGATTTCTTCAATCAGTTTGGGGTTGCGGATGGCTGCCGAATTGATGGATACTTTGTCGGCTCCGGCGTTCAAAAGTTTGTCCACATCGCTTAGTTCGTTGATTCCGCCGCCTACGGTGAAGGGGATATTGACTGTTGCTGCTACGCGGCGCACTATGTCGAGGAATGTTTTGCGCCCTTCGTGCGAGGCGGTGATGTCGAGATAGACCAACTCGTCGGCACCCTGTTCGCTGTATTGCCTGCCTAATTCCACCGGGTCGCCGGCATCGCGAAAATTGACGAAGTGGATACCTTTGACGGTGGAGCCGTCTTTCACGTCTAAGCAGGGGATGATGCGTTTTGCGAGCATATTAGTTGTTACTTGTTGTCAGGAGATTGCGAGTCAAGCAGGCAATGCCCTTATACACAGCAATTTGAAC
The DNA here is from genome assembly GCA_025996835.1 of Bacteroidia bacterium. Classification (GTDB taxonomy): domain Bacteria; phylum Bacteroidota; class Bacteroidia; order Bacteroidales; family Azobacteroidaceae; genus Azobacteroides. Next base: position 7,507 of record BNTU01000052.1, read on the forward strand.
ATCACCCTTAATGTCATTCACTCCATCTGTCTGAACTTCTTTTGCTTGCGCAGTGCAGGACACCATGCCCCACAATGCAAATCCGAGTACTAAAATGCGTTTATTTTTCATCTGTTTATATTTTTGTTGATTTGATTTTGCAAAGATACGAAATAGTTATGAATTATGAATTATGAGTTATGAGTTCGCAAGATTTTTTAGCATCAGAAATTTACTTTAATGATATTTTTTTGTACCTTTGCGGGCTTGAAACAATCACATTTTATGGCAGACGATGCAAAATATATTTTCGTGACGGGCGGCGTGGTTTCTTCCTTGGGGAAGGGCATTGTGGCTGCCTCGCTGGGCAAATTGCTTCAGGCACGCGGGTTTCGGGTGACGATTCAGAAGTTTGACCCCTACATTAATATTGACCCCGGAACGCTCAATCCGTACGAGCATGGCGAATGTTATGTGACCGAAGACGGGCGCGAAACGGACTTGGACTTAGGGCATTACGAACGCTTTTTGAATATTCCAACTTCAAAAGCGAACAATATCACGACCGGTCGCATCTATCAAAATGTTATCAACAAGGAGCGCAAAGGCGACTTTTTGGGCAAAACGGTGCAGGTGGTGCCGCATATCACCGATGAAATCAAACGCAACATCATGATGCTCGGCAAAACGGGCAAATATGATTTTGTGCTCACGGAAATCGGCGGCACGGTGGGCGATATTGAGTCGTTGCCGTTCATCGAAAGTGTTCGCCAATTGCGTTGGGAGTTGGGCAAAAACTGCTTGTGTGTGCATCTGACGTATGTGCCGTATATTGCTGCTGCAAAGGAAGTTAAGACGAAACCGACCCAACATTCGGTGAAAGTATTGCAAGAGCAGGGTATTCAGCCCAATATTTTGGTGTTGCGCACCGAACAGGAACTGAACAAAAATATCTGCAAAAAAGTGGCTCTTTTCTGCAATGTGGAGGAGGAAGCGGTGATTCAATCTTATGATGTGGCAAGCATTTACGAAGTGCCACTGGTGCTCGCGAAGCAAAAAATAGACCAAATAGTGCTGCAAAAAATGGGGATGCCGACGGATAGCAAACTGGATTTGACCAAGTGGAAAAAATTTCTCGACCACATGAAAAATGCCACTGAAACGGTTACAATCGGGGTTGTCGGGAAATATGTGGAATTGCCGGATGCCTACAAATCCATCAACGAATCGCTCTTGCAGGCGGCAACCTATCACGACCGCAAATTGGATTTGCGCTTTATTCACTCCGAAAAATTGAACGACGACAATGCTGCGGAATTATTAGGTGCGTTGGACGGCATTTTGGTGGCTCCGGGCTTTGGTTCGCGTGGCATCGAAGGCAAATTGACGGCTCTGAAATATGCGCGTGAACACGACAAACCAACCTTTGGCGTATGCCTCGGGATGCAGTGCATGGTCATCGAATATGCGCGAAACGTGCTCGGTCTGACCGATGCCAATTCGTCGGAAATGGACACAAAGTCGCCCCACAAGGTCATCGACTTGATGGAAGACCAAAAACATTTGACAAAAATGGGCGGCTCAATGCGTTTGGGTGCCTACGAATGTAAACTCGAAAACGGCTCCAAAGCCGCAGAGGCGTACCAAAGCGACCTGATTCAGGAACGCCACCGCCACCGCTACGAGTTTAATAATGAATATAAGGATGCGTTTGAGGCGAGCGGCATGCACTGCACCGGCACAAATCCCGACACCGGCTTGGTGGAAGTGGTGGAAATCCCCGCTCTCCGATGGTATATCGGCACACAATTTCACCCCGAATACAACAGCACCGTGCTGAAGCCTAACCCGCTGTTTATGAGCTTTATAGCAGCATCACTGTGGCGTTCCAAACAGCAAACAAATATTCTGTTTTGAGGGAAAAGTTTGATTCTATTGGGGTGCACGACAAATATCCCTTTTTTACTCATGGTCAATTCGCATTAAAAATTACGGTGACCAACTACCCCGTATGGTGGGGTGTCAAACAGAACGGGATGTTGCCCTTTCAGGGCGAAAACGAGGAGGGGGGGAGGTGCCATCTACCCCGCACTGCGCTATCGCTTGTACGGGGTTATCAAAATTGTACCCCACCCCAGAGGAGGATGAAGCATGGGCATACTTGTAGCGGGCGATGTAGTTTCGGTTTGCAAAAAGGTCGGGGCTATTAACAGTGCAACACTAACAAATATCAAGGCAAATGCCGTGAAAGCAATCTGGGGCAAATAAATCATAAATACGGTGTGCCTTATGCTGAGATGGTTATTTAAACCAAAAACTTGAGCCGAAGCGGATGCCAATGTGCTTATCCATCGCCACCTCTTCCGGCAAAAAGCCTTGCGTTTTAGCAATAATTCCCAAGTCAATTGAAATGCCGGTGCAGTTGCCTCTAGAATGAATGGGGAAGCGGTATTTGCACAGCAAGTCGATGCCGCCGCCGAGTTTACCCTCCGTTTGCGTAAATGCCAAATCCTTTGGTTGCGACCAACCATGCAAGGCAACCGTGGCAGAAAGATGATTGACTATCGGGATGTCGGCAAAATCAACGCCTAATGCAGGAAACCAAGTATCTTTATTTTCATATTGGCGAAAATAGAAATGGGTTTTCAGCGACCGAGTGCGCAACCAAAAATGCTCATCAATAAAATCGCCGAACGGTGCCATTGAATAACCTAAACTAAAGTTCGCGTGAAATTTATCCTTGATGTTGAAACCTTTATGGAAAAACAAAGTGGGGTCAACCAAATTTAAAAGCGACCGCCAACCGACACGCTTTACAAATTCTATTTCCTCCGGCTGCAAATCAGCATAATTAATGTAGCGTTTAAATTCCATTGTGGGATTGTGCAGTGCGCGAATAGCACCATATATATCCATCCCTGCAATGTCGCGGTCTAATTCGTTTTCCTCCTCTTCTACCACTGCATCACTTTTGAGCAATCCCATTGTATAATAACCGACTACGCTAATTTTTCTTAGCAAGTATTCCATCCACAATACTTGGAAACTTTCATCTCCAAAGTTCATCAGCGAGGCTTCGCGAAGCTGAAAGGCATAGTCAGATTCTACTCCTCCGATATACATCCGTGTGAATATCGGTAAATAGTTGTTTCTCAAATGAATAAGCGTATGGTCGGTAACGCCGGTGACGTATGCCGCCCCATATTCATTGAAAAACGGTCTTGAAATTGACCCTATCCCCGCGTTCGTCAAGATAGAACGATGCCCCTCCTCATGTGTAAGCGGCTGAAAAAATATCATTTGGAATAAAGCTTGCGTGATATAACTCACTTTGGGAGAGAATGCTTTGCTTATTTCATTCATTCCCAAGCGATAAAGACTGAGAAAATCTTCATTAGATTGCCGCATCGTAAATAATGCCGCCGGCGAATCCTGTATAATAAAAGGATATTCCTTCTCCACCACCGGCTCTTGAAAAGGAATTGAGTCTTGCGCGAAAATTTCGCTTACACTCACTAAGAAAAACAATGTCAAAAAAATCTGTTTCATAAGTAAATATTTACGGTGCAAAGGTAGCGGCGTTCAGTGCACAAAACAAGCACTGAAGGAGAAAAAGTCATTTTTTTACAAATTTTTTTCAAAAAAATTGCATCCTCCATCTCTGCTTTGTTCTTATTCGCGTGATAAACAGGTGAATGAACACGCTAAAGTGGCTTCGACCGCTTGGGTGTAATAATAGGTTTCAGCGGTTCGCGAATAGGCAATGGGTGCGCCACGGGATTTCATCTCATCAATGATTTCGTGCAGTCGGCGTTTGCTAATGCCCAATTTCTCTGCAAAACTGGCGGATGAGCCGGTGTGCGATGCTCCGATTGCTTTGTGTATCCGCTCCAATTGTTCCATTTGTTTGAAAAGTACCATATCAATAAATTTTAAAATTAATTCAAATTGTTCATTTCCTAATTTGCTGTAAACTCCCTTATTTTCATAATTATTGATGTGTAATACTCCACTATTTAACTTCTTGATAAACAGGAAGGTAAGAAATAAATAAAACGTAATGAATAAAAACAAGGGTGTACTAAAAAGTACAAAGAGATGTGCTTAGCAGCACATTCGCATAGGCATACAGCAACAACAACAGCAGCAATCCAAATAAATTGCTGAACTCATCTTTATATTTCTTTTACTCTGTTGCATGGCGCAAAGGTAGTAACTTTATTTGAACTAAAAGTAATATTTTCGTTTGGAACTGTGATTTTTTTTGTTTATTTAACATATATGCTTCATTAAAATAGATAAAACCTAATACCAATACTTGGATAATGATTTGAAATTTTAATATTACCTTCTGAATGAAAGGGAATTGGATAATTCACAAAAAATTCAAACGTAAAGTATTTGCTTGTCCGTTTAATGAGCGATAGTTGGGGGGTGATAGCTTGTTCCTTAAAATAGTCATACCCGCTGACGTATATTCTGTCGGAAACAAACAGAGATGTGCCAAGCAAGATGGGATAACCGGCGGTATTTAAATTTTTCCGAAATTCTACACCCAAACTTTTTTCGGCAAACTTGTTGTAATCGCCGGCAGTTTGCCATAGAACGCTCCATTTTGTATTGAATTGATAGCCCAAAACAGGTTGATACGCAAATAATTGCAGGTTAGGCTCATACATTACGCCATAGCCCACTTTCAGTTTGGAAAATATCGTAACTAATATGTCTGGGGCTGATTGTTTTTGTTTACTTTTTGTATTTGCAACGGATTGTTGAAAAATAGCAGATGCTTCATCTGTTGAAAACTGAAGACCCAATTGATTTGAATCTTCGTTTGCGATAATTTCTGTGTCTGTCCAACCCTCCGGCGTATATTTTTCTGTTTTTGATGTGATCATGTCTCTGTAATTTAATCTTTTTTCGACAGGAATGGGCAGAACAGAATCTAATTGTAAATTTGTTGACACAAAACTTTCATTTGAATATATGATTTTATCAAGGTACAGATATTTTTCATCAATTGTTGTTTGCTTCAAATACCATTTCCCATTTAGTTGCTCATACACAATATTTTCGTTCGATTCTATCAGAGGTGGAGCTAAAGCCGATAATGCCACGTTTCCTTTATATTGTCCGTGTACATTGAAAGACACATAAGCCAAAGTTGCCTCATCAATCAGCATAGTTCCTCTTATTTTATCCTCATTCCCTTTAGAGTGAAATTCAATTTCATAACAATTACGGTCATTATTACTTGTAATTCCATTAAATGTATAGCGATAATTTTTCAGTTTGTCTGGATGGATGTAACTCTCCCGTTTTAATACAAAATCACGTTCTATCGGGTCGAAAGCACCTCCATAACTAGCAATAAGGCTCTTTTGCTCCCATATATGTCTGGATTTTAAAATTTCCACCTGCCCCGGAGCTTCCTTTTTGTCTTTATATGATTCTTTGTAAACAGACAACACCGCCTCTACAAGTTCTATTAAACTGTCTTGATAGACACAACTTTCTTGATAAAAACCTTCATAGCGCGTAGGTCTATCCGGGTAATTTTCCGGAATTTTGTGGTATGCTTTTCGCAACAAAGCGATTAAAGAAGTATCCGGCATCACATAAAACTCTTTCAAAGTGTATGTTTTAGGTATCAGTTTAATTGAAAGCGGATTAGTTGCTTTTGAAGAAATCAACAAACTAACGGGTTCATATCCAACACCGGTAAAATAAAGATAACTATTGGCTTTAGAAGCAGGGATGTCAAGCGAAAAATTTCCTTTAGCGGTCGATATTGTCCCGATTTTACTGTCTTTTGTGTAAATGCTAATTCCGGAAATGGGACGTTGCGTTTCGTTGTCAAAAACGGTGCCCGACAAATGGATTGATTGAGCAAATGTGCTCATTGGCAATGCGAAAAAGAATAATATCAAAAAAATCTGTTTCATAAGTAAATATTTACGGTGCAAAGGTAGCGATGTTCAGTGCACAAAACAAGCACTGAAGGAGAAAAAGTCATTTTTTTACAATTTTTTTTCAAAAAAATTGAATCCTCCATCTCTGCTTTGTTTTTATTCGCGTGATACGCAGGTGAATGAACACGCTAAAGTGGCTTCGACCGCTTGGGTGTAATAATAGGTTTCAGCGGTTCGCGAATAGGCAATGGGTGCGCCACGGGATTTCATCTCATCAATGATTTCGTGCAGTCGGCGTTTGCTAATGCCCAATTTCTCTGCAAAACTGGCGGATGAGCCGGTGTGCGATGCTCCGATTGCTTTGTGTATCCGCTCCAATTGTTCCATTTGTTTGAAAAGTACCATATCAATAAATTTTAAAATTAATTCAAATTGTTCATTTCCTAATTTGCTGTAAACTCCCTTATTTTCATAATTATTGATGTGTAATACTCCACTGTTTAACTTCTTGATAAACAGGAAGATAAGAAATAAATAAAACGTAATGAATAAAAACAAGGGTGTACTAAAAAGTACAAAGAGATGTGCTTAGCAGCACATTCGCATAGGCATACAGCAACAACAACAGCAGCAATCCAAATAAATTGCTGAACTCATCTTTATATTTCTTTTACTCTGTTGCATGGCGCAAAGGTAGTAACTTTATTTGAACTAAAAGTAATATTTTCGTTTGGAACTGTGATTTTTTGTTTATTTAACATATATGCTTCATTAAAATAGATAAAACCTGTTTTTTTATATTGTTATTCATTTTATGAATAATTTATTACCGTTGCGCCTAAAAACGACAAATTGGCTTGCGTCTGTTACGCCGGAAGGCGTTAAATTTTGACACGGTTGCCTGAAAAAATCCTGTAAATCTTGATTCAGACTATAAGCGTGTACCAAAATGTCAAAGAACTTGTTGGGAAAAGTTCAATCACATAAAAACTTTCTAATTATCAGATAGTTATGTGTGTTTGGAAAAGTTCAGTTACATAAAAACTATGCGTAAAAAGGCGTATAACTTGTCAATTTACGAGACACATTTTCAGTATCTGCTATCTTTATTAATCCGGCATCACAAGTATCTGCAATAATACGAGAGGCAGTAGAATAGTTCTTTTTATCTATCTCAAATCGTTCTCGCACAGCTTGATTGGTCATTTCAATGTTGTTTTCAAACAGAAGACAGCAATGCTGATAGCAGGCACGGATTTTATCTTGCTTACCCATAGCCGATAGTTTTTGCCGCCCGTAAATAAACACCCTCGTAAAATATTCGCCTTTCGTAAATTTTGGAGGAGGCATCAATGCTGTTTCCAATGCTTCAATTGCTCTGTCCACACCGCTGCCCCTGCGCTCGCAAATATGCAGCAAAAGAAGGGCTTGCGCCAATTTTTCGTTACGAGAACGGGGTGGCAAGTCAATAAAACGGTTTACATCCGTCAAAGGCGAACCGGGATTGGTCATCACTATTCTATCCGTAAAAATCTCAACCATTACATCAGTTCCTGTTATTGCAAAGTCTTGATGCACAAGGCAATTCGCCAAAAACTCACGTATCGCTGTGCGTGGATAATCCGTTTTGTTCTGCCTGATTCAGACAATTATTAAATCAATTGCGTTTTCGCCATCTCTGTCAAATAATATCCGCCGGTTTTGTTAGAACCTACAAATTCAATGATGTTGGCATCTTTCAAAAGTTTTATGTAAAAATTAGATCTCGAATGTCCTTTATTTAAATGTTCTAAAAGTTTTTTCCGATTTATTCCCGGATTATCAATAATTATCAATAAAATTTTGCTTAGTTCTTTTTTTATAGTCCGCTTTTCGTCATTTATCGTCCGCTTTTCATCGTTTATAGTCCGCTTTTCGTCATTTATAGTCCGCTTTTCATCGTTTATAAGGCGGTTTTCATAATTTATAGGGTGCTTTTCATCGTTTATGAGGCAGTTTTCGTCATTTATAGGGCGGTTTTCGTCATTTACATTATCATTTATCAATTCATCAATAAGCCTTTGAATTTTATTTGTTTGATTATCAGCTGTTTCTAAACTATTTGCTTTCTCGTCAGCATCCCGATAAGTGATAGAAAACACAAATTTGTCCTCATTGCTGATTGCTATTTTGTAATCGCTGTAGTAAAGAGGGGCGTATTTCTGTACATTTTTCCTGCCCGACCCAAGTTCTTCTACCCAACCTAACTCCTTGAAAATGCGGGCAATTATCGGGTTTTTCGTATGCGTTTCCAACTGCTCAATCGTAGTTGGATTGTCGCCCGCCGGCTTGTTCCAATTTTCAGTGATCACCCTGTCCGAAAAAACAAGAAACTTCGCCGGAAACGAGTGTGAATATTCTCTGTGGATAAGGCAATTCGCAGCAATTTCTCGAAATATTTTGTCGCGAATATCCATGCGCTGGATTCCTTCGATATGAAATTTGTCGGGCAAATTGCGATTTACAAAAGTCATTAGCCGCTGATAGGCTTCAATCAGATTCACGCGAATATCATCACGGTCGTCATAGCGCACGTCAGGGTCGGTCGGAAGCGGATGCTGAAACCGCTCATACGACATATTGCGATAAATTGCATCCGTCTTATACGCCGGACAACAACTTAAAACGGTATTTCCTTTTCCAAATAATAGGGCAGCAGCCAAAATATAACCCTCTTTTCCTGTTTGCGTATCTTTGCGCCACAACCCACTCGATTTAAGTATTTCTGCATCATCCATCATCAACCACGAATGATTATCATCCCAAACACTTGCCAACCGGCGCGCTTTTTTGAACGTGTCCGCGTCTAAATCGGATATTTCAAGAAAAGGCAAAACCTCATTTTCCGTAAACTCCTTATTCTTACGCAGATAGATGTTATTTATAAGCGAATGATTGTTTGAAATATCAATGTCGGCATCGCCCACGCGGTCATAAACTTTACTCTTGTAGCGATGCACTTGCGAACTTTCAGGCACATAAATGTAAATGATTTTCTTCTCATCTATCGTAAAAACTTCCGGCGAAAAATAAAAAGTTGGATTCAACACTTGCGGATTATTGACCGTATTCTGAAAATTTTTCACCATCGTGTCAAGGCAACGCTCATCCACGCCAATAATATTTCCATCATCACCCACCCCAATCAGCAAGTGCCCTCCCGAACGATTCAGAAAAGCACAAACAGTTTCAAAAACAGTCTGACTAAGTTCTTTTTGACATTTTTTGAACTCAATCGAAATGTTTTCTCCCGTCTTAATAATATTTTGAAGCTGCGCTTTTGTCATTTTTGCTATTTTCTAAGGTGCAAATGTACGCATTTTTTCAAAACAAGATATTTTATCTTCACTAAATAGGTGCACGACAAATTTCCTTTTTTTTACTTTCCCAGTCGTAGATGGCCCGTAGGGCTTTCATATCAATAGAAAACAGATATGAAAGCCCTACGGGCTACAAACGCCATATATTCCCGTGTACAATTCCGAAAGGGAAATTTGTCGTGCACCCGTTATGGCTGTATATATTTTTTCCAAAAACCCGGAGAATTTGGAAAATCAGTTTTAAATAAAACAACATTGGTTAGTTTTATATTCTTTTTTGTACTTATCGGATAGGCAGGTGCGTTTTCCGCAACAGAAATTGTTTCTTTAAATGATATGTCATAAGCCGATTCGGATAATACTTTAGCACTCACCAAATACAGCATGTCTGCAATATAATATAATCCTGTTTTTTCGTCCTGCATAAATTGAAAACTGCCATAACCATTAGTTATTTGCCAAGTCACACCTCTGAATTTTTTTGTTGTCAATTCGGAGACATTGGAATATGACTGAAAAACAGATTCAATCACTACTGTGTCTCGTGTATCTATTGTGTATAAACGATACATCCAATTCTTTTTGTTTAAATGTTTGGGTGATACTTTTATAATGATTTGGTCTTCATTTATGTTTTGAATTTCATAAATATATTCATTTTTATTGCGATTGACAACTATTCTTCGAGGTAAAAGTTCTAAAAACAGAGGTTTCTTTTTTATATAAAACTGGTCTTCATTCACTGTTGATATTTTATCTAATAGGTTTAATTGAACGTTCCAATGAAAAGAGCCTCTTTTTTTATTTACTCCGGATAATGCAATATTGCATAAAGCATAAGCCTCACGTTTGCCTCCTTTGCTCGTAGTTTCATCGCTATGCACTATATACTGCTTGGTTTCTTTTGTTTGAAAGCGCGTGATTAAATTTTGAACAGCCTTGTTTAACATATTTGCGGCATAGTCAGGAGTAACCACCACCTCACTCAACTCTACAGCATTGAGAGTCAAATAAATAGCCGAATTGTTTAGCAACGCATCCGATGTTGTTTCAAAAAAATCATAAGCCAAATGCCGAAAATAAACAGCCTCCGAGGAATGAACATCAAGAGTATAATAGCCCCTATCATTGGTCATTGTCAGGGTATTACCACTATTGGTATAGACCACAACGCCGGAAACAGGCTTGCGCGTTTCCTTGTCAAGCACTTGTCCCGAAATTTTTTCTTGCGAAAAAAGATATAATGGACACAAAAGCAATAAGATAGTTATTTTTGCCTTCATAATGCAAAATTTATACATCAAAAACGGAATATCCGGCATTTTTTTTTATGCACGGATATTCCTCGTTGAATTTCCGCGTATACTCAGATTTTCTTGTTTGACGGTGCAAAGGTGATTTCGGCTACAACGCCCGCACCGATACCTACGAAAACCTCTGCAAAGAGGGTGTCATCGACCCCACGAAGGTGACGCGCGTGGCGTTGGAAAATGCCGCCTCCATCGCAGGGATGTTCCTGACCACCGAATGTGTAATTACGGACAAAAAAGAAGAACATCCCGCAGCCCCTGCAATGCCAATGGGCGGCGGTATGGGCGGTATGATGTAAGCGATGCCGGAAAAGTTGCTTCCTGAGTTACCTGTGGCTCAAAATTGGGGCTTCGTCCTCTTCCTAATCTGCTTTCTTATAAGTATGCAGTTATTAGGAAGAGGGCGGAAGCTCCTTTCTGCTATGCTGGAAAGTCTGTTTCGCCGCCGTAGCCGGTCAAGTATATTCTATGAAAACATTCAGCGCGATTTTTCCAGCAAATTTTTGTTGATGGTTCAAACCGTTTTGCTGTTTTCCGTTTTTGTCTTTTGCATCATTTCTCACAATGCAGATGAATTGTTGTCCGTTACACAATTTTTTGAGATGATTGGCATCACTTCGGCGGTTTGCGCCTGTTTTGTCGTGCTCAAATTTGTACTTAATTTCGTTATGGGGGCAATTTTTTTCAGACACGACCAGGTTAATTTGTTTCATCAAGCCCTTTTCTCAATCGTTTCATTGCTGGGGTTGCTCATCTTCATCCCTAC
>BNTU01000053.1 GCA_025996835.1 Bacteroidia bacterium
GCATTTCATGGACAGAACTCTGTCGTATGCGGCACGAGCCATTTTGGAGCAAGCCAAAGTCGGCAATTGGGATTTCAACTTGAAGCCATTGTACATCATCTCCATCGTGAATTTCGATTTGCACCCGGATGATGACCGATGCATCAGTTACCATTCGCTAATGGACGAGGACACATTGACAAAGTCAAGCGACAAGTTGCAGTTCGTCATAGTGGAATTGAAAAAATTCAACAAATTGGAAAACGAATTAGTGACAGACGACGATAAATGGATATATTGCCTAAAACACTTAGCCGAGTTGCACGAGCAACCGGCGGCAATACAAGGCGAAGTGTTCGACGAACTGTTTGAATTAGCAGAATTTGAAAATTTAAAAGAAGAAGATATGACAACGTACACAAAAAATCTGTTAAAGTACAACGATGTACGAAATGAATACGAGTGTGCCCGTGAAGACGGCCACGAAGCGGGACTGCAAGAGGGACTGCAGCAAGGTATACAAGTGGGCATGCAGCAAGGCATGCAGCAAGGCATGCAGCAAGGCATGCAGCAAGGCATGCAGCAAGGCATGCAGCAAGGCATGCAGCAAGGCATGCAGCAAATTTTTCGCATTGCAAAAAAAATGAAAGAAAAGGGGATGTCGTTAGAGTTCATCGTAATGGCTACCGAACTGAGTCCTGAAAAATTGAGAGAAATCGGGTTAGATTAAAATGCTGCATCATGAACCGATATTTCATCACATTCGCCATAATATCGCTGCTTCTGCCTCAGCAGGCGCGCGCTGTGTCTGCTTATCCCCATCCTGTTGAATATACGCAGCCGGATGGTACTCGCGTGGTGCTTACTCTGCGTGGCGATGAACATTTGCGTTGGGCGGTGTCGGAAGATGGCTACACGCTTTTGTCCGACTCTGTCGGATTTTACGAATACGCTGTGCAGGATGATGGGGGCAATTTGACACGCTCCGGCGTGCGCGCTCGCAATGTCAGAGAACGCAGGGCAAGCGACAACGCTGTTTTGCGGCGCATCCCCAAAAATTTGCGCCACAGCGAGGAGCAACTCAACGCGCACCGCAACGCACGCAGCAACGCGCGCAGCAATACACTACGAAGCACCGCATCAACCATCGAACATCCCGTGCGCTCATTGCTCCGGCAGCACTCCGGCTTGCGGGCGGCGGCACCCACGCCCACTGTCGTGCGCGCACCGCTTATCCTGGTGGAGTTTCCGGACAAGCGCCTCATAAAAACAAATGACCATTTTGACCAATTGATGAACGCACATAATGCGACCCAAAATCACGACAATGAGCCTATCACAGGCAGCATCAATGACTATTTTCGTGCCTCCTCCTTCGGACTGTTGGACTACCAAATTGATGTGTTCGGACCTTTTATGATGTCTCAGAATATCGCTTATTATGATGATGCGCGGGGCAACCCCATCGCTATGGCGCGTGAGGCTGTAACTCTTGCTCATGCCGCCGGTTGCGATTTCACCAATTATGACAGCAACAATGACGGCATAGTGGACGGCGTGCATATTATCTTTGCCGGTTATGGGCAGGAAGAGGGGGCGCGCTATGGCGAAGCCCTTTGGTCGCACGCGCAACCCGTGGGCACGATACATGTGACCGAATTAGACGGAAAAACGATAGCCGGCTATTCCTGCTCTCCCGAACTCAGGGGGGTGAGCGGTGGAAAACTCGCTTACATCGGTACCATTGCCCACGAGTTGGGGCATGTGTTTGGGTTGCCCGATTTGTATGACACCGATGGTGCCGGCAGTCGCGGCAATGCCCTGGACATGGGCGATTGGGATATTATGGGGCGCGGCAACTGGCTTGACGACGGCGGACGAACGCCTGCCTTACATTCCGCCTGGTGTCGCGATTTTTTGGGATGGGTGCCGGTGCAAACGTTTGGCGTGGATGCCAGCACTATTACTTTGCCCGACCCTGCCGATGCCGGTGTCGCTTACAAACTGCCCACCAAACGGACGGGTGAATATTTTTTGTTGGAAAACCGACAAAAGCAGGGGTGGGATGCCTTTCTGCCGGCAAGTGGGTTGCTGATTTATCATGTGGACGAAAACTGGACAGATTGGCGACTCTCAACTCCCAACAGAGACCCTAACCATCGCGGGCTGTATGTGAAGCAAGCCGGCGGTGGAATTGACAGCAAAAATACCGACCGCGTGACTGACCCCTATCCTTACGGCGACATCAATAGTTTTACGGACATTTCCGTGCCTAATGCGCGCGCGTGGAATGGCGCAGAAACAGGACAACCGATTACAAACATCACCCACAACACCTCCAACCGAACGGTGACGTTTCACCATGAGAACTTAGCATACGTGCCCGTAACAGGCGTTGCTTTGAATGCCGACTCTGCAGCCCTGTTTGTGGGGCAAACGCTGCAATTGACCGATACCGTTTTGCCGATGAGTGCCGACAGTCAGCGGGTAATGTGGTCAAGCAGCCACCCTGCCGTGGCAACGGTCGATAGCACCGGCTTAATCACTGCTATTGCCGTAGGAGCAGCAACCATAACCGTTGAAACAGCCGAAGGGCACTATACGGCGCGTTGTGAAGTCTCGGTCAGCGACGTGTTCTCCGTCACTTTCAATTCCCTGGGGGGCAACCCGATTGCGGTGCGCGAGGTTATTCTCGGTACTAAAGTCCCGCAGCCGACTGCGCCTTCCCGGTGGCAACACATCTTTGGCGGTTGGTTTCTGGAGGAAGACTGCATCCATGCGTGGGATTTTGCAAACGATGTGGTGACTGCCGATACCACTTTATATGCCCGGTGGACGGAAGATGAGGCGTTTTTTAGAGAGTCTTTTGAGGACGGCAGCCCTTCGCGACCCAACTGGATGTTGGTGAACGACTTCCAAGCTAACCAATGGTGTGTGGACTCCGCTATTTGCTTCAGCGGGTTCAAGTCGGCCTATATTTCCAACGATGGCGGTGCCAACAATCTTTATTCGATTGATGCCTCGGATGCCGTGCGTCCTTTCGGCATAGCGGGCAGACCCGGGGCTGTTGATAATGTGAGCGTGGCGCATCTCTTTTGCGACATCACTTTTCCCGATACGGCGGCTGTCTATTCGCTGACTTTTGATTGGAAATGTGTCGGACAGATGTTTTATGATGAACTGCGAGTCTTTATTGTGGACACTTTCACTATTCTTACTGCCGGTGAGGCGCTGCCGATGAACGACAAACTGCTTGATGTGGATAGTGTGGGTGACTTCTTCAACTCCAGTGAGTGGCAACAGGCTACAATTCCCCTGCCGCATACCTATTGCGGCAAAACCAAACGGCTGGTTTTTAGTTGGACTAACGATAATATGGGCGGCATGCAATCGCCCGCTGCCATTGATAACATCGCCCTGTTCGCTATTCCGGCGGATACTGCTGCGCTTAATGTTCCGGATACTACCGGTGTTGGTGGTGGCGGCGGTGGTGGCGGCGGTGGTGGTACCGGCATCGGTGGTGGTACCGGCATCGGTGGTGTCGGCGGTGGCGGCATCGGCGGTGGTGGTGGCATCGGCGATGGCGGCGTTGGTGGTGGCGGCGGTGGTGGCGATGGCGGCGTTGTAGAGACGTGGCGCGCCACGTCTCTACTGCGGGTGTATGTCAATCTTGCTCAGCAGGCGTTGATTATCAAAAATGCTGCTAATACTACGGTTACTATCTATAATAGTCTTGGCGGTGTGGTGCTTGAACGCGCAGTGCTGGCGGATGAAGAAGCCATCAGCATCGCTGCTTGGGCGCGTGGCATCTATCTGGTCAAGATTTCGGAGAATGGCAAAGTTGTTGCTATTATCACCCGAAAAATTCTCATTTAAACTGAATTTAAACTGAATTTAAAGTGAATTTAAACTGAATTTAAATCGAATTTAAATCGTTAATTTAACTTAAAATCATATTAAATTTGGCTAATTTAAACAAAAATTAAATAAAGATGGTTATTTAAAAGCCATTTTTTTTTTTTTTTAAAAATAACCCTTACCTTTGCGCTGTTTTCCCGTCTAAAATTTAGGGAATATAATTTGTAAATTTTTAAAATTAATTAGATATGAAAAAGAAATGTTATCTTCTTTTGTTGTCGCTCATCACTGGTAGTTTTGGGCACGTGTGTTTGGCTGAGTATGTTGTTGATGGTTATCATTATTCCAGCTATGTTGGTGATTATTATCATAATAAGGCTCGGGATCATAATCACATAGACCTCTATGGCGGTGCTTCAGTTTTTGTGAATTATTTTAATATTACTGATGGGGTAGTTCCTGCGCAGGATGCTTGGATTGAAATCAAAGTCCCGTTTGCTGAGGGTTGGGGATGGAGCGCTACGGCCTACAACTATGCAGATTGGGTTTCTCCGGGTTATCTTTATTATAGTATTGATAATGGTCCCTGGACTATGTTTGCTACGGTTGCGGAAGCTTATAGTTTGACCAAGTCGAATGCTCCGGGTAAAGACGTTGTACTTAACGGTGTGAATGGAGAAAATGTGCAGAGGCCGGAGGAACCATACTCTGAAACTGGTCCCGAAAAAAATCCGAAACGTTTTTTTAAACTAAGATGGTTTCCCCAACAAAAATATATGGAATCTGTTAAGTTTAAGTATGCGGCTAAAATATACCACGACGGTGAGGGTATTGCCAAATCTTATGTTGATAATCTTGATAGATGTTTCTGGTATAGCGAAAGTAAGACGTTTGGTATTAAGCCTGCTATGCGCAAACCCCTGATTAATTCTGCTTCATTTAATATTCTGGACGGCACACTTTCGGCTGTCGTTTCTATTGCAGCGTATGACAAATACCATGATGGTGGTAGCGACAAAACTTCAATTCATTTGGTTTATGAGGGGGAAGACGGAACAGAGCACAAACTGGAATCTGCAACTATAAAGATGCCGGATGCGGCTGATATTAAAGCCGGTGTGACATTGACTACAGCAAAGCTGCCGAGAACCATGTTTAATAAACCGCTGAAATTGAGAGCTTATACTGCTAAATTGGTAGGACACACTTTTAAAAGAGACCCGATATTCGAAGAGTCAGCAAGGTCAACCGTCAGAGCAGTGACTCAATATCCGTGTCCAAGCAACTTACAGGCAACTGAAGAGAATGGAAAGGTGAAGCTTACATGGAAAATCGCGCCTGGTGGCACGACCCAGGATGCCTATAGAATAAAATGGCGGAAAGCAGAAACTAACACAGAACCGGCAAAAGTCTGGAACGATGTGTACAAAAAGCTTTCTGATTCTTCACCCCTTGCACTAAAATATGTTTCTTCTCCAGCAGACCCTTCCGTCACGGTTGAATTCCCCGAAACGGATCAGGGTACACACGTTTATGAATTTCTTGTGGAGAGAGAGAAGTTTGAAGAGTTTGATGCCGATTATAATGCCATATCCGGAGGGCTTACGCTTAACACTGACAATGTGAAATTGTCATCGTTTATAGCCTCTCCTGACCCTACCGGTAGACTCAATACAGTGAAGTGGGTCTTTGATGGCGGACGTACAGAGGACAAAAAGTTTTCTGTGGAACGGAAGGTAGAGAATGACTCGCCTGTCGAAGTAGTGAGTAAGCAGGCTATACAAGGAACATCGGGAGAGCAGGTTGTTAGTTTAAATGATTTTAATTGTAAATCTTATCATCTCATTATTAAGATATTTAATGGTAATAATAACACCCCGTATATCACAGAAACTGTCGGTCCGTTTGCTGTGGGAGCGGCTACAGCCAGTGAGATTGGTCGAATGTATAACTTACGTGTATCTAAAGGGTTTTTCAGCGACAAAGTGAAAATTCAGTGGAACGTTACTTCAAATCCGGGCTTTTCGAGTTTTGTCGTTTGGCGTAAAACAGACAGTGATGCTAATTCGGACTTTGTGATGATAAAAGAACTGCCTGCCGCTGCGGTTTCTTTGTATGAAATGGAGGATGTGAATGCCGTTCCGGGTATTTATTACACCTACAAAGTGGAGGCTATGAAATTAGCGATTGATGAAGGTGCAGATGCTTGTACTGCCATCGCAACAGCAACTATAGCGCAAACTGAGTTAAGTATTGGATTTAGACAGCCTTATGGGGTGGCTCAGGGACGTGTCTCTTTTAACGGCGGACAAACGCCGGTTCCTAATGTCAGCGTTATTGCTTCCAGCGATATTGCTAATCCGAATAAAGCCATTGCCTTTTCTACAGGGCGCGACTCCTTAGAGTACAATGTTGTTACCCAACAAGATGAAATAACAGGCACATCTATTGATACCACCTACATCATAACGCCTTACAACGGCGGCTTATCGGCTTCCCAATTTTCGTTTCAGGCGTATGTGAAAAAACGAAAGCACGGAACAGCCTATCTCTTTGGCAGTGCAGGGCGCTATGGCATAAGCATGACTACGCTGGCTGATACTATCTTTGACAATCGAGAGGAAGCTGTTAAGAGAGGAGTGGATGTGGCTGATACTACTGTAATGGTTGTTGATACTACCTATTCTGCCATTGTTACGGAATTTAAACTCTACGCCGGTTCAAATGAAATAACCCTTCCGGTTACTAAGAAGATTTGGGCAAAAGATTATATACACGTTACTGTCACTTTTGATGGCACTACTGCCAAATTATATCTTGACGGAAAATTGATTTCACAGGCAGCCGCAGCTTTCGGTGGTACGTTTAGCACAGCCGGTATGTCTTATTTTGGGACCGACAGCCTGTTAACCTCCCGTTTCGACGGCTATATGGATGAAGTTCGCCTCTGGAAGACGGCTTTGGATTCTGCTAAGGTGGCACAAACTTTCGACCGTTTCATTGTTGGAAAAGACAATGATTTGGTGCTTTATTACCGGTTTAACGAATTGGATGTAAACTACGATATTTTTGATGTCTCGGCAACAACAACAGGAACGACATTTAACGAAAATCATGGTAAATTTATCAGCCCGTTAGGCTTCGCGCCTCATGTGCCTCTGGTTCCTACCAAAGTTCAGTTGGCGGTGAAAGCAACTACCGATCAGAATGGCAACTACCTGATTAATACCATCCCTTATGTGGGAGATGGCAGCACTTCTGAAATCAAGGCTGACTTTGGTGTTCATACGTTTTCTCCTCCCATGAAAGCAATATTTTTCAATGCTAACTCGCAGCCTTATACTCAGGATTTTGAAGACCAGTCTTCGTTTCCGGTGAGCGGAAAAGTCGTTTTTGACGGCGGTGACTATCCCGTAGCAGGTTGCTCTTTTACGGTGGATGGCATCACTCAATTAGACGGTGACAATAGACCTATCTTATCCGATGCTGCGGGTAAATATCAGCTTAATGTGCCTATTGGGAGGCACCGAGTGCAAGTTGAAAAAACCGGACACGGCTTCGTTAACAACGGTAAAGCCTTAGACCCGACGAACGGGCTTGACATCGATTATGCGCAAGAAAGAGTAGGTCTTAATTTTTATGACACAACGCGCGTAAGACTTATCGGTTACATTGTGGGTGGCAATCGCGAAGCCAACAAAGCATCAGGGTTCGGTTTGCGCAAAAACAATCTCGGTGCCGATTCGTTGACGCTGTGGGCGAAGAATGATGGCTACGATTTACGCACTGCAGAAAAAGACTCCTCCGTCTTTGTCTATCACACACAAGTGAATGATGACGGGAAGGTGGTGAAAGACAGCACATTGGTGACGTTTAAATATGATACAGGCGACGACCACAATGCTATTATAATTCATGTGAGTCCGACTACAGGCGAATTTATGGCTGACTTGTATCCGATAGAATATCGGATAAAACCAGTCGGTGTGAAGGATGCAGAAGGGACCCAAACCATCTACTCATATTCGAAAAGCGTTGAACCTCTCGATCTGACCGATGCGACCGTTCCCGACGAACGTGCGCTATCGTACTCCGTGCGCAATTGGGTAGACTCCGTGTTTGTGGATGCAGCAACATTAGCAGCGAGAGGGTCTTCCGCATTGCCTTATTTTGAATATACTGAAAACACCGATACGGTCCGCTTCAACAAAGAAAAACCGTTTAAAATTCAGGTAGAACCATCGTGGACATACCAACAGTTATACTATGATGACGTCGTAGGGTATTACGGGGACTCAATATACGAGGTGAATGGCGAAGAAATTCCCTTAACCTATTTTGATGAGAACGGTGTGCGTAAGTATGTCTTTGACTATCCTGTATTTCAGCAGGGGACCAGGTATGATTTTAAAATTAAGTCGAGTCAAGTATATACTAATCTCAAGACGGGTGCGGTAGATATGGTGCCCGTAGCAGGTGGAACCGTTGAATTTACTTCGGCCTTGTCGGCAGATACTAAACCAACCAAAGTGATATTGAATGCGGCAGGAGAAGGTGTTTATGCTTTCATCGGCGGTGCGCCCAATTTGACCGCCCCGGGTCTGAATATCCTGAGTGCTATGCTGGGGCTTGACGGAAAATGGTACCCCTCAGGATCCGGAAATGGTGTTGGTTTAAATAAAGGAACGTTGACTGCCTACACGCTGGGCTCTCGAACGACCGGTACCGACTTTTTGACGGCTGCGCCATCCAGGGTGGATTTTGTGCTGCACGACCCCCCCGGAACGGCAAGTACTGCCTTTATTAGTTCCGGTACCACTTTCTCTCACACGGTGTCAGAATCATGGTCCAGTGGCGGCTCTGACGAACTAAAGATTGGCGCACTGCTTGGAACCAAACTTACCACTCTGGCAGGGTTGGGTGTGATGTCAGGCACAACGGTTAACATAACGGCAAGTATTGGTGGAGGGTTCAGTTCGACATGGTCGAACAATGGCAATAACTCTACTACCACCACCACCACCGTTAACCAAACAATCTCAACGGCAGCAAATCCTTCGATGAATGGGGTTGGTGCTGATGCCTTTGTGGGACATGGTGGTGATATATTTGTTGGAAAAGGGTATAATACGCTGTATGGTCTGCGTGATGCCATTACTATACAGCCGGTTGCGGGTGGTAAACCATTCAAAGGTGAAGCCTTTGATACCAAGTCTGTTCCGGGTGGTGCACAATACAAATTAGGTTTACTTACAACGTTTATGATTGACCCTACACCGGCTTTTGAAACAACTTTTTACTTTTCGGAGTATGAAATTGAGCATACCATGATACCCAAGTGGCAGCAAGGTATAGAAGATCAATTTACTGTGCCTGTTTATGCTCTACCCGGAATAGAGCTACCGGCCTTTGTTAGAGCGGGTGCGGAAGAAATGCTAAACCTCCTCCCGGCAGAACACGCGGAGGCGAGAGAAGTGATAACAGACTGGAAAACGAATCTCGAAAACAAAGCACTGTCAGGTGATGTATATTCCATTTTGGATGAGCAAATCGGTAATAAATCAGAATGGACAATATCCAAAAAGACAGGTATTAGAGATTACGTCGGCGAGATAAGAGCAAAGAATACACCTGCTTTCATCCCTTCTGATGAATTTCAATCGGACCGTGCATACTGGGATGCAGTTGCCGATTCTCTTAAAAGGGATATATACATATCTCACTTGCCCAAAACGGATATTAACTTTGGTGCGCCCAATGATGCCTTTGTTTTTGGGACCGCTGCAATAACCGGTTTGTCCGGTCCAAGTTATACGATGCTTCTGCCACAGTGGAGGGCGGACCTTTTAGCACACCCTGAAAATTATACCGACAGTATTTACGAAGCCGGGCATTGGGTGTTTGTGGGAAAAGGAAAAGGAACGGTGGAATTTACCGATTCAATCGCTTTCTTTAGTGACCAAATAGAGGCATGGAAAGTCCTTTTGAGAGAAAACGAACGTGCCAAAGTCAACTGGGGGCAGTTGACGGTAGAAGATTTTAAGGATACGCATGGTGCATTCTTGTCTTACACGTCTTTGCCGAACAATCTGCGCAATCTAATTAAAATATATGGAAACACGGCGTTGACGAAAGAGGAGATAGAACAACTGGCTGCAGACATCTCGACCGGCAAATCTGTAAGTGCTGAGATGGATAGAACGAACATTCAGGTGTGCGAGAACACCCCGACAGACTATGGCAATCTGGTGGCTCGTGCGGTTAGTAATTACAACGACTTGAATCCTGTGGTCACTAAGAATATCACTTTTGGTACCGGTTCGTCAGTATCACAATCTAAATCTACCGACTATGTTTCCGTTAGTGGAACCGGTGGTTCCTGGTCACATCGAATTTTTGCGTATGAATCGTTTAAAGTAGATATTGCAGGTAACGGGGTTGATGAAAATGGTTCGCTTGGCACGAACGAAGATAGCTCTTCATCTGAGTCTGAGAGCGTTGTATCCAATGGAGGTATTGGATTTACTCTCGGTGAAACCGGTAACACCGATCAAATAACCGTTGATTACACGATTGACCCGGCTTCCGGAACATATATGTTCAAAACGCGCGCAGGGCGCACGAGTTGCCCTTACGAAGGCGAACGCAGAACGCGCTATTATCGGGCGGACGAGTCCACCGACAGCAATCCGGAACTTATTTTGAGTGTGAGAACGATGCAGGTTGAAGTCCCTGTAGTGACACTCGCGGAAGGAAGCAACACTTATGCCTTGAATGTGCCTGCTAATGAGGAGGCTGTCTATCAGATAAGTTTAGTAAACGAGTCGGAGATAGACCAAGCCCAAAACCCCAGTGCTTCGTTTGTTTTGTCTGTGGATGAAACGTCTAATCCACATGGTGCCGCTGTCTTCGTGGATGGCTATGGTTTGGGTAACGGAAGAACTTTGACGCTGTCGAAAACTGCAACGCTCAAAACAGTGACCATTAGCAAACCGCCGTTAGTGGATACTTGCAATATCAATTTAGTGCTTACTTCGGCGTGTGACAGAGCGCTGTCTTGTACTGTTCCTTTGATAGCTCGATTTCAACCGGCTTGCACTAGAGTCAATATCCAACAACCTTTCAATAATCAGATTATGAATACCTCGACCAACGATCCCGATAGAGATCAGTTCCTCAGGGTGATAATAGACGGATATAATCTGAATTTCCCGAATCTTGGTTTTGTGGAATTGGAATACCGTTCAACTTCTGCACCACAGTTTGAGTTTATAAAGCGTTTCTATTTTGATAGAGCACGTTGGGTAGCGCTTGGGAATGATACTCTGGACGCTGCAAGGAATATCTTCAAGGGTAGTGTTGATGCATTTGATTATAACTTTAATATGAAGAGCGACATGGACGGAGCGTATGAATTGCGCGCGCATGCGGTATGCGAAGCACCCGGAGGAGATGGACAAAATCCCATTTCAGAAAGTTACAGTCCGGTAGTGACATTCCATCGTGATATGCATAAACCGAAAGTGATGGGTACGCCCGAACCTCGTAATGGCATCTTGACAGCGAGCGATATCATAGGTGTCAAGTTTAATGAAGAAATTAGACCCGCGTATGTGAACGACTCAAAAATTACGGTTGAAGCCATTCTCAACGGACAACGGGAAAAGCACAGCACCGCGTTGAATGTTAACGGAAGTGCTGCTGAAACTCAGGCGACTGTCCCATTGACTGGCTCGTTCAGCATCGAAACATGGTTGCGCCGCACGCTCGGAGAAACAGGTACGATTGTTGCTCACGGAAACAACTTCTCTCTTGGGTTTACTGCTGAGAATAAACTGGTGGTCAAATTTAATGGAGTCGAATATGTGTCCGACAACGAGATTACTGAAGATGGTTGGCAATATCTTGTTTTTGCCTACGACCAGGAAACGCATAAATTTAATGTCTATTCACGGACAACAAACCACTCTCCTGCTCAGGATTATCCGTTTAACAGGGCTGGTGTGGATGTGAGCTCGACCGGGTTGGGGTATGACGTAAACGCGAAATTATATGTTGGTGCAAAAGCCGATACGACTGCTTCTTTCAAAGGACAGATACATGGCTTGACCCTGTGGAAGACCACGCGGACTGATGAGACTATAGAGCAACGCGACTACGCAAAAACAGGCAATGAACCATATCTCATCGGCTATTGGCCACTGACAGAAGGACATGGTGCCTCTGCTGTGGATAAAGCTCGCTCCCGTAACTTGCTTTTGCCCGCGGGAGGCGTAAACGGATGGTTTGTTAATGCTCAAAACAAGGCTGTGCAGTTAGATGGCAGCACTAAGGCGGTGGCTATACCCGCCGGAGATGTTTCGCTAAAATCCGATGACAGTTTTACCTTGGAATTTTGGTTCAAAGGGGATACGGAGCAGCAGGAGGTAACGATGTTCTCTTCCGGTGATGGCGTGGAGGATTATGTGCTGACAGAAGAGGGTGTTGTGCCTGCGCTGGGTGGTAAATTATCTATTGGTTTCGACGGCAATTCCAATTTAACGCTGAAAGCAAATGGTGCCTCCCGTACGCTGTCTACTACCAAATTTTTGGATGATACCTGGCATCATTTTGCCTTGAATCTGTTGAGAGCAGGTGGTGCTGCCAGTTCTGCGATAGTCTATGTCGATGGCGTGAATGTGAAAGAGTTGCCTGTGAGTGCTTTTACAAGTTTGGAAAGAGACACTTTTTATCTTGGCGCACGCAATTACAAAAATGAAGCAGATGCAGAGATAGGTGCAACGGCTACTGACCGATATTTTAAAGGCGCAATAGATGAATTCCGTATTTGGAAAGGCTCACGCACGGCAAGCCTGATTCGCGAAAATATCTACGACCGTCTGCTCGGTACGGAATCCGGTTTGATTGCTTATTATCCGTTTGAAGAGATACGAGAAGATGGGGGCGGACAATATGCGTTTGATTACTGGCTCAATTTGGTGGATGCGAAGGAAAAAGAAGAACGTATAAGCAGTGCTGGTTCATCTGCTGCACTTGCTAGTGCTCAAGCAATGGCTGTTGGGACGGCTGGTATTATTGGTAATGCACCGCTGTCTCTGGATAATTCCCCCGTATTGAAAGAAGCGCGTGCGCCCCAAGGTCTCAGATTTGACTTTGCCGCATCCGCTACGGATGGAATAACTATCGACTTGAAGCAAGCAAAAGCCGATATTGAGCACACTACGGTAACCGTTTCGATTAGAAGAAGTGGTGTGCAAGACATTCATGGCAACAGCGCAGATGCTATCAGTTGGTCGTTTTATGTCAACAACAACCGTTTGCTCTGGAAAAACGTTCCGGAAGAAGATATTATAACAAAAAAATATCTGGAAACAAAGCAGTTTACTGCTACTATTTCTAACGCCAGCGGTGTGACGGAAAATTGGACGATTACAGGCTTGCCTACATGGTTGACCGCTAATAAGTATAACGGTTCGCTGGCTCCGTTAAGTAATTATACGCTGACGTTCACTATCAATGCTAATGCGCCAATCGGTAGTTACGATGAGGTGATTACGCTTTCCGGTAATGAAGACATGACTTCTTTGTTGAAACTCCAGTTTGAGATTTTGGGTGAACAACCGAATTGGGAAGTAGACCCAACTCAATATGGCAAGAGTATGACTTTGATAGGACGAGTGGATATTAACAGAGTGGTTGAGATAAATAGCAAAGACTTGGTGGCTGCTTTCATCGATGGCGAATGTGTAGGGCTGGCTTCTCCAACGTATTCTGCTATCGGAGACAACTATTTTGTCTACCTCACTATTCATGGCGATGATGTAGCCGGTAAGCGTGTCATCTTCAAGGTGTATGATGTTGACGCGGATATTACATACGCAGGTATATCAGCGAGTGATGCATCGGGCGTTGTGGATGTGCTGTTTCAAGAGGATGCTATGTATGGAAGTTTTGGCAATCCGATAGTTTTGACTGTTGACCCGAACATACAGGAACAACAGGTTGATTTGAATGAAGGATGGACTTGGGCTTCGTTTAACATTGCTATGCCGGATATGACTATTGAAAATGTCTTCCGCGATGTGAAGCCTGCAGCGGTGATGGTGAAGAGTAAAGAAGTCTTTACCAGACCCAAAGAAGGAACTTGGAAAGGCGAACTGACTGCGGCTGAAGCCGGTAAGATGTACAAAATACAAATGAATAAGGCTGTACCTCTCATGTTAGCCGGCAGTAGAGTGGACCCGGTTATCACTCCGATGACTATCAATGTTGGCTGGACCTGGCTCGCCTATACGTCCAATACCGTCTTGTCGGTGGACGCGGCTTTAGCCGGCTTGAGTGCCTCCGACGGTGACATGATAAAGAGCAAGGATAAGTTCTCCATGTATCTGGGTCCTACTCTTGGTTGGACTGGTGGTGACTTGACGGAATTGGTTCCGGGTAAAGGTTATCTCTATAAATCGAATGGATTTTCTGCGAAAACGTTCTTCTATCCGCAGAACAATGTTCGGTCTGCCGCTCTTTGGGCTCCGACTGCCGTAGCACCGGAATATTGGACGTCGAGCAGCGCATATAAGTATTCCAGCAACATGAACATCATTGCTGTGGTGAAGGATAACGACAAGGTATTGCGCGATGTGGAAGTGGCTGTCTTTGCAGGCGATGAGTGTCGCGGTGTGAAAAAAGTCACCGATGATAGCTTGCTCTTCATCACCGTTGCAGGCGATGAACGTGAAAAGCTCAATTTCAGAGTCTATGCCAATGGTAAGGAATACGAAGTGGCTCAAGAGGAAACGTATCAAAGCGACACGCTGTTAGGTCTGCCGAGGGCTCCGTATGTTATTCAATTGACTACAGTGCCTCAGAGCGACAATATCCGCATCACCCCCACGAAAGTGAAACATACATTCGAGGTGGTTGCAGAAAATGGCAAAACGCTTCGAAGCATTGCTATCTACGATGTCAAAGGGCATCTCGTGCAGCGGATAAGCGAAGTGAAAACATCCCGCAAAAAAATGGATGTAGCAAACTTACTTCCGGACGTCTATCTGGTAGCAGTAGAAACCACCGATGGAGAACGCCTGATGGCACGAATTGTGAAAGAGTAACGGACAGTGACCAGTTACCAGTGACCAGTTACCAGTTAATTTGGTCACTGGTAACTGATAACTGGTCACTGATAACTGATAACTGATAAGATTATGTTACAGAAGTTGCCCATAGGAATACAGACATTTGCGAATTTGCGCAATGATGATTGCTTGTACGTAGATAAGACGGAGATTATTCACCGCCTTGTCACCTCCGGCAGGGTCTTCTTCTTGTCGCGCCCGCGGCGATTTGGAAAGTCGCTGCTGGTGAGCACGATGGAAGCCATCTTTAAGGGCAACAAAGCCTTGTTTAAGGGGCTATGGATTGAGAATAATTGGGATTGGACAGTAAAGTGTCCGGTGATTCGGATTGATTTTGGAGGTACATCAAATCGGGACCCGGAGGCGTTGACGAACTCTTTGCTGGGTTGCGTGAACGCAAAAGCGACAGAGTATAATATAAACCTTGAGATGATAAACCTTCCCGACAGATTTAGCGAGTTAATTCAAAAACTGCATCAATCCCAAAAACAGCAAGTCGTCATTTTAATTGACGAATATGACAAGCCCATCATTGATAATTTGTCGGAACTTGCGATTGCAGAGGCTAATCGCAACATTCTGCACGATTTCTATCAAGTGATAAAAGCCGCTGATGAGCATTTGCGTTTTGTGTTTTTGACGGGGGTATCCAAATTTTCCAAAGTATCTATCTTTTCGGGGTTAAACAATCTGTGCGATATTACGCTGAATGCCCAATTTGCTGCTATTTGCGGCTATACGCAGGCAGAGTTGGAGTCTTATTTTGATGCCTATATTGAGCAATTGGCTCAAAAAGAAGGCTATACGAAGTTGGAAGCCATAGAGGATATCAAGCATTGGTACGACGGCTATTCGTGGGATGGCGAAACGTTTGTGTATAATTCGTTTTCTACCTTGCTGTTTTTTGGGCAGCAAGAGTTTAAAGACCATTGGTTTGCAACAGGAAGTCCCACATTTATTGTTAATATATTAAGAGAACACGATGATGTGAAATCGCTTTTAGAGCCTGTTCAACTGTTGGCGGAAAGTTTCGACAGTTTTGATATTAAAGCGATAAATCCGCAGACATTGATGTTTCAAACGGGTTATTTGACCGTGAAACGGAAAGAAAAAGACCCGTTTAGCAAGGTGATGCTCTACACATTGGGTGTTCCCAACGAGGAGGTGAAAAGGGCACTGACGACCCATTTATTCGCAAGTTATGCAGCAACTTCTTTGCCGGAGATAGACGAAGGGTGCCGACAAATGATGAGGCAACTTGTGGAAGGCAATTCACAACCGTTTGAGCGCAACCTGCAGGCGTTATTTGCACGCATACCGTATCAGTTGTGGGGCAGCGATGAGCGATATTATCATTCGTTGTTGTTGCTTTGGCTTAATATGCTGGGTTTCAAGGTGGATGCCGAAGTGAGCACCGACAAGGGGCGGATAGATGCCGTTTGGACGTGGAAAGAGCGGGTGGTAATAGCGGAAGTGAAATATGCGGCGAAAGCACGAACATCATCGCTACTGAAGACAGCGATGAAGCAAATGAAAGCGAACCGCTATTCTGAGCGTTATGCCGACGAAAACAAGCGCATCGCGCTCTTGGGGGTGGCTTTTGCAGGAAAAGAGATTGCCTGCAAAATGGAAGAAATTAGTGGTTAGTGATTAGTGATTAGTTATGATTTTTAGAAATTTAAAAAAATAGAGTTATGATAAAGAGATTACTGTTAGGGATTGTGTTATTGGCATCGTGTGGCGTGCAGAGTGCGTCGGCGGATGCACTGGAGGAATTAGCGAAGAGAGCGGAAGATGCAGCGGAAGCAGCAGCGAAGGACTACCTTTGGGTGCACGACTGGCGGACTGATAATCATATTGTCATTAAGTTTGTGCACATGGACGTTCTGTATCATAGAGCAGTGCTAAAGGAAGGTGTCAACGTAGAATACTCGGAGGATGATGGTGCTACGTGGACAAGCCTTGCTCTATTTTCGTATACGGGAGCCCCTGGTCAAGTACTCACTTGGAATTCCGATGAGGCGGTGATATGCTGGCCGTCACAAGCTGTCAACGTGAGGGAACATCTCACCCCCGCAGTACCCATGGTGGGGCCTGAGCTGGGTCTTGGACGTGACTTAGGTGTTATTAAATGGGACCCCCAAAGAGATATTCCCAATCTTAGAATCAGAGTGAGAGGTCCGATAGAAGTTGCTGGACAGAGCGTATACAACGTGATACGGGGTGGCGATGTTCCTCTTGATCCATTTTTTTGGACACCAAAGCGGCCGACCTTGCACCAGCCGAAAATAAGTAAATTTGAGCCCCAGTGGGATGGGAAGGTTGAGTTAAAAGCCATTATCCCCGATTTCAGAACAGCTGATGATTTTGGCTTCGGCAACACGACGATGAAATTGTCTAGAAGCACCTTTGTAGTTAAATCGGCTTCAGTAGAGAGCGATAACGTATTGTTTGTTTTGGGTCCTCTCGTGCGGTCGGATTATAATTCGGGCAGCGGTCCGTATCAAGTTCGTACAGAGCGCCCGGTTTATTACAGGCCCTTCGATGATGATTTTTATGAAAATAAGCAAAACGCAACAGACAAAAAGGTGATTGTAAAGTCAGACTATTCAGAGTACACTATTCCGCCATACCCCTGTCCGGAGAATTTGACAATATCTACATCTGCGGCGAAAGAGGAAGTCACTTTGAGATGGACGATGCCTCCCACCGGCACTGCTGAGTCCCCAATAGACGACTATCAGATTAAGTGGCGGCGAAAAGGGGGCGAATGGGACGATGTCCTCGGTGTCACGAAAACGTACGACCACTTGGAAACCAACCCTACTGTCACTTTCCCTTATCCGGCAAAGGACGAGGGTCCCCGCGAGTGTGAATTTCTCGTTGCGCGAGGTGCGTTTGACCACACCAACACCGAGTACAATGCAATAAAGTCAGCTACGATTAACACCAATAAGGTGAAACTGCTCTCAACCCAA
>BNTU01000054.1 GCA_025996835.1 Bacteroidia bacterium
ACAAGGACGCGGGGTAAAAAATGCCCATACCCCAAGTGATAAACAGCACAGCAATAATCATAAGTCACTGTTTTACAGGCATTTATTCCTTAGCCTGACGGCTATGCCACTACGGGGTTGCAGAGAAGAAGAGATGCCTCACCCCGCACTGCGCTTCGCTTGTACGGGGTTATCAAAATTGTACCCCATACGGGGTAGGCTGAAGACTGCATGGTCTTCTTTGTCATCATAAATTTTGATGCGGTTGCCCTTACTTAACGGTCACAAAAAGCAAAAAACCAAAAATTTTGCCTAACTTTGCCCTCGATTTTGAACGGAGTTTAAATGTTTAATAATATGATACAATTTCACGAGTTTGAAGGCGAGCAAAAGGTTGCCGAGATTTTGGAAAATTCAAAGCCAATAAAGTCGGTCGATGACGCAATAGATTATTTAGGCGATTGTTACTACCACAATTGTATCGGCATCGTAATACCGGCGAGCGTTTTGGATAGCACCTTTTTTGAACTTAAAACAGGATTGGCAGGTGAAATATTGCAGAAATTCACCACTTACAAAATGAAAGTGGCTATTATCGGCGATTTTTCAAATATAACAAGCGTGAGTTTGCGCGATTTTATCAGAGAAAGCAACAGCCGAAAATCCATCAATTTTGTCGCATCGGTGAAAGATGCGTTCGAAGCATTTGCGCGCTAAATTATGATGAATATGAAAATCGAACATATAGCCATTTGGGTAGATAACATCGAATTGATGCGTGAATTTTACCTCACATATTTCGCTGTTGCAAGCAGTGAAAAGTATTATAATCCCAATAAGAATTATACATCTTATTTTCTTTCGTTTGGAGAAGATAAAACCCGTATTGAATTAATGCTGCGACCGGATATTGCCGAAATTATCGGGAAGCGAGGATTTACAGAAGGATTTGCCCATCTTGCAATTTTTGTCGAAAGTAAAACGGCTGTAAATGAATTGACAGAACGTTTGCGAGCCGATAATTATACAATTGAAAGCGAGCCGCGAACAACCGGCGACGGATATTATGAAAGCGTAGTGTTAGACCCGGAAGGAAATCGTATTGAAATCACCGTATAAGAAACAGAATATGGAAACACAATTATTGCGACAAGAAGAACTATTATTGCGTATAAGAAAAGTTTAAAATAAAAAAATATGCAAATATTTGTCTTTCGTATCATAAACGTATCTATTCGTATCAAATCGTATTGTTAATAAAATTTGTGGTTTCGTATCATTTTCGTACCTTTGCGTTTCGAAACGTATCAAAAAAAATAGTATAATGGAAAATAAAGTATATGATTTTAAGATGATTATCAATTGGAAATTGATTAATCTAATCAGTGAAATAGACAGGTTCGATTCCCAATGGACTGCCATTGAGCGGCGAGAAGGTCAGAGTTTGAAACAACTGAAAAGCATTGCAACCGTCCGAAGTGTGGGTGCTTCCAACCGCATTGAAGGCAATAAAATGAGCAATGAAGAAGTTGATATTCTTCTGCAAAAAATCGACATCAGCAGATTGGTGGACAGAGATTCGCAGGAAGTGGTCGGTTATTTCGACACATTGGATATGATTGCCGAATCGTTTGAAAATATTGCTGTTACGGAAAGTAATATCAAAAGTTTGCACAACACCCTGATGAAATACAGCACCAAAGATGAGTGGCACAAAGGAAACTTCAAAGCGCACAATAACGCTGTTGAGGCAACTTTTCCCGATGGAACGCGGCAAATCATATTTCAAACCGCAGAAGCAGGATTTGCAACCGAAGATGCTATTAGACGGCTGATTGACTGGTACAACGCAGAAACCGAAGTGCCAAGTTTAATCAAAAGTGCCGTTTTTGTTTACGAATTTTTAAGCATTCACCCATTTCAAGACGGAAACGGACGGCTAAGCAGGTTAATTTCAACCTTATTATTATTGAAAAATGGCTATAAATGGATACAGTATGTAAGTTTTGAACACGAAATAGAGAGCCGGAAAACAGAATATTACCAAGCCCTTAGAAGTTGTCAGGCTGGGCGACCGAATGAAGACGTTACCGCTTGGATATTGTTTTTTCTGAACGCCTTAAAAAACATTCAATCGCAGTTGATGATTAAATTGGAGCAAAGCGGGGCGGTATCGCAACTTTCGCCAAAAGAGAAATCAATCATAACAATCATTCAGAATTATTCCGGTATTAAATCCGGAGAAATTGCAAAAAAATTATTCATCCCCAATCCGACTGTTAAGCGAATTTTGTCAGATTTACAAACCAAAGGTTTGATTGAAAAGCAAGGAAGCGGACGAGGTACAAATTATGTAACAAAATAAATATCACAATAAAAATGAATATAAAAAATTGGTGGAAATACAGCGGAATCTTGTTGATTATAACGGCAATTCTGCACACACTCTTAGCGATAGCTATGATGTTGAAAAACGGCATTTTTGCGGAGATTGTTCGCAATGGCGTTTTTAATTCTATTGGTGCCGACTTCAAACTTGGGATGGCATTTTGGTTTTTTGTTTGCGGTATTGCACTTTGGATTCTTGGACAAGTGTTGCATTATTATATCCAACGCGAACAACAGCCTGCACCAAAGTTTCTGGGTTGGTTTTTGTTAATATTCAGTATTATCGGGCTATGTTTTGTCCCACTATCGGGCTTTTGGCTATTCATTCCGCAAGGGCTGATAATTTTAGCCGGACAAAAATCTGCGCAAATCCCTTAAATCTGCGTCATCTGCGTGCAAAAAAATAATTTCACTTATTATATGTTTGCATATTATTTTTTATTACCTTTGCAGCCTCAAATATTTTATTTATTAAAAAAAATGTATAATTATGTGGACAAAATCTCATTCAATCGTAACTAAAGAGGTTACAAAAGAACAAATGTGGAAACTGTGGTCGGACGTAAATCGTTGGGCTACGTGGGACAAAAGTGTTGAATTTGCACGTTTAGAAGGCAAATTTGAGGCAGGCAATGTGTATGATTTTCAGCCAAAAGGCGGTCCGAAACTAAAAATGAAAATCCATCACACTGTCGAAAATCAAGAATTTACAGATTTAACTACTTTCCCTTTGGCAAAAATGTATGGCAAACATACTTTTGAAGAAACGTCTGACGGACTACAAGTTACAACAACGATGACGGTCGTTGGAATTTTAGGCTTTTTGTGGCGCAAACTCGTGGCACAGAAAATCGTTGATGACCTGCCTGTGGATATGATAGAGCAAATAAAGGCGGCTCAAAAAATAATTATTTAAAATGAAATCTATTGACAATACATTCAGCGTAGAACAAGCGGAAGACAGTTCAGGTTTTTTGTTGTGGCAAGTTACCTCTTTGTGGCAGCGCAAGATTAGGGATTCATTAAAACAATATGACTTGACCCACTCTCAGTATGTTTTATTGACCTGTCTTCATTGGTTGACATTACATGGGCAGGATGTTACACAAATTGCTTTGTCGTCCTATTCAAAGATTGACCCCATGACAACTTCTACTGTTTTAAGGACATTACAGCAGAAAGGATTACTTCGGCGCACGGAACATTCAACCGATACACGAGCGAAGAAAATTGACATTACGGAAAAAGGAAAAGAAATCATAAAAAAAGCCGTAGTCACAGTAGAAACAGCAGATAAAGATTTTTTTGCATTATTAGGCGACACAACGGATAGGTTTAATGAAACTTTGGTTGCGCTGATAGAACAATGAAAAAAATAGCGCATTTCTGAATCCCAAAAGACACCAAGCAACTACATAATTAAATACATAGATACTGCAAGTATTGTCAGACCAAAGGTTTTAGGAGAAGAAAGAATACTCATTTGCGGATGCACCAAAGTAGAGCAAGAAGAATTGTTAAGAAAAATGATTAACTTTGCAAAAAAATAAAAAATATGGAAAATAGTCGCATTGAGTACAAGCTAATTCTCACCGAGAATATAGAAAAAGAGGTGGTTGCCTTTGTCAACACCGATGGAGGTGAAATCCACATCGGCGTAAGAGATGATGGTGAAGTGGTAGGAGTTCAAAACCCGGATGAGGTGCAACTCAAAATAAAAGACCGCTTGGTTAGCAACATTCGCCCGAGCATTCTCGGGCTTTTCGACATTGATTTGTCTGAAGAAGACAACAAGACAGTAGTTATCGTCCGTTTATCTGCCGGAGTGGAAACGCCATATTACATCAAACAAAAAGGTCGTTCGGAAGCCGGTTGTTTCATTCGTATAGGTAGTTCGGCACAGCCAATGCCCGAAGAAATGATAAAAAAAATGATGACCAAACAACATCCGTTGGTTTTGGTTAATAATCCGTCAAGACATCAGGATTTAACTTTCAATCAATTGAAAATTTTTTACGAAGGCAGAGGCATTCTTCTTAATTCACAGTTTGCAAAGAACTTGGACTTTCTCACTCCGGATGGAAAATACAATCAACTGGCTTATCTATTTGCTGATGAGAACAATATGTCGGTGCGCGTTGCCAAATGGTGGGGCAACGACAAGATGGAATTGCGTGAAAACGAAGAATATGGCTATTGTTCAATAGTCAAATCCATGCAAAAAGTACTTGACAAATTTGATATTGAAAATGTAACATTAGCAGCGAAAGTAGGTATCGGACAACGGCAAGAAAAAAGATATGTAGATAGTAAAACATTGCGAGAGGTCATTATCAATGCCTTTGCTCACAATGATTATGAGAGTGGCGAAACGCCCATTTTTGAGATTTTTTCCGACCGTTTTGAAATTACTACTTATGGCAGTTTGGTAGAAGGATTGAGTAAGGAGGAATTTTTTACCGGCGTTTCTAAACCAAGGAGCCGTGAGATTATGCGAATTTTTAAAGACCTTGAATATGTAGAGCGTTTAGGCTCAGGTATTCCGTATATAGTTAGAAAATATGGGCGAGATGTTGTTCAGTTTATGTCGTCGGTTGTTCGTTTCAGCATTCCTTTTTTTGAAAAAAGTAGATTAAAAAGCAGGTTAAAAAGTTCGGAAGAAAGTAAGGTAAAAAGTTCGGAAGAAAATGAAAGTTCGGAAGAAAGTAAGGTAAAAAGTTCGGAAGAAAATGAAAGTTCGGAAGAAAGTAAGGTAAAAAGTTCGGAAGAAAATGAAAGTTCGGAAGAAAGTAAGGTAAAAAGTTCGGAAGAAAGTGAAAGTTCGGAAGAAAGTAAGGTAAAAGGTTCGGAAGAAAATAAAAGTTCGGAAGAAAGTAAGGTAAAAAGTTCGGAAGAAAATAAAAGTTCGGAAGAAAGTAAGGTAAAAAGTTCGGAAGAAAGTGAAAGTTCGGAAGAAAGTAAGGTAAAAAGTTCGGAAGAAAATGAAAGTTCGGAAGAAAGTAAGGTAAAAGGTTCGGAAGAAAATAAAAGTTCGGAAGAAAGTAAGGTAAAAAGTTCGGAAGAAAGTGAAAGTTCGGAAGAAAGTAAGGTAGAAACTAAGGATAAAATTCTTATATTTATTGCGGAACAGCCTAAAATAACAGCAAAAGAAATTGCTAAAAAATTAAATCTCACGTCAAGAATGGTAGAAAAACATCTCAAAATACTTAAAACAAATAACAAAATTCGCCGAATAGGAGCAAAAAAAGGCGGATATTGGGAAATTTAGTAATAAATGAAAACAGATAAATCATGTCATTCAACGAACTCAACAGTGTAGAACATTTCATTATTCGACAGTTAAGCGGGGTAAACCTAAATGCCGGTGATATCGTTTCCGACGGATACAGCAGAGACGGGGCGCGCCACGTCTCTACAGGGAATCGGTACGCAAATCAACCATTTATTACACCCCAAAACATTATTGGATGTTTTTTATAATTTTAGCATTTTCAATACCAACAAACGCCGGCAGCGCATTAAAATTATCTGCCGCTTTAGAAATCCCCTTTTGTAAATTTTATTCAAAATTCATTCGTACCTTTGCACCCTGAAAAATAAAAACATGAATTGTTTCAATAAACAAAGAAAAAGGCTTTGCGGGCTTGTTGCCATCGGGTTGTGTGTCGCGGCGTTGAGCGCGCAGGCTCAGGTGACGCTGTCGGGGATTGTGAAAAGCGAATTTGACAAAACAGCCGTGCCGTTTGCCAACGTCGTGGTCAAGACCGAAAAGGACAGTCTTTTTGTGCTTGGAACGATTACGAACGAAGACGGGCGTTTCTCGCTTGCCGGTGTCAAGTCGGGGAATTATACGTTGCACGTATCGTGCATGGGATACCTCACGCAGAGGGTTCCGGTGTATGTCGGCAGCCTCTCCGATTATCTGGATTTGAATACTGTTGAACTGAAAGAAAATCAGCAGATGCTGTCCGAAATCGTGGTTACGGCACAGCAATCGGGGGTTAACGAACGATTGGACAAGAAAGCCTACTCCCTCGAAAACAATGTCAGCCAAAGCGGAGGCTCCGTTTTGCAAGCCATGCAGAATCTTCCGGGCATTACCGTTCAGGACGGGAAAATCGAATTGCGCGGCAATGATAAAGTAACCATTCTGATGGACGGCAAACAAACCGCCCTCACCGGGTTTGGCGACCAAAAGGGATTGGACAATATTCCCGCATCGGCAATCCACCGTATTGAAATCATTAATAATCCTTCATCCAAATACGACTCCAACGGCAGTGCCGGAATCATCAACATCGTTTACAAGAAAACCGACCGCGAAGGGTTTAACGGAAAAGCAGGCGTATCCACCGGAATGGGTGCTTTGTGGGAGCGAAAGAAAAATCTGCCCGATATTCGCCCGCAATACACCGGAACGCCCAAAGTCAATCCCTCTCTGTCGGTCAACTACCGGAAAGAAAAGGTCAATCTCTTTTTTCAGGGCGATTATTTATATACCGAAACGCTGAATAAGAATGAATATGTTACACGTAGCTATTCGGACGGAAACATTGTGCGCAGTCAGCTCCAACGGAACCGCGACACGCATTTTACTACCCTGAAAATGGGGGCTGATTGGGATATTGACCCAAACAACGTGCTCACTGTATCGGGATTGTACGGCGGTGAGAAACTGCTTGACCACGGCGACCAACCCTTCTTCAACGCCGACCTTACGCAACGCCGCCGCCTTTGGAAATTTCTCGAAGACGAACTGAAAACAACCGTGATGGCTACCGCCGCCTGGCGACATAAATTCAAGGAAGCGGGACATTTGCTGAATGTGGGCTTCAACTACACTTTCCACCGTGAAGATGAAAAATATTTTTTCGACAATATACTGACCGATGCCCCCAAAGGGTATTATGACTGGTTTAAACTCATTTCGGACGAGCAGGTAATGGATTTCAATGTTGATTACATAAAACCGCTGAAAAACGGGCGGTTGGAAACGGGCGTCAAATTTCGCATAAGAGATATACCCACCGATATGCAGTTCCATGCCGACAAAGACACAACCGCCTTTGATGCCGCCGCCGGAGGAAAAGCCACTTACAAGGAACTTATCCCTTCCCTGTATGGAAATTACGTCTATGAAAGCCAACGCTGGGAAGCGGAACTCGGTTTGCGTGTCGAATATGTGAATCTGAAATATGAAGTAAACCCTCTTCATCCGACCTACAAAAGCGACGGCTACAATTATATCGAGCCTTTCCCGACTGTTCGTCTGGCATACAAGTTCAATGAAAGGAATAAAATCAGCCTTTTTTATAATCGGAGAGTTGACCGCCCGAACGAAGTGGATATCCGTATTTTCCCAAAATATGACGATGCGGAAATCGTGAAGGTAGGCAATCCGGCTTTGCACCCGCAATTTACCCATTCCGCCGAACTTGGATTTAAGACCTCCTGGAACACCGGCAACTGGTATGGAGCACTCTACCACAAAATCACGGACGGAACGATTACCCGCATTTCAACCATCGTGCCCGGCAATGATTTGATATACGCCATATTTCAGAACGCAGGGAGAAGTTACAACAGCGGATTTGAAGCGATACTGACACAGAATTTTTCAAAATTCTACACCGCCAATCTGAACGGTAATGTCTATTACAACCGGATTAACGCCTTCACGGTGGAAAACAAATATCCGATTCCGCATACTTTTTCAGCCGACCGGCAAAATATGTATTCCGGCAACGTAAAGTTGAATAATCTGTTTCGCCCGGGCGCACAATTTGAAATACAGCTATCAGCCGTCTGGCTGGCACCCGACATCATCCCACAGGGAAAAATTCAATCGCGGTTTTCTTTAGACCTGGGCTTGAAGAAAACCATCCAGCGTGGCAAGGGAGAGTTGATTTTAAGTGCCACGGACTTGCTGAATACGATGGTTATCCGCAAAGAGATTCAAGGCGGTACATTCAGTTATACACTCCGCGATTATTATGAGACGCAGGTGGTGCGAATGGGGTATAACTACAAATTTTAAGATGCAAATTTAAAATGTAATTGTTATGAATCTGAAAAGTATATTTTTGTTGCTCGCCGGAAACATTGCTTTATTGCAAGCGCAAACTTCCGATAGTTGTCGTATAATCAAGGTTATTGATATTGCCATACCCGCTGCCATGATTACCTACGGCATAATATCCATAGAAAGCGATGCCCTCAAAAAATTGGATTACAACATACGAAATGAATTGGTTGAAAATAATTACCTGTGGCGCAACAGTTGGGACGATTATTTCCAATTTTCGCCTGCTGCGCTGGCTTTCGGAATGAAGCTGGGAGGAATGGAAAGCAAACACCAACTGCCGGATATGTGTATCCTTTACGCATTAAGCAATGCGCTCGAATTAGGTGTGGTTGTTACGACCAAGCAACTGACAGGAAGAAAAAGACCCGATGACTCCAACGCCCATTCGTTTCCTTCGGGACACACGGCGACGGCATTCGTGGCGGCAGAATTTCTGCATCAGGAATATGGGGATAAATCGGCATGGATAAGTGTTGCAGGTTACGGAATGGCAACGCTCATCGGCACATCAAGAGTGTTCCGCAACAAGCATTGGCTCGGTGATGTGGTCGCAGGAGCAGGTGTAGGGATATTATCCACAAAAATTATATATTGGATTTACCCTTCCATTAAAAATTCGTTCTTAAAAAAAGACAGGAAGCATCAAACTTTTGTTTGTCCATCCTACAACAATGGAAGTTTAGGCGTAACTTTATCCTGTGTTTTTTAGTATTTTTGCAATTTTTTATAAACGATTATTAAATATATTGAAAATGAAAAACGGATTATTGAAAAGTTTTGGTTGTGCGTTCAGCGGGATAGGCACATTGTTTGCACGAGAGCGTAACGCACAGATACATTTGGCAATATTCTGCGGCGTTGTTGCGGCAGGATTTTTCTTTAGCCTTACAGTGCTCGAATGGATAATTATCGTCATCGTAAGCGGGCTTGTTTTCGCGGCGGAAGCAATCAATACCTCCATCGAAATACTGGCAGATGTCGTTTCGCCGGAACGTCATCCGCAAATCAAACTCGTCAAGGATATTGCTGCCGGAGCCGTACTCCTGATGGCTATTACCGCCGCCATTGTCGGACTCATCGTTTTCCTGCCTAAAATCATCAACTTATTGGCAAATGTTTTTGGCATTTTTTTCAAAAATTTCGGATAAAAATTCACACGCCCTACATACTAAACGATGCAAATTGACGTTATACTCTTATTATCATGGTGCAATAAAATTGATTGATATGAATAAAAAAATGTTTTTTGCCTTTTCGTTTTTGTCGTGTATGGCTGTGCAGGCTGCTGACAGTGTGATTATGACGGTGAATGGGAAAGCGGTAACAAAAGCGGAATTTGAGTATAGTTTCAACAAAAATAATGGAGCAGAAGCCATTGACAAGCGTTCGTTGGATGAATATATCGTGCTGTTTCAGAACCTCAAACTGAAAGTGGCAGAGGCGGAGGCGCAGGGTTTGGATACGACCGCAATGTTTCGAAACGAATGGCAGGAATACCGCTCGCAGTTGTTGGACAATGCACAAGCGAGCGATTCTGTTGCTATAGCCAATTTGTTGCAGGAGTTTTACGATGGCAGTTTGTCGTTTGAAATCACCCACCGCGAAGTGTGGGAAAAAGCGGCAAAAGATACGGGCGGACTGACCCAATTTTTCAACAAAAACCGCTCTAAATACACTGTAAACGGCAAAAAACCGAAGAGTTACACCGAAGTGCGCGGTCAAGTCATCACCGATTATCAGGATTTTTTGGAAAAAGAGTGGTTGGCACAGCTTCGTAAAAAATATGTTATTGTTGAATATTAGGTGTCATTGCGGGCTTGACCCGCAATCCCCTGATAAAAATTTGAATTATGAGAATTATGAATTACAGTGTGTTTAGTGACAGGAGATTGCGGGTCAAGCCCGCAATGACGGTAGCGGTGACGGAAGTGCTTATGTTTGCGAAAGCACTTGCGGTAGCGTTTGTGTTTGCTTTGTGTTTTGCTTTATCTGCTTGCCATCCGAATGGGGCGAAGGGCGGGGAAGTGATTGTGAAGGTTGGCGATAATGTGCTGACAATGGAGGACTTATACGGGAATGTTCAATCCGGCGATTCGCCCGAAGACAGTATGCTTATGACTGAGCACTACATTAAGTTGTGGATAAACAATCAGTTGCTGTACGATGTGGCGCGTAAAAATACGACTCGCGATGATGAGTTGGAAATCAACCATTTAGTTGAGAATTATAAAAAATCGCTGACCATTTATCGCTATCAGGAGCAGTTGGTAAGCGAGAAATTGGCGAAAGAAATCAGCGATGCAGAGCTGGAAAAATATTACACGGAGCATCAGAGTATGTTCAAAAGTCTGTTGCCGGAAGATTCGACCACATCGTTTGAATACATCAAACCCACTGTCAGAGAGATGGTTGTCAATCGTCAAAAGATGGATTTTCTAAAAAACGTGGAAGCCGATTTATACGATAGAGCCGTGAAAAACGGCATGGTGATTTTCTATAAATAAATTTTATTACTACCTTTGCCGCTCAAATATGGAAAAAATGCAGAAAATATTCAGGGGATTGCGGGTCAAGCCCGCAATGACGAGTAAGTTCGCAGCGGCACTTATCGTTGCAGGGTCACTGGTAACTGGTAACTGGTCACTGCTAACTGCCCAGCAGAATGTCATTGACGAGGTGATTTGGGTGATTGGGGATGATGCCATTTTTCGGTCGGATGTGGAGATGATGCGGTTGCAGATGCAGTTTGAAAATCAGCGCGTGGAGGGCGACCCCTATTGCTTTATTCCGGAGCAGATTGCGGTGCAAAAACTGTATCTGCATCAGGCAAAGTTGGACAGTATTACCGTGCCCGAAACGGAGGTTTTTCGCATGGTGGACAGTCGCATCAATTCGGCAATCACCCGTGCAGGCTCCAGAGAGCGGTTGGAACAGGAGTATGGCAAGTCGCTGACTGCTATTCGCGAAGATTTGCGAACCACCATCCGCGAAAGTGCCCTCGTGCAGCAGATGCAAAGGGAATTGGTCAAAAATGTCAAAATCACGCCGTCAGACGTGCGTGCCTACTATGAACACATCCCAAAGGACAATCTGCCGTTTATCCCGACTACGGTGGAAGTGGAAATTATCACCAACGAGCCGGTCATTTCGCTTGAAGAAATTGATTACGTCAAGAGCCGTCTGCGCGATTATACCGAGCAGGTGACGAGTGGCAAGCGCGAATT
Organism: Bacteroidia bacterium; assembly: GCA_025996835.1. Classification (GTDB taxonomy): domain Bacteria; phylum Bacteroidota; class Bacteroidia; order Bacteroidales; family Azobacteroidaceae; genus Azobacteroides. Next base: position 11,677 of record BNTU01000054.1, read on the forward strand.
TTCGACCCTGGCACGGCTGTATTCGGAAGACAAAGGTTCGGCGATACAGGGTGGCGAGTTGGGTCTTAGGGGCAAAGCGGAATTTGTGACGGAGTTTGCCACCGCCGCTTTTGAACTCAACGACCCCAAACGGGTGTCGCGAATCGTGGAAACGGAATACGGCTACCATATTCTGCAACTGATTGAAAGTCGTGGCGACCGTGCGAATGTGCGCCACATCCTGCTGAAACCGCAAGTGACACAAGAGGAACTGGCAACCGCCGTGTTGCGTTTAGACTCCATCCGTGGCGATATTTTGAACGGCAAAGACGGGCATACAATCACGTTTGAGGAGGCTGTGCCCTACGTTTCGCAGGACAAAGATACGCGGATGAACAACGGGCTGATGGTCAATCAAAGTGAAAGCGAACGCTTTGGAACGTCCCGTTTTGAGATGTCGGAACTGCCGCCGGAGATTGGCAAGGTGGTGGATGACATGACGGTGGGCGAGGTGTCGCAGGCGTTCACAATGAAAAACGCACGACAAAAAGATGTGGTGGCTATCGTGAAACTGAAATCGCGCGTAGAAGGTCATAAAGCCAGCCTTTCGGATGATTATCAGGCACTTAAAAACCTGACCGAAGAAGAAAAACGGCAGGTAACGCTCGAAAAGTGGCTGGCGCAAAAGCAAAAAGACACTTACATTCGCATCAATGAGAAGTGGCAAAACTGCGATTTTCAATTCAAAGGCTGGATTAAAGAGTGACTCCGTGAATAAATCAACTGTTTTTTGCATCCTGTTTATTGTGGCAAATATCGTTGGGGCGTTGTATGCAGCACCCCTGCAAACCACCACACAGCAGAAAAAGCCGAAGTCCAAAGTGAAAATGGAATATGCCGACTCCACCACCATGAGCCGCAGCACCCCCGGTGTACACGTTATGAAAGGCAATGTGCGCTTTTTCCACGATGGTGCCTATATGTTTTGCGACAGTGCGTATCTCTACGAGGAGGAAAATTCGCTGGATGCTTTCAGCAATGTGCAAATCAATCAGGGCGATTCGGTGTTTCTCTACAGCGGTTTTTTGCGCTACGACGGCAATCTCAACGAGGCAAAAATGTGGGAAAATGTGCGCATGGACAACGCCTCGATGACACTTTTCACCGAAGATTTGATTTTCGACCGCAACCGCGATTTGGCATATTATTTCGACCACGGCACGCTGGTGGATGCCAACAATGAGCTGGTGTCGGTCTATGGCGAATATTCGACTGCTACCAAATTGGCGACTTTCAAAAACCACGTAGTGCTCACCAACACCGACGAAGATACCGACGACACCGACAGCATAGAGCAGCATGTCAATTTTGTGCTCACCACCGAAACGCTCGAATATTCCACCATAAACAAAGTGGCGACTATTCTCGGCGACACTAAAATAGTGTCCGACAGCGCGATAATCTACTCTACCAAAGGCGAATACGACACCGGAAACGGTTTGGCAACACTCTACGACCGCTCCACCGTGCTCTCAAAGGATGAAACGCAATCGGTGGTTGGCGACACCCTGTTTTTCAATCGCACCACAGGCTTTGGCGAGGCGTTTGGCAATATGGTGCTGACCGACAGTGTCCAAAAGGTCGTCCTGATGGGCAACTACGGCTATTTCGACCAACACCGCGAATTTGCTTTTGCCACCGATTCCGCCCAAGCAATTGAATACAGTCAGAAAGATTCGTTCTTTTTGCATGGCGACACGCTGCAAATGGAAACCGTTATCAGTTACCAGTTATCAGTTACCAGTTACCAGTTACCGGTTACCAATTACCCTGTTGATACGCTGGATGGGGGGGGGGAGTTGCCTGCTGATACGCTGGAGATGGAGACTGTTGAGCAGTTGGATAGCGTAGTTACGAAAGAGAAAGTGATGAAAGCTTTTTATGGGGTGCGCTTCTATCGTGTTGATATGCAGGGTGTTTGCGATTCTTTGCAGTTCAACACCAAAGATACGACACTCTACCTCTACAAAAATCCCATCCTGTGGAATACGGGTTATCAAATTACGGGCGACAAGATAGAAATTCTGTTCAACGCCAAAAGCATAGAACGTGTGAACGTACTCGGGCGCGCTTTTGCGATGGAAGAGAAGGACAGTATCTTTTTCAACCAGGTGAAAGGCAAGGACATCCACGCCTTTTTTGAGCGTGGCGAGATGGTGCAAGTGGATGTAATAGGTAGCGCGGAATCCATCTATTACCCGATAGAGGATGCCGGAACGGAGTTTATCGGTCGCAACAAGTCGGAGAGCGACCGCATTAGAATCTTTGTGGAAAATCGCAAACCGTGGAAAATTGTCTGGTTCCCCGCCACGAAGGGCAAAACGTTGCCGCTGGCAGATTTGTTTTCGCCGGAAACGCGCTTGCTGCAAGGCTTTTACAACTACAACTACCTGCGCCCAACCGACCGCTACGACATTTTCAGAAAATCCACCTACAAGGCAGAGGATATGCCCGCACCTCTGCGGCATCGGAAACGCTGATTTACACAGCATTACATCGAATAGAGTTCATCCACATTGCTATCAAGGTATTTATTGACTGCAAAAACGGTTGATAGGATTGAAATCAACACGCCCAACAGCAGCACACAGATAAATAAAATTCCCAAAAAATCCCTGTTCAGCAGTTTTTCCATATCGGGCAACTGCGCTATGGTGTACGACACAACCCCATAGAGCATGCCACAAGCCATCACAGATGCCGCAATACCCGACCAGATATTAGAAGTGATGAACGGATGCCGGATAAATGATTTTTTTGCACCCACTAATTGCATGGTGTGGATGAGGAAGCGTTTGGAATACACTGCCAGCCGTATCGTGTTGTTAATCAGCACATAAGAAATAAACATCAGCAGTGCGGCAAGGATGAGCAGTGCCATACAGAAGTCTTCCAGGTTGTTGTTGACAGCATTCAACAACCCCTCGCGATATTCCGTATTTTGAATATCCGATGAATGGTTTTTGAGTTCTTCTTTGACGAGGTTGAGATTTTCCGGCGTGGCAAATTCTGCATTCAAGTGCAGTACAATCACGTCAGGCAGCGGATTGAAACCGAGAAACTCTTTCGGGCTTTCGCCTAATTCGCGTTCCAACTCCTGCAATGCCTCTTCTTTGGAGTGAAAAGTAGTGCTTTTGGTGAACGGTTGCGATTCTAACCTTGCCTGCAACTGTTTAATTTGGTCGGAAGTGGTGCCGTCTTGCATCACAATATCAATAGACAGCGTTTCTTTGATATGATTTGAAAAATTGTTTGCAAAAAAATAAATAAACAAAACCAAACCGAGCACAAAAAGCACCAGAGCCATGCTCACGGTGGTAGTAATTTTTGAGTTAATGAGTTTCATCTGCAATCTTATTAATTTTTTGGAATAGTGTCTTCCGGAATAGTGTCTTCCGGAACAATTTCTTTCGGAATAGTGTCAATCACTTCCGGAACAGTTCTTTCCGGAACAGTTTCAATCACTTCCGGACTATTTTCAGGTGCCAATAGTCCGTTAATCTCTGCCCATGCGTAATGCAATTGCCGGTTCCAAAACGACAACAATTCGTCCACCGTTTGGACAGGTTCGTCGCCCTCAAGCGGGATGAACATGGGGGCGCAAAATAGCACGGCGAACAGAAGCGATAATATTAAAATCACAATAACTGACCCCAAAGGCATTTTTTTCTTTTTCTTCTTTTTTGTTCTCTTTTTGACTACCGGTTTTTCTTCGGCAGTATCAGCAAGGGTAGCTTCTGCTGCAAACTCGGACGAATAGTCCGGTATTTCCACCTCGTTGACAACGGGTTTTTCTTCTTTCGGCAGGAGTTTTTTCATCTGCAAATTTGACAATCCATACAGACCGGCATTGCAACTAAGTTCCTCCGCCGGAGCCGGTTCCAAAGTTATCTTATTTGTAGCCGAAAGGGTCAATTTGCCAATACGTGGCATACGCACAGCCATGTTTCCATTCAACCCTTTTTTCATTGTTTCCACAAATTGCTGCACCTTTTTTTCAGCCTCGTAGTCCAAAACACCATCAACCGTTGCCAAATAGTGCACTAAACCGCCATCGTTATGCGTAAATTCATCATCAAATTGCAAACTGTTGCCGACAGGCAGACACAACGGGCTACCGGCTTCCTTGATAGCCGCAGGACATACCTCAAACGAGCCAAAATAAGGTATCGTGACACGCTTGTAAAAAGTCAGCAAAAAAGCAATATGCGAAAAAAAATCTTGCATTACGCCGACAAAGGTATTTATTTTTACTGAAATCACAAAATTAAAACTAAAAATTGTACCTTTGCATCGTTTTTAATTAATTAGATATGAAAACAAGAGAAATTGCAAAAGGAATTTACAGTGTTGGCGTTGCCGACTGGAATGTGCGTAACTTTCACGGTTACCTCACGCAAAAGGGCACGAGTTACAATGCTTATCTTATTATGGATGAGAAAATTACGCTTATCGACACGGTGAAAGCGCATTTCTCGCAGGAACTTATCGACAGGATTTCACAAATCGTGAGCCTCGATAAAATCGACTATGTAGTGTCGAACCATGTGGAAATGGACCATTCCGGCGCATTGCCCGAAGTGATGAAACACTTGCCTAACGCAACGGTGCTGACCAGTCAGGCCGGCGAAAGGGAGTATAAACTGCATTTCAACCCCGATTGGAAGTTTCAAGTTGTGAAAACAGGCGACAGTATTTCGTTGGGTAAAAGGACGTTAAGTTTCGTTATGACCCCAATGGTGCATTGGCCCGACAATATGGTAACGTATTGTCCGGAAGAGAAAATACTGTTCTCCAACGATGCTTTTGGGCAGCATTTGGCAAGTTCCAACGTTTTCGACGACGAGCCGCTGGATGTAATCATGGAAGAAGCCAAAAAGTATTATGCCAACATCATCATGCCCTATTCCTCGCAAGTGGTGGGCGTGTTGGAAGCGGTGCAAAGTCTTGATATTCAGATGATTGCACCTTCGCACGGTTTGATTTGGAAGAACAACATTCCGGCAATATTGGAGCATTATACGAAATGGGCACACTGTCGGACGGATAAAAAGGTAGTTATCGCGTTTGATTCGATGTATGGCTCAACGGAGAAAATCGCCTACGCCATTCGCAATGCCTTTGAAGCAAAAGGCTACGAATACAAGTTTTGCGATCTCAAATCCAACCACATCTCCGACATCATAACCGACTGTCTGGAAGCAGAATACATCTGCGTAGGCTCGCCCACACTAAACAAAAACCCCATGCCAACAGTAGCCGCCTTCCTCACCTATTTGCAAGGATTGTCCACAAAAACCAAAAAAGGGATTTTGTTCGGCTCCTACGGCTGGGCAGCGCAAAACATCAAAGCAATGGAACGCTATTTTGAAGAATCAGGGATAGAACTCGTCGACAAATACGGCGTGAATTTCATCCCTGACAAGCAGGCATTGCAAGCGATAACGGAGAGCGTGAGTGGCAAAATATAACATTATGAAAAATAACGGACACATAAACAAAATTATTCTTGGCGACAACCTCGAAGTTTTAAAAACTCTTCCAGATGAATCGGTGGATTTGATTTATCTTGACCCTCCTTTTTTAAGCAACCGCAACTACGAGGTCATTTGGGGCGATGAGGGTGAAGTGCGCAGTTTTGAAGACCGCTGGAGTGGCGGAATGCAACAGTATATCGCATGGCTCAACATGCGTGTTGAGGAGCTGTATCGCATCCTCAAACAAACCGGGAGCATGTTTTTGCATTGCGATATAAACGCCAATTCATATATTCGATGTGAGATATTGGATAAATTTTTTAAAGAAGATAATTTGTTAAGAGGGGAAATTATCTGGTGTCGCGCAAATTCCCATAATGATGCTAAAAACAAACTTGCAACATTGAGCGATACAATATGGTATTATTCAAAGTCAAATCAATTTACATATAATCCAATTTTCGTAGAGTTAAGTGAAAAGTATATCAATGATTTTTACAAATATGAAGATAACGATGGAAAGGGGAAATATCGCTTAGACAATATCTCTGCCCCTTTTGGTGGTGGAATGTCACAAATAATTCCAGAAACAGGTAAGCCGAGAGGATGGTATATTTATAAAGGTTATCAACCGCCAAATAACGGTTGGAGATATTCTCCTGAAACAATGGAAAAAAGGGTTGAATGGAAACATGGCTGTGCGTATGCCACGTATTGGCAAATTGACCCTTTCGGCTACAAATAAGATAACTTT
>BNTU01000055.1 GCA_025996835.1 Bacteroidia bacterium
ACGATGACAGTTATTTTGTTTCCCTGCTGTTTTACATGGGGCTGCTTACTATCAAGGGTCGGCATCAGTTTCAACTTAAATTAGGGATTCCCAACTATTCCATCAAAACATTGTATTGGGAATATCTGGTAAAGTTAATGCAAGAAACATCCCCCGATATGAGCATTCAATCGCAACCGCTGAACGAAGCTATTTATGCGTTGGCGATGGATGGCGATGTAGAGCGGTTTATTGGCTATGTTTCGGAGAACGCCTTTAGCAAATTCTCCGACTACGACCTGCAGCGTTACGATGAAAAATATATTAAAACCCTGCTGCTGGCATATCTGTTTATGAGCAAGGTTTACGTTCCGATGAGCGAATACGAAGCCGTTCCGGGGCGGGTAGATATATTTCTACAACGCAGCCCGCGGTTGCCGCAGATAAAATATGAATGGCTGTTTGAGTTGAAATACTGCAAGACAGATGCCTCCGAAGCCGAAATCGTTCAACAACAGAAAAAAGGTGAGGAACAGATGCAGCAATATGTTGGCTCGCACCGGTTGGGAAGCCGCCCCGACCTGAAAGCTGCGGTCATTGTGTTTATTGGCAAAAATAAATACAGAATATCTGAACCTTGATTTTTACACGATTAAGAAGATTATAGAGGCTGACCAAAAAGGCTGTCATGACAAAGCCTTTGGGGGCAAGCCCCAATAACCATATATATATTTCGTGTATGCAATTCCAAAAGGGAAATTTGTCGTGCACCCCCTACAGAAAAACAAAAAGGCAAAAAAACTAAGAGGGCTAAAAGCGGGTGGACCTGTCAGATCAGCTATTGTTCGTTAGTCTGAATTGAAACTATCTCAAAAGTGCTTTGTCATTGCGGACTTGCCCCCCCCCCTATCTACTTGATTGACAACCCCGTACAACTATAACAATGCCGTTGCAGCCTTTCCTGTAAGGAGTTTTGAAAGAAACTGAGAAACCGTCATATTATGTGCTCCCGCTTTTTCGTATGCCACTTTGTAAGCGTGCGTTGGAAGTTCTACGACAGTGACAGGACTGGAACTTTCTGCCAATTTATTAGCAAACCAAACAAGTCCTTCGTCATGCGTTTGCCCATCTACAGCATACTGAAGAACATCATCGCCCTTTTCAAACGCATCAAGAAATTCGTTAAAATTATTTATCCGTGCCATATCTTTTCTCCTCATTTTTGTGTGCTCGGCGAACCGAAATTATTCGTATTTTATCATTCCGAAATGTAATTATCGCCGTCCACAGTTTATTTTCTAATGGTGCCGTTACAGCATACCTTTCTTCAGACTCATAATCAAGTTTAACTATACTATAGCGTGTTATGTACCACTAAAATCTGCCCGCAAAGGTACAACATTTTTTTTGAATTATGCAACTAATTTCGAAAATAATAAATTTTATTTCGCACCTTTGCCGCGATTTATTGGTTAAATCTTTTTTCAGGTGCTATTACTTATTCTCAATATTTAAAATGATTGAATTACCATTCGTCTGTGCGGAAAGAGGATATCGGAAGGTTCCCATACCGCGAAAAAATCTCGGACGCCGAGGTGTTGTCCCAGCAATAGCGCACTGCCACCGGCTCCTGCACGTTGGGCGAAAAGAGATGCACTTTGTCGCCTGACAAAACAGCCGTAGCGCGGTGGAATTTTTTGTCATTGCCTGCTATCACGAAGTTGCGGATTTCCTTGTCGTAAGTGGTCAGTCCGTTCGGTGCTCCGAAAGTGTCGAGTGTTACAATCGCCATGTGACCGTCTATCGTCAGTGATTTGTATTCGGGGCTGCGATAGTGCACATTCTCCCAGCCGTAAGTCTTTGCAAGAGCCCAAAGTGCCATCCTTTCGCCGGGGTCTTTCTTATTGGTCGGGTGAATATCATGAGGACTGTTGGCATCCATCAGCACAGCCATGCCGGTGTTGGGCGTTTGCAAGCCTTTGGACTGAGCCTCGCGGATATAGGCCGAATGTGGATGTTCGCCACCATAGTTATACGGTGCAATCTGGCAGTAGTAAAATGGAAATTCGCCTACGCCCCACAGGTTGCGCCATTCGCGTACCATCTTGTCGAACATTTTCACGTACAAATCGGGTTCGTCCCTGTTCGATTCGCCCTGATACCAGATAGCACCGCGAATGCCGTAGCCCAACAAGGGGTGAATCATAGCGTTGTACAGCACTGTCGGGCTGCCATTTTGTATTTTGATGTCGGCATCGGTGGCAGGCACCGGCTTTTCGGGAATATCCTTCAACGAGGCGGACGTCATCCATGCCTCAATGCGTGAGCCGCCCCAACTGGTGTGTATCAGCCCAATAGGAACGTTGAGCGAGGAATTGATAAACTTGCCGAAATAATATCCGACTGCCGTGAAGTTCGGAACGGTCTGCGGATTGGCTACTTCCCACTGCCCTGTGCAGTCGTCCTGAGCTTGAGCACTGGATTTATGTTCAACCGTAAAGCAACGAATCCCCGCATTGCCCAAATAGCGAATATTATTCACTCTGCTATCCACCCAGCTCATCTGCCATCCCATATTGGATTGTCCCGAACAAATCCAGACTTCGCCAATCAGCACGTTTTTCAGCGTGACGGCTTTGCCATCGCTCACCGTCAGCGTGTAAGGGGTAAAAGCGGCTGTCGGCGTTTGGATTTTCACTTTCCAGTAGCCTTTGCTGTCGCTGGTGGTGCTGTAACTTTTGTTGTTCCACGAACCGGTTACTTTCACGCCGGTTTTGGCTTTTGCCCAGCCCCACACAGCCACCTGCGACTGCTGTTGCAGCACCATATTGTCCCCGAACACAGCAGGGAGTTTCACATCGGCTTTCATCTGAAAAGCCACTACTGCTGTCAAAATCGTGACAGCAAACAAACGTTGAATAAATTGATTTTTGTTCATTGTGTTGATTGAAACTTGAAACTTCACATCAATTTCGTGTCATTTTTTTTGACAAGGTGGTTTGCGGTAAATTAGCTCCGGCTTCTCTCAATGTCCTGATTAATGCTTCCGTATCCAAATCGTTGGCCGGTTGACCGGTTTTGATGGATTGTACGGCTGCTGTTCCTGCTGCCTGTCCCATCATTGAGCAGGCAGGCTGAACTCGAATTGACCCATGTACTTTGACATCACTGGATGCACATCTGCCTGCGACCCAGAAATTTTTCCATCCGCCTTTGGGTACAAGAATCCCATAAGGAAGTCCGAAATATTCGCCGCTTTTGTACATCGTTTTGGCGCCGAGTGCTCTTGCTGCATTAAACCGGTCGTATTCCGCCTGAGAAGTATCGTAAGGATGATTATCTAAAAATTTGGAATATACGGCTATCTGGTCGGAAAATTTTCTTCTCTCCATATAATCGTCAATATTCAATTCATATTCGCCCAGTATTCTTCTGGATTCACGAATCCCCATAACATCGGCTGTAATAACAAGTTCGATGTTTTCACATCCGTTGACGTATTTTTGGTAGAAAGTTTTGTATTCCTGAACAATTTTTCTGCCCAATATCATTCCATCCGTTAAATCCTTACACCGCAGGGAATTTAGATTGAATACATGACCACCGTTTAAATTCCCCGTCAGTCTGCTTACATGATTCATTCCGGAAAGATGCCGGTCTATCTGTGTGAAATGACCGTCTTTTATTGCCTTTACATTTTTGCCCCATTGGTCTTGATCGGTAAATTTATCCCAGTTAATGCCTGTAAAAAGCGACATTAAGGTGGAAGGCATGATATGCGGAGTGTCTGTGCCGGCATCCCGACACACTACTCCGCACAACTTTGCAATAACACCGTCGCCGGTACAGTCAATAAACGTTTTTGCCTTGATATAATGGCATCCTTCTATGTTGTGAGTGATAACTCCCGTTACCCTGCCTTTTTTACTGTCGGCATCAACATCAATCACTTTTGTGAAAAATTGAACATTGACATTTGCCCCAACAACCAATTCATCCAATAACAATTTGTAGCCTTCTACCTGATAAGGAGTCCACTTGTTGAGTTTTTTGCGCCAGTTATCCGGGTCAATATCGGGGATAAGAGAATTGCGTTGATACAATGTTTCGATGATATCCCGCATCAACCCTCCGACTAACATTTGTTCGCCGTTGGCCATAGGATCGAAGCATGTGACCAATCCGGAGGTACCCATTCCGCCCAAACAACCGGTAGCTTCAAGTAACAAAACCTTTGCGCCCAAGCGTGCGCTACATACGGATGCCGCTACACCTGCCGGACCTCCTCCTATGACCACAATGTCATAATTCGTAGCATTGACCGGTATTTTGCGCGAGAAATTATACGTTCCGGCACTTGATTCCCGGCTTGTTTCCTCTGATGATGCAGCAATTGCGTATGTTCCGGTCATTAGACCGATTGTTCCCAAGCCGGAACGTATAATAAAATCTCTCCGTGTTTGATTTTTCATCCCAAACTGTTTTATTAATGTGTGACAATATAATACACTTGTATTTCGAACAATCTCGTCATGGTATATGTTTCGAACCTGACCTTAGTCGTTATGACAGTAGGGAAATCAGCCCCATACGTCGGATCCGTATTGCCGGTGCCGGAATCATGAGCAGTTATCCAAGCACTACCATCCCAAGCCTTCAAAATTAATCTATCAAGCACATATCCATAGCCATCAGAGGTTCCATTCCATGTTTTGAAACTATTGACAGGATATTCTCCTTGCAAATCTATTTCCAGATAATGGAGGTTGGTATTGTTCGCTGAAAGCCATCGGTCCGCATTTAGAGCATAATTCCCATCAACAGCATTGGCTGCTCGGTGCTGCGCACCGGTGCTATAAAGATCACCGGATTGTATTGTTACCGGTTTATTGAGCGAAAGAATAAATTTCATATCCATGGGGACAGTATTGGCAGCGAAAGAATCAATTGCTGTTGGTTCAGGTCGATATACTGTTTTGTATTGAACAACTTTAGAAATATCCACATCCGCTAAAGACAGGGAAGTCTCGGGATGCGGAAAATATTCCGTCACAGGATTATTACTTCTATCCGTATAATAAAATTCCATCCCTGCTTCGTCGTTTGTCAGTGCAGGGGCTAAATTAACCGTAATGTCTCCCGGTGCTACGCCGAAGTCTGCTCCCAAAACGCGCCTATTCAGCAGCGATTCTTGATAAATACTGCCATATACACTTGCCGATGTTTCAAATACCATGGATTTATTTCCGGAAAGATCGGAAGATATCAACTGAAAAGTATAATTTTCTTCAGTAATACTATCGGCGGCACCAAAAGATGCTTCCAAAGGCTCTGTGGCTTGATGGGGCGGAATAGAAAATGTTTTTGAGAAAGCATTTTTGAAACCCCAATAGACCGTCAAGGTTTTTGCGCGCGGATCGCTGATATAATACTTCAGCAGCAAACTGTCGTTTCCCGGACAAGCTATTACCGAATCTACTTTTCCGATGTAAACCGTCTCGCCTCTGGCAAGAAATTCATCGTGCTTATCGTTCATCTCGGCGCAACCGGCCAAGAGAATCATACCAATAAAGAAACCAAAATTTTTCATATCATCTATTTTTTTAATTATTTATTCAATTATTCATTTATTCAATTGATGGGTTCACCCCAAAATCTCAATTCAGCAAGATGCATCCCGTTGGTGCCACTCCATGAGCCGTTGCCTCTGACTTTAATTCGGATATAACGTACAGCCGGGGCTTCTTCGGGAAATTCAAAATCCTCTCCTGCAGAAGCATAAGCATAATCTTCCGGAGTTGCCACAACGTCAAACGACAATCCTGACGGACGGTGGGAAATGCAATTGAGCAAAGGATCGCCCCATTGGGCATCTGTACTGGCCGGATCTTGTGCAACCGACAAATCATTGGTACCCAGTATGTAAAAATCACGCGGATTATGAAGTCTAAAATAATAATCCTCCCGACCAAACAATTTGAATCTGGATAATTTGACTTTGATGCCTAAATCGATAGTAAAATAAGCCGGGACTGTACCGGGTGAAATGTAATATACCGTTCTGGCTACAGCTCCTGCAACTAAAACATCATCCCACAAAACGCTCATGGGACCACACCAAGTAGTATGCTCTGTATGAGCCGGTAATTTAGGCATACCGGCAAAAGTGCTATGGTCGATAAACTGTTCAAACAGAGGCTCTAACTGAAATTGCAGTGTATCGGAGTTATTATTATACCTGTCTCGGGCAAATACAGCAAAAGTTGTCTCCACGGCATCCAGTCCACGAACAGATTTCTGCACATCTTTTTCCGCAGAGTAAAAAGACTCTATAAGACTGAAATTTCCCGTTCCTTCATTTTTCTTAAGGACAAAAACCGTGATGTCTTCGTTATTAGCGTTTTCCCAGTTCACATTAAAGCCCCCTCGTGCAACGGTATAATTAACACTTTGACGAACACCATATATGTTGGCGTCTTCAGGATGAATGGATACCTCAACCGGAACGGATTCATTTTGACTTTTATCAACGGCTATGAGCTGTAGCTTGTATTCCTGCGAGCGGGCAAATCCATTAACTGTAAGGGTGTTAGAAAAGGAGGATACTTTGAGATCCTGCTTTGTTCCATTCGGAAGCACAAAATTTGCTTTGACATACAGCAAATCTGTTTCATCCGGCAGGTCGTAAGTAATTGATGCGCCTCCGGGGAAATTGACCACGTGGGGGTTGCTAACAGGTTTGGGCGGAGTGCTGTCTGTCGGGTATTGCCCGATAGGTGCTTCCGAACAAGCGAACAGCCACACAAGTGAAACAGAACAAATTCTGAGCGACCACCGACGGATCGCGTTGATACAGATATTATTCATATCTTTTAATTTTAAATTATTCATAACTTTTAATTTTTAATTTTAAATTTTTAACTCATAACTCATAACTCATAACTCATAACTCATAACTCAATCTACCATCCCGGGTTTTGTTCCAAGTTTGGATTTCTCAACAATTCTCCCAGACGGATAGGCCATAGATATTCCCTTTTGTTGAACTTCAATTGACTCAGTGTCGTCACATGGTAATAATCATCAGGAACAGCACCAAGTGTATTCCATCCCCTGATAGGTTTGTTCAACCATGTTTCGGAAAGTAACCAGCGGCGAATATCCCAAAAGCGTTTCCCTTCAAAAGCAAGTTCAATCATGCGTTCTTGTCTGATGATGTCACGCATACCGCTTTGAGTAGAGGGTCTGTCGGGGCTGGTTGAGTAGTCTCTCCAACTTTCCACCACACCTTTCAATTTTGCCCTGGCCCTTACCAAATCCACATATTCATAAACCGCCGGGGTAGGATTATCCACACTTTCGTTCAACGCTTCGGCATACAATAAATACAAGTCAGCCAAACGTATGATGGGAAAAGATGATACTGTTGGAGTATAATTGGTATTTGCCGCATCGTACTGATCTTCGCTATGCGATAATTTCTTGATGATATATCCGGTAACGGAATATCTGATTCCTCCCGCAGAATTGCCGGACGCCTCGCCTTGCAACATAAGCAGCGGCCAAGCTGCCGAAGACGTCGGAGTGGCATCACCATCCAAATTTCTACCACTCCCTACCCAATAACCTCCGTCAAATCCCAAATTAGCATAAAATCTTAGTTCCCGATGCATATTAATTTTGGCGATTGGGCGAATACCATTTGTAATCATAAATAAGTGCTGATCGGGGGGAGCCGGTTCTGCCTTAAAACGATTGGTATAGTCATAATCCCTGTCTTCTTCGATAGGTACGCCATTATTACTGTAAAACAATTCTACCATGCGCATCGTGGGAGCAATGCGAGGTTCCGCAGATATTCCTGCTTGAGCCGTTAAAAATTTAGGAGATGTCCAATAAGAACAATTGTTGCGAGTTCCCCAGATGATTTCACTATTCCACCGGTCTGTAACAACGGTACGTAATGTCATCACCCATTTACTGGTATCTGAAAGCCCGGCATAGCTCGCGTAGTAAGCTGATTTAGAAAAATCGTACAATTCAATTTGCTGCGTTAATTCTGCCGTATCAATGGCATTTTTGCAGGCAATTGCGGCACGTTCCCACTTCTCTTTTTTACTTAATTTGCTTTCAAAAAGATAAACGCCTCTGTTGTCTTTAAATTGTTCATAATCCGGATTGTGATTGAACAGAGGACTCGCTGCCGTCACCAATAGTTCCGCTTTGATAGCCAATGCTATCGGTTGCGTGATTCGTCTCAATTCACTGGAAACGTCAGTAATAACCAGTGGAAGATAGGGTACGGCTTCGTCTATCAACTGTACAATATAATCTATACAATCGTCAAATTTATCCCGATATACTCTTGTTTCTGCTATCTCGGCATCTATCGGTAAGTTTTCTTTAACCAAAGGGATAGGTCCATACATGCGCAACGCATAGTAATGATAATAGGCTTTTAAAAATTTCGCTTCAGCTCTCCAACGTTCTTTTTCGGCTTCCTTTAAATCCGGGCCTACCTTATCCAGATTTTCAAGGAAAATATTGCAATCTCGGAGTAATCTGAATGTACTTCTCCCCTGATTCAGCCCTTCCCACCAGTTCACCAAGGGCGAATTGATATTTTGTGACCGTTTGAGATTGAAACAGGCCATATCTCCTAAATCCCTAAGCCCTACTTGGTCTATATACGACCATGTATCGTCTCCCCCCATCAGTCCGGGATCAGAAGCCGGATCACCAATGTATGGCTGGTAAGAGTAGAGGGTGGTAAGATATTGCTCGGCACCGGCCCTGTCGCGAAAAAGATAATCAATTGTTGCTACATTATCCGGCACAATGTCCAAATAACTATCGCATGAACAACAAAAAATCATAAAAAATAAAGAATATACTAACTTTTTCATATTATGTAATTTTAAAAAGTGAATTGTAAACCAAGATTATAAACTCTTTGCAGTGGATACCCCAAGCCATTACCGGCCATTTCCGGATCCCACAATTTAAAGTGGCTGAAAGTGAGCAGATTGGTTCCACTAACATAAACGCGGAACGCTTTCATTTTGATTTTATTGGTAATGCGTTCCGGTATGGTATATCCCAATTCTGCCGATTTCAGGCGCAGGAAACTGCCATCCCGCATAAACCATGTACTTGTCTGTACATTGTTTTCAACTCTTTGGTCGGAAAGGCGGGGCCATAGCGCAAACAAATTCCGGTTGTCTTCCGACCAGTGGTTATCTGCATAAGCCTGCAACAGGGCGTTCTTGGATATAGTCGCACTGTTGTCGTCTGTATCCAGAAAAGGAGCGGTTGTTGCCGCGTCAATCCAGAAAGAACGTTGTCCTAACCCTTGGAAGAAAAATGAGAAGTCCAGTCCTTTATATCCGGACGATAATCCAAAACCGTATATGATTTGAGGTTCGGATGGAAATCCGATGGGCACCATGTCCAATTCGGTAATTTGACCATCGCCGTCAAGGTCTTTGTATTTGATGTCACCGCCCATAAGCGGACGGGTATCGTTGAAGTTTTGAGAAGGCGAATTGAGAACTTCGTAATCGTCAACAAACAACCGTTCTGCCACATACCCGAATTTCTGTGAAACGGGTTGTCCAATCATGGACTTCCAAGGGGTATCGGAATAATCAATTTCCTCGTATTCGGTAAATTTGGTGGTGGCATAAGTGAAATTCACCCTGCCGGTGAGCCAGAAATCCTTATTGAAACTGTGCTCATAATCAACGGAAAAATCTATTCCGCTTCCATCTGCCTTACCAAGGTTTGCCTGAGGTGTGAACATAAAGCCCATGCTTGCAGGCACATACGCTCTGTCTAACAAGATGCCTGATCGATTCTCGGTATAATAATCAGCCATAAATTCCAATTTGCCAAACAGATTCATCTCAATCCCCAAATTCATCTTCTTGGCTGTTTCCCATGTAATCTTATCATTTGGATATTTGTCTATAGTTGTACCATACTTCCTTTGGTCAAAATTATATCCAAAATCATAGTATCTACCGGAAGCGCTGCCAATCCTCACATCCGATAAATAAAAGAATCTGTCGGTTACATTTCCGATGGCGTCGTTTCCAACTAATCCATAAGTGGCTTTAAATTTCAATTTGGGTATTATTCTCTCAAGTTCCAAACTATTCGACCAAAAACCTTCATTGGATATGATCCAGCCCAATCCGGCGGAAGGGAAAAATCCAAACCGTTCTTCCTTGGCAAATCTTTCCGAACCGTTGTATCCGAAATTAAATTCTGTAAAATACCGACTGTCAAAGGCATAAGTAGCTCTACCCGAAACACCGATATTTCTGTGAGGCAAAGATGAGATTAAAGATACGGCATTGGCTTCCGAATAATTCCGCATGGTAAACACCAACAAACCGCTGACAGCATGTTTTTCTGCAAATGTACGGTCATAATTTACAGCCGCTTCTGTGTAATTGGTGGTCTGGATTACCCTGGGTGCTTCTGTATAACCTAAAAATTCTTCAGACGCTCCTGCAGCAGTATTTAAATGTCGCAAGATATACTTATACTTGTCTTTGGATTTGTCATAAGCAACTATGTCGTAATAATACGGCTTGTATGCTCTTTCTATCTCATGGAGTGAATACCGATTGGTTGAGTACAAGGCTCTTATCGCCAACCCGGGAGTAACAAAGTCCAAATTTTGTTTTAATTCGAACTGCGCCATCATTTTTGACCTGTTGTATTCTTTATACCCCTTTACCATATCGGCATACGGATTGATATGATTGCCCATGTCGGCATTGCCAAATAAAATATGTTGCACATAAGAGTTTAATTCGTCCGGTGCATACTTGGGGGCAAACGACACGGGGTCTGCCCTTACTATTTTATTGTATAGCGCATCGCCTCCGTCCAAGGGTCCCTGATAATCGTCAAAAGTACCTGACAAACGCACAATGGCTTCTGTGGTTTTAGTCAGATTGATATTGACATTCGACCGCAACTGGTATTTTTTCAAATCAATGTTGTTGTTAAAGCTATTCTGTTTGTCCATTTTCAGATTTCCATTGTCCTGATTGTAGGTAGCCGCCACATAGTATCTGGCTACCTTGCCGCCACCACTCACATTCAGATTAGTGCGGTAATTAACGGTATGGTCTTCCATCAGCATGTCATACCAATCATTGGCAGGATACATGTATTGATCCCTGTTCGGATCCATCGTGTTGTCAATCTTTTCCTGCGAGTAGGGCACATAGCCTCTTGGATCTCTCGTCAAGACCGCCTCGTTGTTCAATCGCATGTAAGTGATAGGGTCGGCAAATTTAACTTTAAAGGTCGGCTCGGATATGGAAGTCTCTGTTCTGAATGTTATGGTAGTTGCGCCTTCTTTTCCTTCCTTGGTGGTGATAAGAATGACGCCATTGGCACCGCGAGCACCATACAAAGCCGTTGCCGTGGCATCTTTCATGATGGAAAAACTGGCAATATCATCGGGCTGCATCCGCGAAAGGTCTGCCGATGACATTTCCACGCCGTCAATCAGGATAAGCGGTCCGCTGGCATAAGTGAGCGAGGTGACGCCGCGCACGAAGAAGCTGGCATCGTCCTGCCCCGGCTCACCACTCGTCTGATAAGAAACCATACCTGCCACCCGTCCTGCAAGTGCTGTGGAGAGGTTGCTGCTCGGCACCTTCAAATCTTTGGTGTTGATGGTGGAAATGGAGGAAATCACACTTTCCTTCTTCTGCTTGCCGAAAGCCACGATGGTGACTTCATCCAACTCATTCGACTTGGGCTTGAGCGGAATCACAAAATTTGCCTTGTCGCCCACCGTCACGGTGTAGAGGTCATACCCCAAAAAAGAAACTTCCAAAACATCCGTCGGCGAAACGTCTATTTTGAATGAACCATCCATGTCGGTCACCACTCCACGAGTGCTTCCTTTGATGGTAACGGTGGAACCGGGGATCGCATCTCCGGCTTCGTCGTACACAAAACCGGTAATGGTCTTCGTCCCTGACGAGGGAATCGCCACCTCAATAATCTGCGCCGACTCTTGAGGCGCCTCATGCGCTGTTTTAGCGCAAATTCCTTGCCCCCCCCCCCCCCAAGAGGACGCTACTTAACAGCAAGCCTTTTACAAAGTTTGCAAACTTTTTGTTTCTTGTTTTTTTCTTCATAAATCTAAATTTTAATCTGTAACAAAATTTTTTGTGAATTGCCACCATGACAACTCGGCGGCAAAGGTAGAGAATGTTTTTAAATAAACAATAGTTTTTTTAATTTTAACACTTCGATATGTTAATATTTGTTATTTTTGTCATTTTTCGGGCTGAAAGCCCAACATATCCCAGCTCTACGGGGTTGCTGGGAGGAGGGAGCCATCTCCCCTCCCCGTAAATCACTGAAATCATACGAAAATCAACGTTCAGACAACTTACAGCGTTGCCTTCACCTCCACCTCTTCAAACGGCTCAACGATGTCGCCGATTTTGATGTCGTTGAAGTTTTGGATGTTCAGACCGCATTCGTAGCCTTGTAGCACCTCTTTCACATCGTCTTTGAAGCGTTTCAGCGAGCCGAGTTCGCCGGAATAGATGACGATGCCTTCGCGAATGATGCGAATTTTGTTGCCGCGTTTGATTTTGCCTTCGCGCACCAGACAGCCTGCCACAGTACCCACTTTGGTGATGTTGAACACTTCGGTCACTTCCACATTGCCGGTGATTTCTTCCTTAAATTCCGGTGCCAACATGCCTTCCATTGCGGCTTTAACCTCCTCGATGGCGTCGTAAATGATTGAGTATAAGCGAATATCCACGCCTCCCTGTTCGGCTGCCCTGCGTGCCAACTGCGATGGGCGCACCTGAAAGCCGATGACAATCGCTTCGGAGGCTGCTGCGAGGGTAACATCCGATTCGGAAATTTGTCCTACGCCTTTGTGGATGACATTGACCTGAATTTGCGCAGTGGAGAGGCTGATTAACTTGTCGGAAAGAGCCTCCACAGAGCCGTCCACATCGCCTTTGACGATGACGTTCAACTGTTGGAAATTGCCAATCGCTATGCGGCGACCGATGTCGTCCAGTGTCAGCATTTTTTGTGTCCGCAGTCCCTGTTCGCGCTGCAACTGTTCGCGTTTGGATGCTATTTCGCGGGCTTCCTGCTCGGTATCCATCACATTGATGGCATCGCCGGCTTGGGGAGCACCGTTCAGACCGAGCACCAACACCGGTTCGGCAGGTCCTGCCTCCGTGATGCGCTGATTGCGCTCGTTGAACATGGCTTTGACACGTCCAAAGTGCGTGCCTGCCAGCACCACATCGCCCAATTTGAGCGTACCGGTTTTCACAAGCACCGTCACAAGGTAGCCACGCCCTTTATCCAATGACGATTCGATGATTGAACCAACCGCTTTGCGCGTGGGGTTGGCTTTCAAATCCAACATATCGGCTTCCAGCAACACCTTTTCCATCAATTCGTTGACGTTGATGCCTTGCTTGGCGGAGATGTCCTGCGACTGATATTTGCCGCCCCAGTCTTCCACCAGATAATTCATCTGCGACAGGGCTGATTTTATTTTTTCAGGGTCGGCTCCCGCTTTATCTATCTTGTTGATTGCGAACACCATAGGCACATTTGCAGCGGCGGCGTGGTTGATAGCCTCAATGGTTTGAGGCATCACGCTGTCGTCTGCCGCCACAATGATGATGGCGATGTCCGTCACACTGGCACCACGCGCACGCATAGCCGTGAAAGCCTCGTGACCGGGGGTGTCCAGGAAAGTGATGCGGCGACCGTTGCTCAATTGCACGTTGTAGGCACCGATGTGCTGCGTGATTCCACCGGCTTCACCGGCAATCACGTTGGTGTTGCGGATATTGTCGAGCAGTGATGTTTTACCATGGTCAACATGCCCCATGACCGTCACAATGGGTGCACGAGCCACTAAATCTTCGAGGTTGTCTTCGTCTTCCGCGATGGCTTCCGCCACTTCGGCACTGACATATTCCGTTTTGAATCCAAATTCGTCCGCCACAATATTGATAACTTCAGCATCCAAACGCTGATTGATGGACACCATAATGCCAATCGCCATACATTTGGAAATAATCTGCACCACAGGCACATCCATCATGCTTGCCAAATCGTTGGCGGTTACAAACTCGGTGAGTTTGAGCACTTTGTTGTCGCTGGCTGAGGCTTCGAGTTCCTCATCGCGCTGCTGTGAGAAGGCTTCGCGCTTTTCCTTGCGGTATTTAGCACCCTTTTTCTGCGTTTTGTTCGTCAGGCGGGCGAGCGTTTCCTTTACCTGTTTTTGCACATCTTCTTCGCTCACTTCGCTTCGTTCGCCATATTTGCGGAGTTTCATATTGGGGTTTGGCTTCACTGCCGGAGCACCCTTCTCGATGTCTATTCGCTCATTTTTGATGCGTTTGCGCTTCTTTTTCTGCGCCGGGTCAATATCCGCTTTTTTCGTCAGCGTTGGTGGAACGGCGCGCGGTTCCGCCTTTGGAGCTGCTGCAGCGGATTTTTTCTTCTTTGGTGGATACGGAGGAACAATTTTGATTTTGTCGGAACGCTCTTGGTCACGTTCTTTCTT
Organism: Bacteroidia bacterium; assembly: GCA_025996835.1. Classification (GTDB taxonomy): domain Bacteria; phylum Bacteroidota; class Bacteroidia; order Bacteroidales; family Azobacteroidaceae; genus Azobacteroides. The sequence goes on from BNTU01000055.1 coordinate 14,573, forward strand.
CGTCTTCTTTTTCGGGCGGGTAGACAGGTTGATTGTGGACAAATCAATGCTACCGGTCACCTTGGGACCTTCTATGGTTGGTTTTGGGAAATAGCGGAACGGTTCGCCGGCAGTGGAGGCACCGGCAGGAGTTGGAGTGTTCACAAGCGTTATCCCGCCAACCTTCTCTTTGCGGGATTGATTTGCTTTCCCAGGTTTCTTTTCTTTGGATTCTTTGGATTCTTTGGATTCTTTGGATTCCTTGAGTGGTGCGGCAACTACTTCTTTCGGCTTTTTTTCCACAATGGGATTACCGTGCCTGTCCAATTTTATTTTGCCGGTGACGGTGAACTTCGGCTTGAGCTTTTCGGGGATGACCGTTGGAATTTCTCCCTTCGACACATAGCCCGGAACCGTCACGGTGGTTTTTTTGTCCTTGTCGCGACGGTCAAAGCGGATTTTTTCGGCTTCCTTTTTCAGATTCTTATCCAAACTAAATTCATTGACGAGCAGGTCGTACTCCACGTCCTCAATTTTAGTGTTTGGGTCAGCATCCGGATGGTCATAGCCCTGCCGCTGCAGAAACTCGACCACAGTCGTAAGCCCTACATTCAAATTTTGCGTAACCTTATTTAATCTTATAGACATATCTTTTAGTTATGAGTTAGGAGTTATGAGTTAGGAGTTTTTTTGTTGGCAGCACACCAACTCATAACTCATAACTCATAACTCATAACTCCATTACTCTTCCTCAAACTCTGCCTTCAAAATAGCAAGGACTTCGTCGATGGTATTTTCCTCCAAGTCGGTCTTTTCTATCAAGTCTTCGCGACTTTGTTCTAAGACGTTTCTGGCGGTGTTGCAGCCGATGTTTTTGAACGCATCAATGACCCATTGCTCTATTTCGTCCGAAAATTCGTCCAGGTAGATGTCTTCGTCTCTGATTTCTTCGTCTCGGAACACGTCAATGGTGTAGCCCGTGAGCATACTTGCCAATTTGATGTTCAACCCGCTTTTTCCGATAGCCAGCGACACCTCTTCCGGTCTGAGAAACACTTCCGCCCGATGTTTTTCCTCGTCTAATTTGATGCTGGACACTTTTGCCGGACTTAACGCCCTTTGAATGAACAAGTTGATGTTGGACGTGTAGTTGATGACATCAATGTTTTCGTTGCACAATTCGCGAACGATGCCGTGAATACGTGCCCCCTTCATCCCGACACAGGCTCCTACGGGGTCAACGCGGTCGTCATACGATTCCACCGCCACCTTAGCACGCTCACCGGGGATGCGGGCAATGCGCTTGATGGTAATGAGACCATCGTGAATTTCGGGCACTTCCAACTCAAAAAGTCGCTGCATAAACAGCGGAGAGGTGCGCGAAAGGATGATTTTCGGGTTGTTGTTTTCGTTGTCCACCTGCACAACCACGGCGCGGCGCGTTTCTCCTTTGCGGAAAAAGTCCGTCGGGATTTGCTCCGTTTGCGGAAGCAACAACTCATTGCCATCATCGTCCAACAACAAAAGTTCTTTTTTCCACACTTGATATACCTCGCCGGACACAATCTGACCGATTTGGTCTTTGTATTTGGAGTAAAGTGAATCTTTTTGCAACTCTAACACCTTGCCCGACAGAGCCTGACGCAAATTCAAAACGGCACGGCGACCGAAGCCCGCAAAATCCACCGCATCGGTGATTTCTTCGCCCACTTCGTAATCCGAATCAATTTTTTGTGCATCCGCAAGCGTGATTTGCCGATTGGGGTCTTTCAACCTGCCATTTTCAACCACCTTGCGGTTTCGCCAAATTTCAAAGTCACCCTTATCGGGGTTGACAATAATGGAATAATTCTCGTCCGAACCAAACATTTTGCTGATAACGCTACGAAAAGACTCCTCCAAAATACTAATCAGCGTGGTACGGTCGATATTTTTGTTCTCCTTAAAGTCCGCAAATGTCTCAATCATACTCGGTACTGCTGCTCTTCTTCCCATAATTTTTCTATTTTTTTAATAAAAAAGAGAGACTGCCGCCTCCCTCCTCCTAAATTCGGCTGCAAATGTACGGTGTTTTTTTGAATTACGCAAATTTTTGTGCATTTTTTTTTCATATTTTTGTCTGAACTTTGATTTTCGTGTGATTTTAGTGATTTTTTATGATTTTATTGTCTGAACCTTGATTTTCATAAGATTTTCAAGATTGCCAAGATTATTTTTGTCTGAACTGTGATTTTCGTATGATTTCAGTGATTTTTTATGATTTTGTTTGTCTGAACCTTGATTTTAATAAGATTTTCAAGATTACCAAGATTATTTTTGCAACAATCTTGGTAATCTTGAAAATCTTATGAAAATCGACAAAATATTTTTATTTTTTTTGAACAAATGCCCATTTGAACTTTAAAAGAATTACCTTTGCCAAAAATTTGAGCCCCAAAAACGTGACACTAATGACAGGAAAATGTAACCAACAACGGTTGCGCACCGGATATGATACCATCATTCTACGTGCTCATCAAGTCGTCGACCGAAACCCGTTTCTATCGACAGCGGATGGGTATAACGAAAAAAAGTTCAAAAGCGGCGGTATCCTGAGAGTTCCAAAAAAATTTCATCAAAATCCACAGGAGGCACAAAAAAATGTCAAGGCTTATACAGACTTGGCAAAATATCACGGCGAACAATACCAACTGCTCAACGTAGTCAATGAAACAGGGCGTAAAAATCCGGACGCGCTCAATTTGAAAACGAGCATGTTTTCAGATGCAAAAATACGGTGTAATGGACAAAATTCAGGCTAAAAAAGAGCCGTTTGTTTCAAGTGGACAAAATTCAGGCTAAATATTTTTGAGGATGAATAAATACTGCCCAACTATTCATACCTTTGCATGGTCAAATGAA
>BNTU01000056.1 GCA_025996835.1 Bacteroidia bacterium
TTCATTCTTCGGGTTACCCCCCGCACCCACATCGAAGCAGTCGAGAATGTTTGGCCTCAGGGATTATATGTGGCCAATCCCTGTCAATGAACTGAATAAAAACTCAAATCTTATTCAAAATCCGGGATGGTAAATACAGAGTGAAGAGTTAAGAGTTTAAGAATAAAAAAAATAAAAGATATGAAAAAGTTTAGAGAATTAGTGAAAACAGCTCTTTTTATGCTGTTTGTAGTCGCGGGTTTTTATGCCTGCCAGGAGTCGGACAGGCTCACTATCGGTTCGGACGATGGTCTTCCGCCCGGACCACCCACATTGGTTGATACGATGTTGTTCAATGGTGGTGCAAGGATATATTATAATATTCCCTCCGACAAAGACCTGTTGAGCATTGATGCCGAATATACTGCCGCCAACGGCGAAGTAAGACGCTTCTCGGTGTCTTATTACACCGATTCGTTGGACGTTTTAGGAATGACCGAGCAAACCGTCGTCCGGCTGTATGCTATGGACAGGGCAGGGAATAAATCGACTGTCGTTCCGATAATCATTAAACCGTTGGAGTCGGCTGTTTCACAGGTTTTTGATTCCCTTGACGTAAAAGCAGGGTTTGACGCATTGGTGGTGAGTTGGAAAAACCTGCAGCAACAACCGGTGAATGTGTTTGCGAAAATCAACTATACGCAGCAAGGCGTCGCTCGCGAAGTAACCTCCGTGTTTACCTCTCGCAATTCTGTTGAACGACAGTTCATCAACAACCTGACAGGCGTTAATACAGTTGATGTGACCGTATATGTGGAAGACAGATTTGGTAATGTGTCGGCATCGCGCAACAAACAGCTTGCTCTGTTTCAGGACGTGGTGATTCCAAAGGACAATTGGACACTGCCTGATCCAAATGATACTATTGGAGGTATTCCTATGGCGTTCGGAGACCTTCTGGAAGGTAAAAACCGTTTCGTAATAGATGGAAAGATTGACTTCGGCAATAGTGTCAACTATATGCATACAGGCCATTGGCAGGGACGTACAGGGAATCGTGATGACGGAAATCAATGGAACTTTATCATTGATTTGGGCGACACTTACGAACTGAGCCGTATCGTTACCCATCAGGGGCACCATGTTACCAACAACAACGATCCCAACCTGCAAAGGGGAGAGTATTACCAAGGTTACAACGTTGCCATTTACGATATGTATGTGTGGGTTGGTGCCGGAGACCCGCGGCTGCAGCCATGGAACGAGGCCGGATGGGAATTTGTTTCACGACACAGAATTGATACTCCTACAGGAGTAACCACTGCTCAACTCGTTAAACTGGGACATGCAGGAGATGAAGCGATTCTGTATCCTGATAACCCTCGCTTCACACCACCGACCCGTTGGTTCAGGTACGAGGCACTCAACAGTTTCTCGGGCAATTATACCGAACCTTATGGTTCCTGGCTTTCGGAAATAACCTTGTATGGTAAAAAAAAGTGATTCAATAATGTAAAACAATAATTAAAAATAAAAGAAAATGAAACGAATAGCATTTTTTGTTTTGGGAGCCATATTATTAGGCTCGTGTAACGATGATATGGGCGACTCTGTTAAAAATTTCGTCACAGAAGAAACCGTATATCCGGGTAAATTTGATAAGGCGGACGCAAAAACCGGCTACGAGAATGTAGAAATAGACTTGTTGAACGCGGGACGCATCCCGTCGAGCGAAATACATCTGAGAGCCAAGAAAACAGTTGTTGAATATGGCGATACAGAATTGGTGATTGACAGCGTCTGCTCGTGGGTAAAAATCACCGATCTCACGCAACGCACCACCCACGAGTTCATCATTTCTTCCATGGATGAGCACGGTAACAAGTCTGTACCGGTGAAAGTATTTCGGGCACCTTTTACCGCAGCCGACAAGGAACTTTTATCTATTCCTGTTCCGGTAATAGAGCGTGTCGGTGGTAGTGACGCAACGGTAGAATGGAGGCAGGATATAACTTCCGTTTCCCTGAAGTATCTCGGAAAATTGATTTATTCCTATACCGGTCAAGACGGTACGGCGGAACGAAACACGCTTGATACTTCGGAACAGCCCTCCTTCACAGTAGGGAATATTCCGGCAGCCGGCGTTACAGTAAATATGCAGTACCGCGTGATACCGAAAGTAAGCAATGTGCAGATAATAGACACAATATGGTTAGAGCGACCGTTGGTTATTCCCGCATTGTAAATCTATGAGGCGCACGATAATGTTAGGGGCGCACCTGTATGTGCCCCTAATTATTGTTGAATATATTTTGTACCTTTGCGGATATTTTTAATAATGAGAAGTCATGAAGAAGTTACCAATTGGTATTCAGTCGTTTGAAGATTTGCGAAGCAATGATTATCTTTATGTTGATAAGACAGAAGATATTTATAGGCTCGTTACGTCATCAAAGATAGTTTTTCTTTCGCGCCCGCGCCGTTTTGGGAAGTCGTTGCTCGTTAGCACGCTGGGAGAACTGTACAACGGTAAAAAATTGCTGTTTGAAGGTCTCTACATTTACGACAAATGGGATTGGACCCGGTGCTATCCTGTCATACGGATAGATTGGGCAGGTATCAAGCATAATAGTAAAGAAGAGATGGAAGCAGATATGTCAGATTATTTGCAGTCAATAGCTACTGTCAACGACATAATACTTACCCGTCGGTTTGCCTCCGGTCGGTTTGCCGAATTGATAGAGTTATTGCACCGCAAAGACGGCAATAAAGTGGTCGTACTTATTGACGAGTACGACAAACCTATACTGGATGCGATAGGCAAGCCGGAAGCAGCAGAAATTCGTGCGTTTCTTCAGGATTTTTACGTGGTATTGAAAAGTGCCGACGACCACCTGAAATTCGTTTTTATGACAGGCGTAACGAAAGTTGCCAAAGTGTCAATATTTTCAGCGTTGAACAGTCTCAAAGATATTTCATTAAGTGAGCAATTTTCTTCTATTTGCGGTTATACCCAAGAAGAATTGGAACGTGATTTTTCGGAATATATAGACAATACCGCAGTCCACGTGAATATGACAAGGGAGGATTTGCTGGCAAAAATTCGTAAATGGTATGATGGTTACTCGTGGGATGGCAAAACATCGGTTTACAATCCGTTTTCTACCCTGCCGTTTTTTGACAACAAGGAGTTTTCCGATTACTGGTTTGCAACGGGTACGCCTACTTTTGTGATTAATCGTCTCAAAAAACACGGTCTTGCCAAAACGGTATTAGAGCCTGTTATTGCTGATTCATCGGCTTTCGACAGTTACGACCCGGATGCGCTTGATGATGTGCCTTTATTATTTCAGGCAGGCTATCTGACTGTCAAAAACAAAGAAATGATTAATGGAGAGCCTGAATACACGCTTGGAGTTCCCAATCAGGAAGTGAGAGTGTCGTTGATGAAGCATCTGTTAGGTGCATATACCCAATACCCTGTGGACCAATTGGGAGTACTTGGAAAAGCGATGTTGCAACAAATCCTTGCTTTCGATGCGGAGGGTTTTACAAATAATATGCGTATGATGCTTGCCGGTGTTTCCTACACTTTGCAGCCGGAAGACACTCTGAGCGAAGACGCCAATGAAGCCCGTTATCACATCATCTTTCAAATGTGGATGACCATGTTGGGTTTCAATATTCAAAGCGAAAGGATGACCAACCGGGGGCGTATGGATGCAGTATTGCTGCAACCCGGACTGGCAATAGTGGTAGAACTGAAATACCATGCCAAAACAAAATTGAAAACTTTGCTCAAGCAAGCTATAGCACAAATCCGCGAGAAACGGTATTACGAACAATTTCTTGACCGAAAAATCATTCTGATGGGCATTGCGTTCAGTGGAAAAGAGGTTGGTTGCAGGATAGAACAGATTGTCTGAATCAGGATTTTCAGGATTAAAGGATTAACAGGATAAAAAAATTAAAATATTAAAAATAAAAATAAAAATGAAAATGAAAATGAAGAAGTGTTTGTTAGTTAGTTATTTGGCATCAGTAGGGTTGATTTCCCCTTGCCAAAGTCAAAATGTCATACCACCATCCGTGGTAAAAGAATATGTGGAACGATTCAATCAAAAGGATGAAGAGCTCTATGTACAGTTTGTTCCGAACAGCGAAGCGGCTGATTTTCTGACGAAGAATATCCCCCGCTTTGAATGTCCCGACAAGGAATTGGAGGAAATATACTATTTCCGCTGGTGGACCTACCGCAAGCATATCCAAAAAACGCCCGAAGGGTTTGTGATTACGGAATTTTTGCCCAAGGTTGGATGGGCAGGGAAGTACAATGCCATCAATTGTGCGGCGGCGTTGCATTACGGCGAGGGACGCTGGTTGCACAACAGCGAATACCTGAAAGCCTATTCCTATTACTGGCTGCGGGGAGGCGGAAGCGTCAGAACGTATGTTTTTCCTGTGGCATACGCTTTATACAATAACTATTTGGTGACGGGGAACGATGCGGTTATCAAAGACCTGTTTCCGGAGTTAATCAAGACCTTCGAAGCGTGGGAAGGCGACCATTTTGATGCGAAACACGGGCTGTTTTGGCAAATTGATGGCTATGAAGGGACTGAACTCTCCATCGGCGGTCATGGTTTACGACCGGTCATTAACGCGTCTATGATTGCCGATGCTCAAGCCATCGCGAAGATAGCCGCGCTTTTGGGCAACAAGGAACAACAAACGCGGTTTGAACAGAAGGCAGCCGAGTTGCAAAAGAAGATGCTGGAGACGCTCTGGGACAAAGACGCGCAATTTTTCAAAGTGCTGCAACTTTGGGAAAAACAGAATATGTCGGAACGCGGTGCACCCAAGGAAATACCAACACTCGCAGATGTTCGCGAACTTTGTGGTTATGCTCCCTGGATGTTCGGACTTGCGAAACCGGAACATGCTGTGGCGTGGAAATTTCTGATGGACAAAAAGCATTTTTACGCGCCATTCGGTCCCACATTTGCAGAACAGTCACATCCTCAATTCACGATTTCTTACAAAGGACATGAATGTCAGTGGAACGGTCCCACATGGCCTATGAGCACCTCCATGACACTCCTCGGTCTGGCTAATTTGTTGCAAACAGAGCAGCAAAAGGTCATCACGAAGAAAGATTATCTCGACCTTCTGAAAGTGTATGCCCATTCGCATCACCTCAAAAAGGATGATGGCACGGTTGTGCCGTGGATAGATGAAAACCTGAATCCGTTCACCGGCGACTGGATTTCCCGCACACGACTCAAAACGTGGAAAAACGGTACATGGTCGCAAGAAGCAGGAGGCGTGGAACGCGGCAAGGATTACAATCATTCCGAGTTTTGCGACCTGATTATCAGCGGGCTTGTCGGTCTCCGCCCTGCGGAGGGAGATATATTGACCGTTTATCCGCTCGCAACGGACGAGTGGGAGTGGTTTGCGCTCGAAAATGTACTCTATCACGGCAAAACGATTTCGGTGATTTGGGACAAAACAGGCAAGAAATACGGCAAGGGACAGGGTTTTATGGTGTTTGTGAACGGCAAAAAAATCGCTACTTCCAAACGTCTCGGCGAGTTAAAGGTGGATATTACTGCCAAACAGTGGAAGAAATACGTGAACAATCCTGTTCTCGGCGGAGCGGAACTCGGCACGTGTTTCGACCTCACGATGCTGCAGGAAGACGGTAAATACAAGATGTGGTTCTCGTGGCGACCGAAAGACGCGCTCGCCTACACCGAAAGCACTGACGGCATCAAATGGTCGGAACCGGTCATCGTGCTCGCTCCCGTGAAAGAACACGAATGGGAACAAGGCATCAACCGTCCTACAATTCTCAAAAAAGACGGCATTTATCACCTGTGGTACACCGGACAAGACCGTCCTCACAACAAAAGGTCGCATATCGGCTATGCAACGAGTACCGACGGCATACATTTTGAGCGGAAATCGGACAAACCCGTTTTAGTGGCAGAAAAAGGCTGGGAAAAAGAACTCACCGTGATGATTCCGAATGTAGAATGGGATGCCAAAGGTAAAATTTTCAAGATGTGGTACTCCGGCGGAGAGACCAACGAGCCGAATGCTATCGGCTACGCAACAAGCCCTGATGGTCTTGTGTGGACGAAATACAAAAATAATCCGATATTCTCGTGTGATAAAAATGCCAAGTGGGAACAACATAAAGTTGCCGGCGCACATATTTTCAAACACGGCGATTGGTACCTAATGTTCTACATTGGTTACGAAAACGAAGACCTTGCCCGCATTGGTCTTGCGCGGTCGAAAGACGGCATCACAAATTGGGAACGGTTGCCGACGAATCCGATTATCAGTCCCGACAAGGGTGCCTGGGACGCTTCGGCGTGCTACAAACCGTTTGTGATTTACAACAAGGCAGAGAAAAAATGGCGGCTGTGGTACAACGGTCGCAACGGAAATCTGGAGCGAATCGGACTTGTTTTTCTCGATGGTGATGATTTGGGATTTCCTGAAAAAAAATAATTTCGAGTGCTATGAAAATAGTTTGAAATTTTTGACGAAAATCTTTGGAAATCCGTTTAGGGTGACACATTGTCAAAGTCAGGAGTCAATCCCGTCTATAAATGCTTTAAACAAAAGGATTTTTGCACTGTTGGGTTGAAAAAGCAGGTGTTCAAAGTCCTGTGATTTCTTCTTCAAATCAACCGTTTCAAGCACTTTTGTCAGTGCCGCTTTGAGTTCGTTCCAATTAGTGATATTCTTTTTTTGCGATAAATACGCATAATTGGGTTGCGTTTGAGCCAGAAGAAACATTGCATCGTAAAAATCGCGCCCTTTTTGGCGGGATAGCAACGCAGAAATTTTCATTGCACACAAAACATCATCCGGAGGCACAGGAAATGGGAAAAAGAACCCGCAACCTTTGATATTTACCATCACGGGGGAATATTCCACCGCTTGGTCTTGACTTTCAATTTTTATCAGAAAACGCTCTTCTTTGTAGCCCGACAACCCTAAATCGAACAGCAATTCCGGAAAATAGATGTTTCTTCGGAACGCTTTCAATGTGCTGCTTGCCTTGTCCCGCGTTTCCACCCTTAAACCGGAACGCTGTAAAAACAACAGCACGCTGTCTGTCATTTCCAAAAAATCGCGTTCGGACAAGTTTTTGCAATCGAAGTCCAAATCTTCTGAAAAGCGGTCAATTCCTTTGACCAACCGCAAATTTGTGCCGCCAATGAACGTCATTTTTTCGAGCCAGGTGGTTGTGGACAGATAATCGAGAATCATTAACTGCACAAATTCTTTCACGAGGTATTTCCGATGCGCCGGATTTTGGGCGATTTGTGCCGGAAAAAACGGCTTAATTTGTTCTAATTGTATCATAAATTGTATGTTTTTAAGAGTAATTCCGCCCGTTTGCTTAGTGCTTTGCTGTGAAATTGGCACGCATATTTGTTGAACAATTCCACATTGAAATCTCGTTGCAGAAAATCTTCATCCAGGCGCAATTCTTCCAATTCCTGCGCGGTATTGTAGAACGGATACAGATACAGCAAGTCGAGCAATGCCTTTTCCGGCTGGGCAAACGAAAGCGTCCCGCCATTTGAAAAGGGCTTCGCATCGTAGCCAAACAGCAGGTCGGGAGCCACCTGTTGATAGGAAAATGCACCGAACGCATTTTCAAAACTCGCCTTTTTCAACGTGCTGACCGCCGAAATCTGCACAACGGCTTCGGGAATCATCCCATAAAAAGCCAATGCCGTGTGCAAACTGACGTACGACGGGCGATAAATTCGGTTGGAAACAAAGAACGCAAAATCGGGCTGATGCAAGTATTCGGGAAAACTGTAATGCCCATTCCGCAACTTAACCAACAGGTTTTGCTTCGTCCAGCGCGTCAGATTGCCCTTGTCAAAATCTGCCCGCCACGCATATATCTGATGGACACCGAAACATCCAAGTTCAAAAAAACGATTTCTAAATTGCAAATAATTCATTTTCACTTCTATTTTTCTGCAAAAATACATAAAAATAGAATTAAAACCAAATAAAATCACCGCACGTTCCGGAAGAACGGCGGTGGATTCTATCTCATTGCAGTATTAAAACTGCCTGTAGAACTACTTTCGGTAGCCTACGGTTTGTGTCAGAAGTACTTCTTGATTTGCGTTCAAACTCAGCAATTTGTGCAACTCAGCCTTGTCATAGAAGCCGCGCACCACACTAATCAGCCCTTCAGAAGCACTGAAAAGATAGATGTTTTGCGAAATAAATCCGCAGTCCGTCAATGCTGCATCGCGGTTAGACGCTTTGTCTAAGTTTGCCACGAACACAAAATTGACCGGAGCCACTGCCACAAAGTCCTGTTTGCCGGTTTGCGCCTGATGGTTGTCTTCTACTTTCAAAATCAGCTTTTGCGCTTTGGCATCGTACAAATAGATGCCGGATTTCAGCGAAACATAAAGGTCGATTTCCTGCCTGTTTTGCGAAGAAGGAACCGTCCTTTTGTCCTCACGATTAAACCCGTAAGCCGCCCAAACCAAATTGGATAGCGTTTGCAAACTCAGCTCCTTGTCGGAAAAGTCGCGATTCGTTTGGCGTGCGCTCAAGGCTTCCATCAGAGGTTTTCCACCCGTTTTGTTGGGAGCGGGCAACTGTATATCTTGTGCTGCAGACGACATACACAAACAGACCAATGCTGATGTCAATGCTAATTTACTCATAATTTTCATTATTTGTAGATTAAAGCATTTGTCGCAACTCCTCGTGCTTGATGATGCGCTCGTCCAACACTTCCTTGAACTGGATGATGACCTTCATTTCCTTGTCGGTCAAATCATCAATTTTTTTCTTACGCAAAGCCGACTGAAAGACTGTGGTGGAAACCCCAGCCCGTTCACACGATCTTCTCACATCTCCTTGCCGATGTTCATCGGCTCTTCTTCTCCGAATTCTTTCTAACTCGTCCATAAAATTACATTATTAAATTATTAAACTATTAATTATTAAAATCACTTATTATATGATAACTTTGCACTATTTTTACGAAAAATCATACGCATTTTCAATAGATACTCAATAATCGGGCGCAAAGATAGTATATTTTTCAATACAAAACAAGTAAAATCATCTTTTTTTTGTTTTTTTTTCAAAAAAACCGCTTGCGACCTTAAAAATATTGCGCCTTTGCAAAATAATCATCACATTTTTAACGACTTAGCACAAAATAGCGACAAAGGTGCATTATTTTTATCGAAAATTGCTTGTAATTAAAAAATAATGTTTACCTTTGCAGCGTTTTACCGAACGATAGAAGTTTTACCGAAGATAGAAGTTTTACCGAACGATAAAAATTTTACCGAAAAATAATTTTAAAAATTAAAAATATGGAAACCTTTTTGCATCACGTTTGGAAGCATCGTTTGTATGCTGCCGACAATTTCAAAACAGCCGAAGGACAGACTTTGGAAGTTATTAACCCGGGTATTTACAATACCGATGCCGGACCGGACTTTTTCAACGCGAAGATTCGCTTGGACGGGCAAGTGTGGGCAGGCAATATTGAAATACACAACCGCTCCTCCGATTGGTATCGCCACTGCCACGACACCGACAAGGCGTACAATTCCACTGTTTTGCACATAGTGGAAGTGATTGACCATCAAGCAATTAAAGACTCGACCGGCAGACTAATTCCACAGTGGGTGATGCCGATTCCGGAATGTATTTACACCCGGTATTCGGAGTTTGTGAAGATGGACAATCGGCAGCCGTGCTTGGATAAAATCAAAAACATCCCTGAAATTTTTCTGTCGGACTGGCAAACAGCCCTGCTTTTGGAACGTCTCAATCGCAAAACGCAAGACATTATGGAATTGCTAAAAACCTACAAGGGCGACTGGAACACAGTTTTTTACATCACGTTGGCACGCAATTTTGGGTTCGGCATCAACAACGATGCCTTTGAACGCCTCGCCAAAAGTCTGCCGCTCAGCATCGTGAACAAACACAGCCACTCGTGCCTCCAAATTGAAGCACTGTTTTTGGGACAAGCCGGATTGTTGGATGAAACGGACATTGACGACAAATATCAGTATTGTCTAAGGTCGGAATACCGGTATCTGCAACAAATGTATGACCTGCAACCATTGGAAGGGGATATATTTAAACGGATGCGGTTGCGTCCGAACAATTTTCCGCACATCAAAATCGTGCAACTGTCCGGATTTATCCAACACACGCCAACACTGTTTTCCAAAGTTCTGGACACACATCTGGTCGATGGGCTCCGAAAGTTGTTTGAAAGCGGCGTAAGTCCCTATTGGGAAACGCATTACAATTTCAAACAAGTGAGCGAAAAAAGACAAAAAGTGTTAGGACAATCGGCGATTGACATCCTGCTTATCAATACGGTGGCACCGATAGTGTTTGCCTACGGGCATTCGAGAGATGAGCCATTTCACATGGGAAAAACGTTTCGCCTGCTGCAGGACATCCCTGCCGAGCATAATTCCATCACCCACCCGTTTGTGGAAGCAGGTCTCAAAACCAAAAACGCAGGCGACAGTCAAGCCCTAATCCAACTCAAAAAGGAATACTGCGACCAAAAGAAATGTATGTTTTGTCGCATCGGACATCAGGTGCTGAGCAAGGAGTTATGAGTTATGGGGGGCGAGTTCAATTATAAACTGCGAAAAATTGTTATTACGAGCAACCTGTTTTTTTTGTAAACAAAAAACATTCACTATATTTCTATCCCTGTTCGTTTGATTTCATTTAGAAATCCGGCATAATCGTTGTCACGTGCGATGATGTGAGGCTCTATCCGAACATCTACATTGCGCTTCAACTTCCACAAAACGGGTTCTGTTTTGAAAAAATCATAATCTTCATCCAGATGTTCCACCACTAATGCCACATCAATGTCACTGTCTCTATGCGATGTTCCTTTAGCATAAGACCCAAAAAGCCAGAATTGGTCAATTTTCAAAGGAAACGATTGCTTAACCAATGACTTGTAGGTTTTCACCTTTTCAATAATAGTGTCTTTTTCGTCCATTGCTGTAAGTTTGTTGTCTGTGTAAGAATGTCTTGACATCTGCCCTGATTCAACTGCCGTGTCAATTCCTGTTTATAGTCAGGATAGCGTGTGATTGGTGGCACATGAAAGCAACGTACAAGTAAAATTTTCCTTGCATCATAGCATCGGCAACTTTCAAATCTTTATCCGAAAGGTCAAGCCAATAGCGTATTTTGTCTTCGTTAGTCATTTTCTTGTTGTTTTTATGTTCGCTTCGGCGGCAAAGGTAAGCATTTATTTTTGAATTTTGTGAAATTTTCCATCCACAATTCAAAAATAATGCTTAACTTTGCCGCGTTGAACAAAGAAATAAAACAACATAAAAATGAAAAAGTTAGAATTATAAAATATTGATAAACAGGGCTTTTACACTCTTACCTCTGTAATTTGTCATGCTACTACACCGCCAACGTTAGACAATTATAATCCTGTCAATCTTGAAAATCTTATGAAAATCAAGGTTCAGACAATTTATACTTGTTTTTGCCAATAAACACAACAACGGCGGCTTTCAAATCGGAACGATTGCCCAAACGGTGCGAAGAGAGATACTGCTTTATCTGCTCCTCGCCCTCTTTTTGCAGTTTGGCAATTTCAGCGGGCGTAGTGGTGGTTTTGCAGTATTTCAACTCCAATATCCATTCCCATTTCACTTGGGGCAGACGTGGGTCGCGCTGCAGATAAATATCCGCTCTGCCCGGAACGGTTTCGTATTCGCTCATCGGAATGTAAATCTTGCTCATGAACAGATAAGCCAAAAGGAGTGCCTTAATGTATTTTTCATCGAAATGCTTTAAATCCTGGTTGGAAAATTTACTGAACGCATTTTTTGAAACATAGTTGATAAAACGGGTGATATCGCCTTCCATTGCCGCTGCAACGATGGATTCGTCCAGAGGTTGCGACTGTATGGTCATCAGAGGCGAAGTTTCCCGTGTCATTCGTACAATGTAATCCCAATACATCGTTTTGACCGAAAAATTGGGAATTTCCAACCGCATTTTATTCAGATGAGAGCCTTTGATGGTCAGCAAACCCATATAGAATAGCAGAGAAACAAATTGAGTGTCATCTTCCAGCATATCAATGGGAAATTTCTGCAATAATTCGGAAAAGATGCCGTCCTCTTTTATAATTTTGAGCAACGTTTCGCGGTTGCCTTCATTTTTGAACAGCCGTCGCAACCGTCCGTAATCAATTTGCATATTCAAATCGACAATGTTTTCCGGCGGTTGTTGCCTACTTATTATCTGTTGAAAGAAATAAAGCACCATGGCAGGATTGTAAACGCTGTGTGCGCCGTCCTTATGAAACAAATAGCCATCGTAATAGGCCGGCATATCAATATTGATGTACTTGGGGTCAACGCCTGTTTCCCGCATCAGCCACTCCACCTCTTCCTGCGTGAAGCCCATCATCTCGTTATATTTTGGCTCCATTGTCAGAACATTAGCAATGTTATAACCACTTGTCAGGTCGTCGAGCATCACCGGCGAGATGCCTGTGATAAATGTGCGGTTCACGAGTGATGATTTGGATGCGTTTTTCAAGCGTTCGTAAAAATCACGCACTATTCCATTGGCGGCAATCATTGATTTATAGATATCAGTCCCCTGCATGTTGCCCATGGCAATGAGGTCGTTGGCAAAGTGGTCGTATTCGTCGATGATGAAAAAAAGTTTTACATTGTTTTGCTTGGCAGCATAAAAAACTTTTTGCAAAGCCGCAACACCCGGACGTTCTTCATCTATCTGATTAACATAAAGATTTGCTTCCGGAAAAACCGAATCATAAATACGGAAAAAATCACGAACAGCATCCTGCACATTACTCGAAAAGGATTTTACAAACCCTTGCTCGCTTGAAGTGTCCAATCCCGAAAAATCAAGTTGCAGGACTGCGTATGTATTATGTTCCGGCGTAGGATGCTTGCCGATATACAAGTTGCCGAACAAGGTTTCAAACTCTCCGGCAGCATTGAGGTCATAATAATACCACAACGTCATAAAAAACAAACTCTTGCCGAACTTGCGCGGACGTATGAAAAACTGATTGGGGTTGGCTTCTTTTTCCAACATCTCTATGTACATGGTTTTATCCACATAAGCATAGTTTTCAAGAATTATTCTCCTGAAATCCGAAATGCCATAAGGCAACCGCTTGTATTTTTTTGTTTCCATCTTTTGTAAAATTAGAGTGCAAAGATAAGCAATTTAACTCATAACTCATAACTCATAACTAACTTACGCGTATTTCACAAAAATGGATTTCAGCACTTTGCCTGTGTTGTTGATTTTGTTTGCCGTTTTTTCAAGCTCTTGGATGATTTCTTTTAGTTTGATGAGTTCGGTTGGGTTCGTTTCGTCACGAAAAAGGGCGGTGATGCCTTGTTCGTACACGCCATCTGCCTCCTCTTCCAAGCGTTTGATTTCCTTGTAATGGTGGCGAAAATGGGTGTCGTTCTTTTTGAGCGAATCCAGCTCATTCACAGCCCCTTGCGCCTCCACTGTGCCGCTCTGGATGAGTTCCGTCATGCGGGTCATGCAGGGCGAAAAATGTTGGGGCGAGTAGAGCGACACCTTCTGAGCCACATGGTTGATGGTGTCGATGATTTCCTCCACTCTGTCGGAAATCTCGTTGATGTCTTCGCGGTCGAAGGGGGTGATGAACGTGTTGTTGAGTTCTTTCAGGATGCGGGCAGACACCTTGTCGCCGTTGATTTCTTCCACTTTTATCTCGCGACAGAGTTCATCACGCCGTTCTTTGTCGGTGCAGGCAAACAGCTCGCTGAGCAACGCACTGGCTCTGACCATCACACCGGCTAATTCTTTCAACAGAGGTAAGAATTTGTTGTCGTGTGGAGACAAGAGGCTTAAAATTGAATTGAAGTTTATCATCATTTTGTAATTATTATTAGGGGATTGCAGGTCAAGCCCGCAACGACGGTTTCAAAACAATACACAGAGAACATTCTGCAACGCTCTCCGTGTATCCCTTCTCTAAATTAGCATTGCAAATTACTTCGCTGCTGCAATAGATTGCTTACGGAACTCTTTCAGCTGCTTTTCGATAGCCAACGAAACTTTGCGGGCACGTGTGCCTGCTGCCTTGTTGCCTTTTTCTACTTGTGCCGCAGCATCTTCCTGGAAACTCGCGAAGTTTTCCGTAATCTCTTTAAATAACTTTTTCATGAACTTATTTATTAATTATTAATACTTTCGGGCGCAAAGGTAATACTATTTTTATAAATAAAAAAGTTTTTCGCGCTTTTTTTTACAAAAAAGTTGATTTTTAACAATTTTTTTTCACTACCTTTGCCTCGTTATTGAAAAAAAAAGAATAATTATGGATGCTAAATTGTTGATACACAACACGCTAACACGAAAAAAAGAGGTATTTAAACCTTTACAAGAAAATCGGGTCGGAATGTACGTTTGCGGACCCACTGTTTACGGCGAACCGCACTTGGGTCACGCCCGCCCCGCCATCACATTTGATGTGCTGTTTCGCTACCTCACTCATCTGGGGTATAAAGTGCGCTATGTCAGGAACATAACAGATGTGGGGCACCTCGTAAATGATGCCGATTCGGGCGAAGACAAGATTGCCCAAAAGGCAAAATTGGACAATCTGGAGCCGATGGAAGTGGTGCAATACTACCTCAACAGCTACCACAAGGCGATGGAGAGCCTCAATGTGTTGCCGCCAAGCATCGAACCGCACGCCAGCGGACATATTATAGAGCAAATCAAATTGGTACAAGACATCTTAGACAAGGGTTTTGCCTACGAAAGCGAAGGCTCCGTCTATTTTGACGTGCTCAAATACAACAAACAGCATAATTATGGTGTGCTTTCGGGGCGCAACATCGAAGATATGCTCAGCACGACCCGCGAATTAGACGGGCAGGACGAAAAACGCAACCCCGTCGATTTTGCGCTGTGGAAAAAAGCATCGCCGGAGCACATCATGCGCTGGAACTCGCCGTGGAGCGACGGCTTCCCCGGTTGGCATCTGGAATGCACGGCGATGAGCAAAAAATATCTCGGCGAAGAGTTCGACATCCACGGCGGCGGCATGGACTTGATTTTTCCGCACCACGAATGCGAAATCGCCCAATCAGTAGCCTCAACAGGTCACGAAGGCGTGCGCTATTGGATGCATAATAATATGGTGACAGTGAACGGACAAAAAATGGGCAAGTCGCTGGGCAATTTCATCAACCTCGCACAATTTTTTGAAGGCACACACGAACTGCTCACGCAATCCTATTCGCCGATGACCATCCGCTTCTTCATCCTGCAAGCGCACTATCGCAGCACGGTCGATTTCAGCAATGAGGCGTTGCAGGCATCTGAAAAGGGACTTTCGCGACTTTTGGAAACTTGCAACCGCCTCAACACCCTCAAACCATCCGGCATTGCAGGCTCCAACCCGCAATCTCCCGCCGACATTCAGAGCCTGTTTGCGAAATGTGAGGAGGCAATGAATGACGATTTGAACACGCCAATAGTGATTGCCAATCTGTTTGAGGCAGCCCGCATCATCAATTCGGCAGTAGCCGGAACGGAAAGTTTGTCTGAAGAGGATATAAAAAGCCTGAAAGACCTGTTCAACACCTATCTGTTTGATGTTCTCGGCATTAAGAACGAGTCAAAAGCCGACAACGCATCGGCAGTAGCATTCGGAAAAGCCATCGACCTGCTGCTAAACCTGCGTATGCAAGCCAAGCAAAACAAAGATTGGGCAACATCAGACAAAATTCGCAACGAACTAACCGCCCTCGGCTTCGAAATCAAGGACACGAAAGACGGCTTTGAGTGGAAAATTTGATTTTGAGGCAGTTCTTTATCATAGAATACAAACAATGATAGGCAAATTTATCTAACGTCTGAATCAGGATTTTGCAGGAACATTTATTATCGCTACCTTTGCACCCAAAATTGGTGCGCAACAATAATAAAATGAACATCACCATCGACATAGGTAACTCATCGAGCAAAATCACGCTATTTGCAGATAACGTGGTGGTCAATCATTTTCAGTTTAAACAACTGACTGAAAAGGATTTGTCGGCGATTTTAGATACAGCGAAGCCCCAATCCGGTATCTTTTGTTCTGTCAAAAAAGTGGAACCGTGGTTAGTGAGCACACTTGCAGACAAATTGACCGGCTACTACGAACTGACAACGCAACTGGCTTTACCACTGACAATTGACTATCAAACGCCGCAAACATTGGGCATGGACCGCTTGGCAGCAGCAGTGGGTGCATGGGCGCAAAAACCGAACACCAATTGGCTGATTATCGACATTGGAACGGCGATTACGATTGATTTTGTAACCGCCACAGGCATCTACAAAGGTGGCAACATCTCGCCGGGACCTGACTTGCGGTTCAAAGCCCTGCACAATTATACCGACCGCTTGCCGTTGGTGACAGCAGAAGGCGAATTGCCCGAATTTGGCTACGACACAGAAACAGCCATCCGCGCAGGAGTCATCGGCGGAATTGTCCGCGAATTGGACGCCTACATTGATGAGCAGCAAAAAAAAGTCGCCGTTTCAACTTTGATAACAGGAGGTTATGCTTCCTACTTTGAAAACAAATTGAGAAATCGCACTTTTGCAGACGAAAACTTAGTTCCGAAAGGACTTAACGCAATATTAAATTTTCAAAAATGAAGAAAAAAAGAATTACCAATCACCAATTACCAATCACCATGCTTGTTGTGTGGTCGTTGGTCATTGGTAATTGTGCACCGGTAACCGCCCAGTCGCCCTACACGCGCTATGGCTACGGTCAATTGTCTGACCAAAGTTTTGCTTCCCAACGCGGGATGGGCGGCATCGGCTACGGCTTACGCAACCCCAAGGACATCAATCCGTTGAATCCTGCGTCTTTTTCGACTGTCGATTCGATGACTTTCATGCTTGACCTTGGGCTGAAAGGGCAGATGGGCTTCTTTGACGATAATGGCAAGCGGTCGTCAAAGGCAAATGCAGGCTTGGAATACGTTGCAGTCCAGTTTCCGATTGGCAGAAAAATCGGCATAGGAGTTGGTATCGAACCGATTTCATACGTGGGCTACAAATACGGCAACAGCGAAAACCAATATGAAGGTTCCGGTGGATTAAACAAATTTTACGGTTCCGTTGCCTACGAGTTTCGCCAACTATCCGCAGGGATAAAAATTGGTTCGACATTTGGTGATATTACCCACTCAACCGTTAGTCCGAGCGTTTCATACAAGAGCGATTCGTTGCATGCAAGCGGATTGAGTTTAGACTTCGGGGTGCAATACCGCCACCCATTGAGCGACAATACCGAAGTCGTGATTGGTGCCGTTTTTACGCCCAAAATCACTC